>DIUH01000230.1:6811-9615 GCA_002428205.1 Planctomycetaceae bacterium UBA6163
CATCCGCCTAGCGCAGCGGCCATAACGCACGCGACCAAAGCAGCATGATGGCTTTGCAGGTTGGCCAGTTGACGGAGATACATCACGGCGAAAAACCTCCGACGCGTACCTTCGACGTTGGCACCCGCGAGGGTTGTTCGGGCTGGTCGACGTGACGCCGGATCAACCAATTCTGTCGCAACCCGTCGATCACTTGCTGGGCATCGCCGACCGTATCCTGAAATCCGCCGATGGTGTCGCGAAACTCATTAACCGTTCCGGGCAACGATTCCGATTCATCCTTCAAGCGATCCGCCACAACCTGACTGGTTTGCAACAACTGTTGCGTCTGTTTGGCGATCGGCAACAGTCGCGGTGATACCTCCTCGGCATCGGTCAACACATTTTGAAGTTGACGATTGGATCGACCGATCTGTTCAGTCGTTTCGCGGAAACGTTCGCTGGTAACTCGCATATCCTCCGAAGTTCGCTCTACCGACTCGGCGATCTGAGGCAATTTAGGCGTAACTTCTAACAGCGAATCTGATAACATCCGAACGCGTTCGCTGGTGATCCGCATATCATCCGAAGTCTGTTCAACCGAATCGGCCAATTTCGGCAATTTGGGTGTCAGTTCCAACAGTGATTCTGATAACTGGCGTACCCGTTGGCTGGTCTTAACGATCTCCCCATTCGATTCATCAAAGTTCGCCGAAGACCTTTCCAGCGTTTCTCGGATCGTCTCAAAGTCGCGTTGGACTTCGCCCATCAATTCGGTCATTGTTCGGATTTCATCCTGCGCCGACTTTTCTGGCTGGATTACATAAAAATCCTCACGCCTGCGTCCACGCATAAGTTCCAAATAGACGTCACCCACACCGGCCATCCGTCGGCGGACATGAATCCGGGGTGTCGTAGTGCCAAGACGCTTAATCGCATCGGCGGCAACTTCGATATCGATTCTGAGGAAGTGGTTGGGTGGGCGTTCGGTCGCTGGCCACCATTCCTTCAATTCTTCGGTCCGCAGTGTCTCGTAGGTGATACTGGTTACCTTGCCGACACGTTCGCCAAGGATCTGAACAGGCGTATTGACCTGCAATCCGTTGAGGTCATCCTCGGGCAAATAGGCGACGATTTGAACTTTCGGGGTCAGCCAATTCTTGCTTCGAATCAACACGACCATACCGACAAACAGCAGGCCGACGACCAATAAGATAAAGGCACCGACGAACTGGTTGGCGTAACGAAGTTTATGTCCGCGTGAAAGGATCATTCCATGACCTCCGCGGGTTTTAGCTTTGGGCCGACCATGGCATATTTGTGCGACGCTAAGCGATTGGCCACTGTCAGTTCCTCATTTGCGCTGGCCACCCAAAGAACCGCTGTGCCACGACTTAGTGATTGACGCACAATCTTAATAAGCGACTCGTGATGATTTCGCTCAATCCCGTTGAAGGCACGGTGCAGCAGCACCAATCTTGGATTTCCTAGAAACGCTCTTACCCATTCAGCCCGTCGCAACTTGCTGGTTTCCAACGTTCCCATTCGGCCCGCAGGCACCTCCGGCAAGCCAACCGCATAGGCTAACTCTTGGGCCTCGGCCAACAGTTGTTTTCGTGGGGTGCGCGTATGATGCAATTGTCTCAGCAAGACATTTTCTAAAACATTCAGGTTGTTCACCCACGCCGATTGCGACAAAACCCAGCCGATCCTTCCTCGACAGGCCAGCAAACCGTACGTCGATCGGTACTCCCATGAAACACCCTCGAATAAAACCCTGCCCGACATGCCGACGTCAGCTGTCTCGGAGCTGAGAAACCCTCGCGATTTCGCCGCTGCACTCTGCCCAGGCTTGCCCGATCGGCTTGCCGTCGATTCGGCGATTCGCTCACCCAAGGCAAACCCAGGCAGTGGCGAATCACGATGATCCTGCAGCGCGATCGACATGCATTCGCCCGGCGAAATGCCAAACGAGACGCCTTCGACATCCGTAAAATGCTCGTCACCGAGGGTCGCGGTGACATTCACCATCGTCAAGACGGGTTCGTCGTTGCCGCTCATGATGATTGGTTCGCCATAGCAACGAATTATAAGACCTGAAAAATCAACACTCTGCCATACGCGCTTAATGATAACAGCATTGCGATGAAAAAGACCGCCATTAAAGCTCGCACGGCCGATCGGCCAGCGATCTGAGGAATTTCGACATCGCGATCCTGAATCTCCAGTCCGGTGACGCAAGCGATCGCACCGATCAGAAACCCGGACAAGAGTGTTTTGAAAACGAAAAACAGTACATCCAATTCTTCGACCTGGCGAAAAATCCCTTCCAGAAAGTCGTAAGGTCCGACATTGAAAACGCCAATCATTGTGCCGACGATGAAAGCGCTGACGAATGCAAACGCGATGAAGATCACCGCTAGGCCAAAGACGGAAAATCCGATCCCTAAGACGCGCGGCATTACCAGGTAATTCATCGGATCGATGCCCTGGCTTTCCAATACCTCGATATCGCCGTCGACTTTCATTCTCGCCATTTCGGTGGCGATCGCTGTCGCACTGCGAATGATCACAATCAAATTGGCCAGCATTGGGCCGAGTTCTCGAAAGAAGATTCGCAAGAACAGTTGGCCCGAAAAATCGACGTCGGCGATCGATTGCGTCCACAACTGAATCTGCACAATCACCAATAACCCGACGGCGAACGCGATCCGAAACGTCAGCGCGATCGCGTCGAATCCGGTGAAAAGCAGTTGTCTTGAAAAGACTTGGCGAACCGTTCGCGGCCACGAACGCGGTTGGATCGACAGCCAGATCGAACCGAC
>DIUH01000230.1:9687-9871 GCA_002428205.1 Planctomycetaceae bacterium UBA6163
GTGCGAAATCGCAATCACTCTGACAACCGTTTTAAACGATCGACAAGAAACGCTTGGTATCACCACTCGCATCGTTACATGCGGAGCAATACTAACCAGTCACAGGCCAACTCGTGACGGTTATGTCGATTCTACGGAATCGACCGCAATTCAAGCGGACCAACCGTCGCAACTTGAGATGGCG
>DIUH01000428.1:0-2295 GCA_002428205.1 Planctomycetaceae bacterium UBA6163
ACATCTTCGGCACGGTCACCGACCAACGATTTGCCTAGCAGATAAGCGAGCGTGGAGTTTCCGCCATTGTCACCAAATCGCTGATGATACCACCGCTGGCCAACCGGTTTCGTCTCGCCAATGCCCCGAATGTCGATCGCCAAGACGGTCTCACCACCAGCGACACGACGACTGACTTCGCCATCGTCGGCGATCGCAGCACTTTTTCCCTCCGCCATGATCAAACAGGTGACTTTCGTGCTCGGTTGCTTTTCCGGCCTGGCCAGCAATCCTGGCAACCAAATGTCTTCGGATACTTTGAGGACCACCGATTCATATTTTTGCTCGTTGATCGTCACCGGTTCCGTCGGCACCAACTCCGGTTCGGACAATTTCTCCAGTTCCCTGATTCCTGCGACTAAACGAACCGACTTTCGAAGCGCGTCGGCCGCCGGTGCCGCAGTCTTGCGTTCGCCCGCTAAACGATCGCTCTCTTGTTTGACATGATCAAACGCCGATACCGCTTCGGGTAACAACAGTACTTGTCCCTGCGGCGTCACGTTCATTTCTTCGGCCGTAAGTGGCACAATGGGCGGTTCATGAATGGGACCTAATCGCCCGGCAAGATGCTGGACCATAAACTGCACACTGGCCCGGCGAATCATCGGATGCCAACCGTGGGTCGCATCGACTTCGATCAATTCGATATTGCGTCCGGCATCCATCCGCTGGAACAACCGTTTCGCTTCGCGATAGGACGACCAAGTGCCACCGATGTCAAAAAAATCTTTCGTAGCGGCGTTGATCAACGTCGGTTTGGGCGCGCGCATCATCAAATAATCGGCATGGTCCATCCCGATTGCGATTTGACCAAAAATATTCTGCTCGGCATCCTGTGGCCCGATCGTTTCTAATAACCTTTGAAAGCTGGTGATATAGCACGACGGCGCGGCGGCATAGATACGCGGATCGAGCGCCATCATATAGCTGGTCTGTGTTCCGCCGCCGCTGTTTCCCATACATCCGATTCGGTCGGCGCGAATGTCTTCGCGAGATTGCAAATAATCGATCGCCGCCATCGCATCGCCGATCATCCACCGCGCCGTGTTCCAGCCGACAAGAATCGCACCGGAACCCAACAAAGTGTGTTCCGTTGTTGAGCCGGAAATCGCAGGCTTGCCGTCGTCTTTCAACAATTGCGATCGCTCACCCTGTGCAACCGGATCGACAATCATCGTCGCCAATCCGTTCAGCGCCGCTAGGGCACTTCCCGTTTGATAACCTTCTTGCAATTTGCCATTATCCGAATGGCCGCAAAGGACAATGACCGCAGGCCAAGGTGGCGGAAACTTCTTCGGATCTGGCAAGAAAAGCCCTGCCGTAACATAAAACTTCGGCTGGCTTTCGAACAACACTTTTTCAAGCTTATATCCGTCGCGATCGATCACGCCGGTGATCTTTGCGTTGATTGGCACCGGGCCGGGCAAGCCACCGATGCGAGCGATAAACTCGTCACGCAATCGCTGTTGATATGCCAGGATATCGGCCGCAGCAGTACGGGCCTCATACGCTTGACGGCGATCTTGAAAGTGGCTGTTCGCTTCGCGGTGCAGCGAGTCGCGAACCATCGTCGCGGGCGTCGAACCACCGACAAGCGATCCTGGTAACAATTGAACAGCCTTCGGTGACGCCGAATTGTCCTGAGGAGGTTGTGCGAAAGATTCCGCCGAGCCGCAAACGAGCAAACAACCGAAACAGAAGATCGCTAAATCGCGAAAGACACTCATTTCAGACCTCACAGGATCAGGCGGGGCGCAAGCGATCGGCCATGCGGGCAGTCGTCGCAGACGCAATTGGTGGGCAGACTGCCGCTAGTGTAATCGATCGCGTATCCCAGGTGGGAATCAGGCGTCGGCGTCACGCGACAATTTCAGAAATCCGTCAACCGCTTGATCAGTTCGATTAAGCTTCGATGCGAAGGTCGCTGGCCGGCCTAGCAACACAAGCGACCACCTGGTCGGCCTGGAAGTCGCATCCCGGCTGGTTTTCGTATCGAACCGTCCCCTGGCACAGCTTCACGATGCATGCTCCGCACTCGCCTGACCGGCAAGCGGAACTAAGCTCCACCCCGATCGATTCTCCTAATTCCAAAACACTTTCTTGGGTACCATTCCAATCCGCATCGCGATCACTCGATTCGAATCGCACCTTAAATGATTCCGTGGTCGATGCGAAATCCGTATCAGATTGATCATCGGACGGAACCGTAATCGCGCCGACACCCTTCGGTTTATCACCGAACGATTCATATCGAAC
>DIUH01000428.1:2309-10279 GCA_002428205.1 Planctomycetaceae bacterium UBA6163
GTATCGCCAGCAAGTATTTCAGAACCTGATGGTTGGCTGAAAAACACGTGCAAACGGGTTGGCAAAGTCGCCGCAATCTTGTTGACTGAAAACCGTAAGATCCCCAGGAAAGGTGTGTTGCTGGGGCTGCGCAATTGATAAAAAATCTCAACACGCCGTTCTGGCGTTTGCTCCAGATTTTCCAAAAACATCGACAGTATGGGTGTGATTCCGATGCCGGCGGCAATCAATACCAGCGGTTCATGCCGAAGTTCAACGCTTGCATGAAACGAACCACGCGGCGCTTGGATCTCGACTTCGTCGTTAACCCGAATGTGATCGTGCAACAGATTGCTGACCACACCACCTGGAACGCGTTTTACCGTAATTCGATAGTAGGACTCTCCCGGCCCGCCCGACAGGCTGTAGCATCGCGTCAATCGTTTGCCGGTTACCGGATGACGGACACCAACCAAAATCGACTGGCCAGCACGAAAACTGGGGAACGGGGCGTCATCCACTGGAACAAAGCGGAATGATCGGCAGTCGGGCGATTCATCGCGACACTGGTCGACACGAACCTTGCGCCAACCGGTCCAATCTGGCCCCACAATCTTTATGTCGTTATTTGGCGTGGTCGATCCAAGCTTCGACGTCGAAGCCGGTGGGATGACAGGCGATGAGGACGACAACGCGGAATCAAAGGCACGCCGAAGCAGGATTTCTTTTTGTGTTTCATAATCGGCATCTTGCAACTGCTTATCCGTTGCGCGCCTGCCGCTGACGTGACCTTGAATCGGGGAACTTCCAGAGGCGGGTGGGGCAAGCGTGATTACCAAACGCGGCCACGACCTACCGGAAACGCGATGAACAAAGTTTGCAAACAATTGATTGATAACAATGGCACCCAAAATGCCAAGTAAGATTTGGTCGATCATTTGCTAATCATCGCACTGGCTTTAACGATTATGCGTACAAACTCTCCGATATCGGTCGAACTGCAATCCGATTAATGAAGAGTAGCTTGAGATTTCGGCCCACGAAAAAACTTGCCGACACAATCGCAAACATCGGGACGACGTGGCGTACAGAAAGCAGGTACAAACCCGATCGGCCAACTTGAATGTCGGTATTGCGACCGATGAAAACAACGACAGACACCCGCCAACGATCTTCGTTTAAAATAAGGCGTTACGGCCCTTCGCTTCGCGCTCTCTATTCCGGCGTCCCGTCCAAGTGAACTCTTATGACTTGCAAACTTATCACCTTGACAATTGCGGTTATTGCCATTGCTGCATTGCAATTTCTCGCCCCACCTCTTGCTTGCGGACAATCGCCAAAGCCCCGCACGGGGTCATCTGAATCAGGTGACACGACCGATTCCATCGAATCGCAGTGGGTTTTTCCGCTCGATGCCAATCACAACCATGCACCAGGAATTGTCGAGTTCAAAAACGGCGACCTGCTGGCGTCTTGGTACCGTGGATCGGGCGAGCGAAAGGCTGATGATGTCGCGGTGATGGGGGCTTGGAAACGGGCAGGTGAAAGCGATTGGTCCGAACCGTTTGTGATGGCTGATGAACCGGGCTTTCCCGACTGCAACACCTGCATGCACGTCGACGATTCGGATCGGTTATGGTTATTCTGGCCCACGGTGATCGCAAACAGTTGGGAATCTTGCTTAACACGCTATCAAGTCGCCGATCACCCGACCGCGCCGACGGGACTCCGCTGGGATCGCCAGGGGCTGGTGTTGCTGAAACCAGACGACTTCAGCGACGAAGCGACGCGGGTGCTTGACGAATTGATTTCCAAGCAACTTTCCGTCCCGTTGCCCCCCAAAGTCGTCGAAGGAATCGATCTGGCGAAGGAACGCTTGAAAGACAAATTGTTCCAGAGGCTGGGTTGGCAACCGCGTTGCAAGCCGACGGTCTTGCCCAGCGGAAGAATCTTGCTGCCGCTTTACACCGACACATTTTCAATTTCGATCATGGCGATCAGCGACGATGGCGGGAAATCTTGGTACGCCAGCAAGCCGATCTATGGACTGGGGAACATTCAACCCGCGGTCGTGCGACGCAACGACGGCACACTGGTCGCATACATGAGAAACAATGGTCCGGGCGGAAAAGTGCTGGCTTCTCAATCCAACGACGAAGGAATCACATGGACCGTCGCAGCGCCGATCGATGTGCTCAATCCCGGATCGGGTCTCGACGCGGTTCGATTGCGCAGTGGCCGATGGGTATTAATTTGCAACGATACCATCGACGGCCGATCCAAACTGACGCTGATGCTTTCCGATGACGAAGGGAAATCTTGGAAGTGGTCGCGATCGCTCGAAGATCACGCCAGCGGCCAATTCCATTACCCGGTCATCATTCAAGGACGTGAAGAATCATTGCATGTTGTCTACAGCTATTTCGTCGAAGCGGGCAAAACGATGAAGTATGTCCGCTTGAATGAAAACTGGATTACGCAGGCCGATTGACGAATCAATCGCCCGACTCAACCACTTCAATTCCGCCGTTGGCTTCGGCCAACGTGTCGATCACGTCATAGCCGATGCTGGTATTGGCGACGTTGATTTTCTTAAGGTTGGGCAATTTCACCAATTGAGCAAAGCCGTCGTCGGTTAATTGCGTGCCAGCGACATTCAATTCCTTGATGGCTTGCATCTTCAGCAGTGTCGGCACCGCTTCGTCGGTAATCTGTGTCGCTTTCAAATCCAATTCGACGATTTTGGTCAACTTATCAAACGCCTTAAAAGCTTCGTCATCGAGTTTGGTTTCCCAAAAACCTAAGTAGGTCAGCCCGCTCAACTGTCCGATCGGTTTCATCCCTTCGGCGCTGACCAGTCGACACTCGGCGATGTCGAGATAATTGACCGCTGGCAAGTCGGCGATAATCGCGACGCCAGCATCATCAAGCGAAGTGCCACGCAGTTCCAACCGCTGAAGTTTCTTCAAACCGGCAATATGCTTAAAGCCTTCGCCGGTAATGTCGGTATCGCGGATCCGAAGCCGCTCGAGATTAACCAAGTTGGCGATGTGCACCATGCCAGCGTCCGTAATCTTGGTCGCATCCAACTGGATCGAACGCAAGGTTGGGATCTTGCCAAGTACCGCGAGCGATTGGTCGCTGACCGTCGTGCAATAGTTCACATTGAATGAGGTAAGCGGCAGACCCGCCAGCATCGCGACACCTGGATCATTCACCTTTGATTTTTCTAGCTGGATATCGGCGAGGGTTTTAATTTTTGCAACGCTGGCCATTCCATCATCAGTGATGTTGGTGTTCCGCAAGTCGAGCGCACGAAGCTTGGGCAAGCTGGTCAGCGATTGCAGCGATGCGTCAGTGACTGGCGTGCGACGCAAAAATAACGCTTCCAGTTTCGAAAGCTTGCCGACGATTTCCAAGACGCTCGGTTCAATGGCTGAATCTGACAAGTCGAGGCGTTTCAATTCAGACAGGCTGGCCAAAACATCCATCCCCTTGCCCGTGACTCCTGGGCCTGTAAATGTGGCCGCTTGGACATTGGGGACGCCAACGAGGTGAACGAATGAATCCGATACATCAGTTTGGCTGGCAATCGAAAACGCAGTAACTTTTCCATCTTTGCCTGTCGTCAAAACAAAACCGGCCGATCGTAACGCTTCCACCGCTGCGGGATCGTCTGGCTTAGCCACGACCGCAGCCGGTGCTGCGGCAGGCTTATCGGCGATCTTTTCCTCGGCGGCTTTACGTCCACAACCACCCACCATGACGACCACACATGCCGCGACCATCCACGACATGCTGAAACAGGTTGAATTACCGGGCGAACTGGTGATCAAAAGGTCACGTATGAATGCAGTGCACCCAGGATATGCGGTGCTTGGAAGTTTAAAATCGATTTTCATCAGAAGGCTTTTCTCTGGAACTTGACCAGCTATTGGGTTGCATGGAACGCCCGCCGCCGAGGTGGCCACGGCTGATTAGCAGCGTTTAATCAACCAAAGAGTAGAAAATAAGGTCGGATCGTGCAACAAAAGGAGAATGAGAAAGCCATAGCATCTGCTTGATTGTCAATTGATACGCCATTAGTTTAGGATAGCGATGCGGATTCCGTTTCCGAGTCTACTGAAGTTCATCCCGAGGTATTGTTTGTGACTAAGAATATTTTACAGACGGGCAAATCGTCCCGTCGACAATTCATGGGGCAGTCTGCGGCTGCCGGGGCTGGTTTTTGGCTCGGCACATCAGCCGTTACCAAAGCTCAGGATTCAGCATTGCAGTCGCTCGCGGCAGCGTGCATCGGCGTGGGCGGCAAGGGCAGCAGCGATACCAGCCACATTGCCGAGCAAGGCGTTAAGATCGTCGGGCTTTGCGATGTCGATCAAGGGACACTGACCAAAAAGGCTCGCGAGTTCGCAGACGCCGCACAATTCACCGACTTCCGCGAAATGCTGGACAAGTTGGGCGACAAGTGCGATATCGTTACGGTCAGCACGCCTGACCACACACACGCCGCTGCCGCGATCAAGGCGATGCGGATGAAGAAGCACATCTATTGCCAAAAACCACTGACGTGGTCGATCCGCGAAGCTCGGATGATGCGAGAGACCGCCGCTGAGATGGGCGTGGTCACGCAAATGGGCAACCAGGGGACCAGCGAAGATGGTCTGCGCGAAGCGGTTGAAGTGATCCGCAGCGGCGCGATCGGCGACGTTTCGGAAATCCACATTTGGTCCAACCGTCCGGTTTGGCCTCAAGGCCAAGGCCGTCCCGCTGGCTCCGACCCAGTGCCCGAAGGCTTGAACTGGGACGCTTGGATCGGCCCCGCACCGATGCGACCGTTCAAACAAGGCGCCTACCACGCGTTTAACTGGCGCGGCTGGATCGATTTCGGCACCGGTGCTCTGGGCGATATGGCTTGCCACACGACCAACCTGTCGGTCATGGCATTGCAATTGTGGGACCCAATCGCCGTTACAGCTGTCAGCAACCCTGGCATCTATGAAGGCGAAACGTTCCCAGGCAGCTCGACGATTAAGTTCGAGTTTCCCAAGCGTGGTGATTTGCCAGCGTGCAGCTTCTATTGGTACGACGGTGGGAACCTGCCGAGCGACGAGATCATCAGCAAGTTGCCAGAATCGTTCCAGAAACGCGTTCAAGCCCAACGCGATGGAAAGCAGAAGACCAGCGGCGCGGTCCTGGTCGGCAGCAAAGGCTTGCTCTTTTCACCAGACGATTACGGTGCGAAGTACATGCTGTTGCCAGAAAACCAGTTTGTCGACTTCAAGTTGCCGGAGCAATCGGTTCCGCGAATTCCTTATAAGGCCGGTAATGACCAGCGTCAGAAGTGGGAGTTCGTTGCCAGCATCAAGGGCGAATACGAACCCGGCCCAATGGCCAACTTCGATTATGCGGGCCGCTTGACCGAAACGATTCTGGTCGGCAACTTGGCCCTTCGCGCCGGTGAAGGCCAGCGTATCGAGTGGGACGCTAAGTCTTTGACCAGTGCGAATCGCCCAGAGGTTAACCAGTTCGTCCAGCGCGAATATCGCGCCGGCTGGGAACTATAAGATTCCCGTTGGTCGATTCGTTCCAATCGAATTCTCACCGCAGGATCGAGTGATCGATCCTGCGGTTTTTTTTATGCCATCACGCATCAGCATGCCAAACCGGTTGCGATGTTGTCGGGCCTATCGTGTAGGCCGTAACAAGCGGAGCGCCGTTACGGATATTCGATCGAATTGCGTTGACCTTTATGCCGTAACGGCGCTGCGCTTGTTACGGCCTACATCAGCAAACCGATACGATTGATTTGTTTATGCCGCTCGTTTGGCTTGGCTTTCCAGATTCGATTGCGTTGATTCGAATCCCGCTTCTTGTTCCAGTAACCGCAGTTGCTGGTTTACCAACTTTTCCCAGCGGCCGATTGTTCGTGTCGCGCCCTGGTCAGCGGCCTGATCGAAGGTGACCTCGCTCTGTGCGACCGTCACAACACTTGATCGCGTGACCGTTGTCCAGACTTCGATCGCTTCGGCAATCACATTGATGGTACCGATCGCGGCGATTTCTGTTCGCGAATCTTTGCCACCATATATCGGTAGCATCCGCCCGAGTCGCGATGCGAAATCTCGCATCAGGAATAAGGACAGATCCGGAAACTTACAATGCATTTGAACCGGATACGCGATCGACCCGACGACCGGCAAGGTCCCGACGATCAACGCGTCTCGATAATCGGCCAGCGGTCGCCCGGTGGCAAACTTTCGCCAAATCGTGATCGCGGTCCTCAGCATCGGGACCAACATCAGCATAAACAAAAAGTAAAACGGATTGCCCGATGCGACCGAGGCGGCTGCACCGCCGATCTTCAACGACATCACAAACGGCATCAGCAATTTCAATCCGACATGCATACCAAAGCCACGCACATATTCGTCAACGCCGTGGTTATCCAGTTGTGCATTTAATCGTTGCACTTCAGCTTCGCCAAGCCGTTGTTCCTGGTGCCAAGCCCGGATTCGCGACCGAATATAAAGTCTGCCCAATTCACGCTGAAAGCGGCCGCTGACACAAAACAGAAACATCCGCGTTTGGCGCTGCTGGCGATTGACAGGATCGCTTAACCACCGATGCAGCATCGCAGGCGTAACTTTGGATAGCGTCCAGTGCATCACAAAGGACACACCCATCGCTGGCGAAAGATGACCACTGGTTAAGCGCTCCTCTTGTTGCCACTGATTGACCTTCGCCGAAACGTACTCAGCAACTACGTGATCGCGATACTGCTTATCGCCTATCCATCGTTTTACGCCGTTTCGATATTGTGTGTTTGCCAAACAACGCTGAAAGAATCTGCCGAGTCGGCCCGGTATCAATCCCAACCAAAAAATCATGCTGGTGAAGAACCGACCGCCATCTCGCATCGACTCGATCACCGCTGGATCGGCGATGTCGCGACGTGTCCAAGACGCGAGCACCTGGGCCTTGTATCGATCGCGAAAATCGCTGGTAAACAATCGCAGTGGTCGACGCAGGATCGCAGTTTCGGCTTGCTTCCAATTCGCGTCGTGCTCAATCAATCGGACGGCATCGCTTTGGAATTGATCGAACTGCGATCGTGATAACACGGCCTGAAGTTCGTCGCGATGTTGCTCGATCCAAGACGTTAATTTCGCCGGATTCAAATCGTCGAACAACGGCAGGCTGCGTAGTCGGAACCCTGCCGCAATGTACGACGGCACCAAAACCGATGGGATTCCCGATTCAAGGTCGACCACAACGTATCCGTTTTCGGTTCTCAGCAGATTGGCCGTTGAAACCATCGCCCGCTTGCAAACCTGCCATCCCGAACCGGTCATCCCGCTGTCCACCAACAAAGATTCGAGTTTGGTCATCAACCCGACCAATTGATCGATTTCCGCTGGCGCTTCATTCGACGTTTCTGGTTTGGAAACGAGTCCCGCGATCCGGCGCCGAATCATTTTGGAATCGACGGGCGCCGGCGTGACGCCACGACCACGAATGAACTCGCTGGCCAAGACCATCGCTTGCGACGCGGCGTCCCAGCGAACGTAAAGCGGCATCGCCACCCGAGCGTCGGGGGCAAATGCCTTGATGATCACCGCAGCGACGCGGCGGCGATAATAGGACGCGCAAATCGCATCAGCATTATCCTGGTACGCAAACGGACTTTGAAAGGCGGCTCGATAGATCGTGCGCGTCAATAATCCTGGTCGGAATACCTTTTCGACGCTCAGGTACTCATGACCATCGCGGTCCCTGGCCCGCACCAAACGCGCTTCTGCGGCGCGACCATGCCCCAGCACTCGCAACTGGGTAATCGCAACGGGATGCTTGCCACCATCGACAGGCAACACGCCCAGATCGTTATCGACCAATGGCCGCTGTTGTTCATCCATGAATCGTCGATTCCGCTTTACACAATACCCGCCAAATATTCACCACTTAAAAATGTGTTATCGGGGCAATAAAAA
>DIUH01000309.1:0-9816 GCA_002428205.1 Planctomycetaceae bacterium UBA6163
ACTTCGGTCATCACAGCCTTGATGCGTTCTTCGAATTGGCCGCGGTACTTTGTGCCTGCGACCATCATGGCCAGGTCGAGCACAACGATTCGCTTGTCGGCCAGGATATCGGGCACTTCGCCGGAGATCACCTTTTGGGCAAAGCCTTCGACGATAGCGGTTTTACCGACGCCTGCTTCGCCCAGTAGAACCGGGTTGTTCTTGGTTCGACGGCAAAGGATTTGAATCGCTCGTTCGATTTCGCGAGCGCGGCCGATCACCGGATCGAGTTCGCCCTTCTTCGCCAATTCGGTCAGGTCGCGACCGAAGCTGTCCAGCGCTGGCGTCTTGCTTTTGCCGGTTTTGCTGCTGCCGCTAGCGCTTTCGCCCGATTCGCCGGTACGACCGCCGCGTTCACCGACTTCGGCACCCTCGAGTCCGTGGCCGAGCAGATTCAGCACTTCTTCGCGGACTTCTTCCAGCTTCAGGCCGAGGTTCATCAGCACCTGAGCGGCGACGCCTTCTTGTTCGCGAAGCAAGCCGAGCAGGATGTGTTCGGTGCCGACGTAGCTGTGGTTCAGGTTACGAGCCTCTTCCATCGAGTACTCGATCACCTTTTTCGCCCGCGGTGTTTGTGGCAGTTTGCCAACGGTGACCATTTCAGGACCGCTCTGCACCAACTTTTCGACTTCGAGCCGAATCTTGCGAAGATCGACTTCAAGATTTTTCAACACGTTCGCAGCGACACCGCTGCCTTCTTTGACCAGCCCGAGCAAAATATGCTCGGTGCCGATGTATTCGTGATTGAATCTTTGGGCCTCTTGGTTGGCCAACTGCATGACCTTCCGTGCTCGGTCGGTAAATCGTTCGTACATGGTATCCTCTCTAACCGTTCTATCGCGGAAACGCGTGTGATGCTGTGTGTTGACTGGCCAAATGAATCTTTCCTTCGCCACCGTTGACGATCAAATCAATCCCGCACCAAACCCAAGTCTACGCTACAAATCAGGTCGTGAAACCCGGCGGTCGTCAGTTAAATGGGGCGATCCATCAGACTGCCATGTTGGTCGGTACCGTCCAGGCAGGATGCTGTGGATTCTAGCGATGAATCAAATTTTGAGGGATAGCACGTTAAGGTCTTGGTGGGCGGAATTGTAAAGTTGGGGTTTGACTGCCAATCAGGCAGCACGAGTCGTCAAGCGGCTTCGGTCGGATTGTCGGTCAATTTCCGCCGCAATTTCACCAACGACGTTTGCGTGAGATAAATCCGCTGACTCGGACACTTCGGTGGTGTGGTCATCGGGGGACGTGTTTTCGCTGGTCACAGGTTCAGTCGGCGGCGACGAGACGAATTGTGGTGGATCAGTAGGCATCGGTACCACAGGCGACGCATTTGAATCCAATCGCGATTCGGCCTGTGATCGCCCTGCGGAAATACTGAACTTTTTATCTCGTTCCAATCGGTTTTGTTCCGCGGCAACTTCCAGCCACCATCCATCGGCGGCTTCCGTTAGGCGGATTTCCTCGAGCAAGCGTTCGGCGGCTTCCAGCCTGGCCGTATGGCGATAGACGCCGCACAACAGAATCAGCGCCGGCGGGTCGCGATTTTCGATCGCCAAGCAATCCGAAAGCAGCGACTCGGCTTCGGCCCATTGGCCTCTCAAGTACGCTTGGTGGGCCTCGGCAAACCGATCGGGTTGACCGCTAGCGCGTCGTGGATTCAGCAGCAGAGGCATTTCGCGGACGCTGCGAACGACACAAAACAACCAGATCGCCACCCCGACCCAACCGGCCATCCGGACTAAGCCGCTGGAAAGCCATTCGGGATAAATGAACCGGGCAACTAGCAAAAAATTAGCTGCCGCGGCGAATGCCAGCGCGGTTGGCAATGCCGAAATCCGGCCACGCCACCACAGTTCTGGCAATCCAGGCCAGAGGCACGACAGATAAAGCTTGCGATCCAAGGGAAAGTTTCTGACGGCTTGTGGTTGGATAACGAAAACGATGCGATCAGGATCCAAAAAGGCTTGTCTTGCGACGATAGCGGCTAGAGCGATTCGCTGGCAATGCAGAAAAAAACGACCGATTCGTGATCGCTTGCGCCCTCGATGGTGGAAGACCTGTTGATTTCGCTAGCAAAAGATCGATAAGCACTCATTTTCTACCCTTGCGAAATTAAGCAGGATTGCCATACTTACGCCCCCTTAAAAAATTCCTCGGTAATCAAGCAATCGCTCGGAGCGCCCCAACGTGAGTGCCAAATCTGAAGTTTTGAATGTCCAACTACGCGACTTGACCGGCACGACCGCCTCGATTCGCTTGCGTGCCTCGGGCATGATTCCGGCTGTGCTGTACGGTCACGGCGAAGCGAATCGGCACCTGGCGATTCCGAAGACCGAAGTCAAGTCGTTGTTGCGTCACCACAGCAAAACGGTGACTTTGCAAGGTGCAATCAGCGACACTGCGTTGGTCAGCGAAGTGCAATTCGATCACTTGGGGATTGAGGTGTTGCACCTCGACCTGGTGCGAGTCAACTTGCAAGAAAAAGTCGAAGTGGAAGTGGCGATCGCGCATCACGGCGATTCGATCGGTGTTCGCAGCAACGGCGTGCTGCTGGAAAATATGCACTCGGTTTTGGTGCGATGCCCTGCCGGGGCGATTCCCGATTCGTTGACCTTGGATGTCAGCGACCTGGACATCGGCGGCCAGAAGACTGCCGGAAACCTGGTTTTGCCAGAAGGTGTTGAGTTGGTGACGCCAGCGGAAACCGTTGTGGCGCACATTGAGAAATTGCGTGGTGCGGCCGCGACCGAAGCGGCGGCTACCTAGTGTTTACGTTTACGGCTGGGATCGGCGAATGAAATTGATTGTCGGCTTGGGGAACCCGGGTCGAAAGTATCAGGAGACGCGACACAACGTCGGTTTTGAAGTCGCCGGCGCCTTGATGGGGCCGCTGGGAAGTCCTTCAATCAAGAAGCGTTTTGACGGTGAATCGGCCGAAGCGGTTTACCAGGGTGAAAAGGTTGTGGTCCTCTGTCCTGATACGTACATGAACGCCAGTGGGACGAGTGTGCGTAAGGCGGTTGACTTTTTCAAGCTTGATCCCAGTGGCGATGAATTGTTGGTGATTTGTGATGATATGAACCTGCCGCTTGGCAGGCTTCGGTTTCGCAAAGACGGGTCGGCGGGGGGTCAAAAGGGTTTGGCGGACATTATTGCCAAGCTCGGAACAAATCAGTTTTCACGGTTGCGGTTCGGGATCGATCGGCCACCGGCGGAAATGGAAGTGGTCGATTTTGTGCTAAGCAAGTTCTCAGCGCAACATCGAAAAGTGGTTGACGATGCGGTCGGTTTAGCCGCGTGCGCGGTTTTGCAGTGGGTTGTCAGTGGCGCTTCGCACTGCATGAATCAGTACAACGCAGCCCCTTCGCAGGGTTGATTTGAACAGTTAGGGGGTCGCATGATTTTGCGATTCTGGCGAAAACGGGCAGTGCCCGATAAGAATTTTTTTCATACAATGGCTCGACACCGCAACCGTCGGCCAACCAAATATCAACTGTACCGTTAGGAAAAGGGAGCAATCTTACGTGGCTCGAAACGTTTACGAAACGCTGTTTATTCTCGACAGCAATCATTACAGCCGGGATCCCGGTGGCGTCAGCACCGGTGTGAACGAAATGTTCGAATCGCTTGGTGGCACCGTCTTGGCTAGCCGGTTGTGGCAAGAGCAGAAGTTGGCCTATCCGATCAAGGGGCACCAAAAAGGCACCTATTGGCTGACCTACTGCGAACTGGAAAGCACCAAGTTGCCGGAGCTGAATCGTGCCTGCCAGTTGAGCGAGCCGATCCTGCGGCACATGAGCTTGAAGGTTGATCCGCGATTGGTCGAGCCGATGCTCGCTCACGCTCGTGGCGAGGCATCGTTGCCACGACCGGACGCGTCGGCGATTCAGATCGACGAATCCGACGCACTTGAAGTCTGATCGTTTGGTCGGTTTGTTGTGCCTTCTGCCGGAGCGAACGTTTTGAAATTGTAGCCTGGGCCCCTCGGCGGGCGAAAAGTTTACTGACTTGCACCTTCCGAGAGTCGAATGCTATGGCCAGTTACAACCGTGTGATGCTGATTGGTAACCTGACGCGTGATATTGAGTTACGTCACACGCCCGGTGGAACCGCAGTTACTGATATGGGGATGGCGGTTAATGACCGACGAAAAAACACTCAAGGCGAGTGGGTTGATGAAGTGACTTATGTCGATGTGACATTGTGGGGCAGGATTGCAGAGATCGCCTCGGAGTATCTCCGCAAGGGGTCGCCAGTGTTCATCGAAGGCCGATTGAAGCTCGATTCGTGGGAAGCCGAGGGACAAAAGAAGTACAAGTTGCGAGTTGTCGGTGAGCGATTGCAATTGTTGGGCAGTAGGCCTGATGACGGCGGGGCTAAACCGGATTACGCACGCAGCGGTGGTTCGTCAGTCGCTCGCCAGGGGCGTGAGGACTACCACGATGACGATCACGGCGGTGCGGCTGTTGATGAGTATTCGCCGCCCGGCCGACGTGATGCACAACCCACTGGCGACGGACCCGGATACCAGGACAACGACATTCCATTCTGATCAGAATGATCAGCGGAAAAAGTGCGGCATAGCGCCGTGGCGGATTTCCGATATTTTTTTATCATTTAATACTTAATTGAACGGGCCCTTGGTGGGTGCCGTCTAACGAACCCCAGAGGCTAAGATGCCGCAAGCGAAAACGACCGGTCGCACCGTCAAACGAACCCACAAGCGACTTCCTAAAGGCGCCAACGGTGGGTGTAAATTGTTGCTGATTCACAACGTTGAACACCTCGGCCGACAGGGTGACATCGTCGAAGTCAAGCAGGGATACGCTTTTAATTACCTGTTGCCACAAGGTTTGGCGACGGTGGCGACAGAACACCATCAGCGAATGGTTGAAAAGCACCGTGAGAAACTGCGTCAAATTGAGTTGGAAAAGCTGGCTCACTTCCGCCGCGCCGCCGACGAATTGGCCAAGCAGTCGATCACGATCGAAGCCAATGCCAATGACGATGGCCACCTGTACGGTAGTGTCGGTGCGCACGAAATCGTCGATGCTTTGAAGGCCGCAGGCGTGACGCTCGCGAGCGATCAAATTCGACTCGAAGGGCCGCTTCGCGAACTCGGCCTTTACACCGTCAAGGTTCACTTCCATACCGAAGTGCAAGGCGAGGTAAAGGTTTGGGTTGTACCGACCGCAAATGCCGAATCCGCTTCCTGATCTGGCGAGGCTTTGCAGCGTTCGCGGTCCGTGAACGCTGCAACGCTGCAATGGTCTTTGTTTGGTCAACGCTCGCGTTGGCCATTTGCGGGTGAGCGTGGGAAGTAAGTTTAGATGGGGCTGTGGCGAAACTGGCAGACGCGCTGGATTTAGGATCCAGTTCCTTCGGGAGTGCAGGTTCAATTCCTGTCAGCCCTATTTTTGGTTCGCTTTCATTTTTTACGAAATGAAGATGGTGGTGCGAGCGATTTTCAGACTACAGTTTTAGCCCGGGGTCAAAGCGGCGTGTTTTAAGTCGATTTTTGGCCATTAGGGCGGAACCACACGAGCGTTGCTGCACATATTCTTTTTATTTGATCAGATCAACTGTGATACTCATTCTGAAAACCGGCGCGACTGAATCGCAGATCTCGCATGTTATCGAGCGTGTCGAAGCGCTCGGTATGCGGGCTCATTTAAGTCGAGGCACTTATCGCACGATCGTTGGAATCATTGGCGATGAAAATAAGGTGCGCGAAGAGCCGTTGCGTGCCATCCCTGGTGTCGAAGAAGTGGTTCCCGTGCTGCCGCCATACAAGCTCGCATCGTTGGATGCACATCCCGAGCCGAGCGTCGTTGATGTTTCGGGGGTCAAGATCGGTGGTGGCAATCTGGCGATGATTGCTGGTCCGTGCAGCGTCGAAGACGAACCACGAATGCACCGGATCGCTGAAAGTGTTCGCGATGCCGGGGCAAATATTTTTCGTGGTGGTGCTTATAAACCCCGTACTAGCCCCTATGCGTTTCAGGGGCTTGGCGAAGACGGGTTGAAATTGCTGCGGGATATTGGTGCGGCTTACGGAATGCCGGTTGTGACCGAAGTTACCGATGTTCGTTGTGTTGAAGTCGTCGCTGAGTATGCCGATATGATCCAAGTCGGTGCTCGCAACATGCAAAACTTTGTTTTGTTGACCGAGATCGGCAAGACCAATCGCCCGGTGTTGCTCAAGCGTGGGATGAGTGCGACGGTAACCGATCTGCTGATGAGCGCTGAGTATGTACTCAGTCAAGGCAATTCAAACGTCGTGCTTTGTGAACGCGGAATCAAAAGTTTTGATACGGCGACTCGTAACCTGTTCGACGTTGCCGCCGTCCCGCTGGTCCAGACGCTCAGCCACTTGCCGATTATTGTCGATCCCTCGCACGCAACGGGGCGCCCCGATTTGATCCCGGCGTGCGCCATGGCCGGTTTGGCCGCTGGTGCGGATGGTGTTCACATTGAAGTTCACGATTGTCCCGAAGTTGCTAAGAGCGATGGGCCGCAGGCATTGTTGCCTTCGCAGTATCGCGATTTGTGCGACCGGATGAGACAGATGGCCGAATTGCTCGGCAAGCAGATTTCCCCCTTACCGAAGGCATTGGCATGAGCCGTCGCCCGTTTATTGCCGGCAACTGGAAGATGAACACCCGCCATGGTTCGGCGGTCGCGTTGGTCAAAGAATTAATCGCTGGACTCGGACCGGAATCGGTCGCCGAAGTCGCCGTTTGTGCACCCAGTGTTTATCTCGCTGCGGTTGCCGATGCAATCGCCGGTTCGCCGATCGAGTTGGGGGCACAAAATCTTTATCCTGCCAGCGATGGTGCTTACACGGGCGAAGTTAATGCAGCGATGTTGACCGATGTCGGTTGTCGGTTCGTGATTTTGGGT
Source organism: Planctomycetaceae bacterium UBA6163 (assembly GCA_002428205.1). GTDB lineage: Bacteria > Planctomycetota > Planctomycetia > Pirellulales > Pirellulaceae > UBA6163. Next base: position 6,946 of record DIUH01000309.1, read on the forward strand.
CACAGCGAACGTCGTCAGTTTATGGGCGAGACCGATGCTGACGTAGCGAAGAAATTGCAGGCGGCTCTTGCTGGCAATTTGGTGCCAATTGTTTGCGTCGGCGAAACTTTGGCACAGCGTGAGGCGGGCGACACGGAAAAAGTCGTTGAAACGCAAGTTCGTGGTTCGCTCGAAGGGCTGGACGAAGTGCGAGCGGCTGGAATCGTAATCGCCTATGAACCGGTTTGGGCGATCGGAACCGGTTTGACCGCGACCCCGGAACAAGCCGAAGCGGTCCACAAGATGATTCGGACGTTGCTGGGCGAAATGTATACCCCTCACATCGCGTCACAGATCCGCATTCAGTATGGCGGCAGCGTGAAGGCCGATAACGCCGCCGAACTGCTGGGCCAAGAAAACATCGACGGTGCACTGGTCGGTGGAGCAAGCCTCAAGTCGGCGGACTTTTTGGCCATCATTGCGGCAGCCAGCAAGAGCTGAGTGGGTTTGAGCCACTGGCGAAGTTTTCGCGTCGCGGTCCGACACAGCGGACAGCGGCATTGACCCCGGCGGCAACGAAAGCGACACTTTCGGAGCACCGTTTTTACAAGCCGAATCACCGTTTTCAGAAATTGATGCAATCCATCGGACGGACCGAATGATATTCACACCTATTTTGGCGGACTTCGTCAGTGCCCTGCTCGGCTTTGCACTTTTCGGCGTTTCGTTGTTCTTGATTTTGTTGATCCTTGTGCAACGTGGCCGCGGTGGCGGTTTGACAGGGGCGCTCGGTGGCCCTGGTGGTCAAAGTGCGTTCGGAACCAAGGCGGGCGACTTGTTCACTCGCATCACCAGCTTTGTTGCGCTCGGTTGGATCGCCCTTTGCGCGTTCACCATGTGGTTGATCGGTTCGCACAGTCCGAGCGTCGCGGTCGACCCAACCCCGGTTGTCCAGCCGACGCCGGCCGAAGCCGCTAAAGGCGGTGTTAACGAATTGCTCGATTTGGGACTTGAGCCCGGCGCAATGGGCGGTGCCTTGACACCGACGACACCTGCCTCCCCAGCGACCGACGCCGAGATCGCCACAGATGCCGACTTGTCGGTCCCAGCACCATCGACCGATGCGCCTGCAGCACCTGAAACAGACACCGCTGCACCTGCGGCCGAAGCACCGGTCGAGACTCCTAATCCGTAATACCTCTGTCGCTTCGGCGATTGGAAAATCAGAAAGCACCTCCTACTTTGGGCGGTGCTTTTTTTGTTTTTGTTCCCCCATTTCCAAATCTCGCAAAAGAGTTCGACCAGATGACGACCGCAGCAACCAATTGCAATTATGGACCGATGATCGCCGATTCCTGCCGCCTGTCATTGGCGTATGCCGAGCGATTATTGAAAGACATACCGGCGGAGCGATTCGCGCGACTAGCGACGGTGGGGGATGAAGTTGTCCAATCGAATCATCCGGCGTTTATTTATGGCCACCTAAGTCTGTATCCGTGCCGGATCGTGGCTGAACTAGGGCATGACGCTTCGTCGATCAAGCCGACCGAAGCCTACGTAAAAATCTTCGACCATAACGCGAAGTGCGTTGACGATTCGGCTGGATCGATCTACCCGGAAATGGATGAAATCACCGAACGATTTTTTGCCGCTCATCGCATGGCGCTGGATACCTTGATGACGGCGGACGACGACTTGTTCAAGCAGGTCAATCCGAACGAAGCGATGCGGGGTAAGTTTGGCACCGTTGGATCGATGCACGGGTTTTATGTCGGTGGTCACATCATGATTCACATGGGGCAATTAAGCGCCTGGCGTCGCATGATTGGCCTCCCACCAGGCTAATCGCATTCCGGATCGGCTATAAGAATCGACCGGGCGAAAAGATGATGTGTGACACTGTTCCGTCGGAAAAACCAATGAGTGTGCGTCATCACGGCATGTATTGGATTACTGATTTGGATTGCCGAGCAAAATGCTTAGCGCATCGATTCCCAGCATGCCGATGCGAATGCCCATGTCGTGAGCCATTTGGCTCACATCAGCGATCTTAGCGTTCAGCAGGTCTTCGGGTTCTCGAAGCGGATTTGTCGGCGTTCCGCGAGCAATCGCTACTGCAAAACCGAACTGTGAAGCGATGGAGCAGTCATACAACCCACAACCTAAGATTCCACGATCTGTGTGAATTACACAGTACTGGCCACCAGGCCATCGATAGCTGCAACCGATTGCCTGACCAAAGGGAAGTTCGATCGGTTCGTGACGAGTGTGAAGATGCTCGATACCCATGGATGATTTTCAGGAGCGGTCAAATCGCCGAGATTTTAGAATGTCATGCGAGTGCTTTCAGCGACTCGCCGCTCTTCAAAGCTTTCTCGATCGGGCACTAGTAAAGCGCCTACGAACAACATCGACAAGGTGGTCGTGTGCGTTAACCAACAGGGATCGAGCGTGATTACGGTCCGACAGGTGATCAGTGTTACAGCAATCAGAACGCCAAACAACCAGCGGCGGGCCGCTTGGGCGGTCGCACCGACAGTCAACTTGCTGGCACCGAGCGACAATGCGGCCAGGATCGGCAGTGAAAGGACTTCCAGAAGACTGAAAACAGCGAGCCACTGTGGCATAGTTCGATTCCTTTCGAACGAGATGATTTGAATAGCCAGGCAACGAAGCACGCAGCGGCCAATCAAAATGACGCAGTATTCCCATTTTGTCGATCTTGCCTCATCTGAAGCTCGTGGCCCGTCGATTCCTGATTATTAGTGAGTGCGGCGGTTCATTGGAAGAGCGACACTTGAGAGAAAAAGAAAAAGTTTTGAATAAATGTCATCCATCCGGCCGTGTTCGCTATTGGCGCAGACGCACAATCGTTGACAATCAGGGGGAAGA
>DIUH01000309.1:9935-13179 GCA_002428205.1 Planctomycetaceae bacterium UBA6163
CGGCGGATCAGCGAATCTGCGATGGTGCAGAATGTTGTTGTCAGTGGTGTGGGCGTGCCGTCGACGATTTTGACATCTGGCATTCCGGGGGCGACGGTTCTGAATCAACCGCATAGCCATGTGATTGAGCGTCTGGCTCTTGCCGCCGATCGCACTGGCAGCGACTGGGTGGTGTTTTTGCCTGGAAATCGTCCCTTTGTCGATCCGGTTTTGGTCGATCGGTTGCTCGGCGAAGCGAAACGACACAGCGAATGCGATTACGTCGGTTTTTTCTCGACCGGCGGCGGTTGGCAGCGGATGCAGCGACTTGGGTTGGCCGGTGAGATCTGCCATGCCGATGCCCTTCGTCGCTTGCGCCGCAACATCGATCGGCTCAGCTACTGCAACGAAGAAACCAGTTTGGCGTCGTATTTTCAGGACGCACCGGGTTCGTATCAGATGCGTTTCATTCCGGTGCCGGCGGAACTTGATCGTAGCGATTTGCGATTTTCCGTCGAAACCGAAGGGGATTGGGACGACATCCAATTGTTGTGCGATTCGATCTCCGCCGAAGACACCCATTGGCAACGCCTGGCAACGATTGTGCTAGGGAATCCTGGTTTAAGGGCCGCGATGGAAGGCCGCAACGGCTGAGTCACCGTTTGAATCACGTCGCCTTGTTCTCTTTTACCAACCAAAACGCAAACGGGCCGCAATTTGAAATTGCGGCCCGTGTCGTTTGAATCGGATATGTCACGCAAATTAGCGGCGATCGTTCAGCGCCGTCAGGATGTAGTAGGCCAACGTCATTACGGTTTGCAAGGTGGCGGCGACGTAAGTCAACGCGGCAGCGTTCAACACGCGGCTGACGTAGTACGTATCGTTGGCCGAAATCATACCCAGCGAAACCAATTGTTCCTTTGCTCGTGAAGAAGCATTGAACTCAACCGGCAGATTGATCAGTTGGAAGAACACAACCGCTGAGAAAACGATAATCCCCAACCACAACAGCGGTTTGATGCTCATGAAGATCCCCATCATCAGCAGAATCATTCCGGCGCTGGAACCGAAGTTCGCCGCCGGAACGGCCAGGTTGCGAATCACCAGCGGAGCGTAGGCGCTGGCATCTTGCAGGGCATGGCCGACTTCGTGGCACGCAACCCCCAGCGACGCCATCGATCGTCCGTCATAGACGCCTTGGCTCAGTCGCACGACCTTCGCACCTGGATCGTAGTGGTCGCTTAATTCACCCGGCACACGTTCGATCGGGATCGCATGCAGCCCCGAAGCGTCCAGCATACGACGAGCGGCTTGTTCACCGGTCATGCTTGCCGGCACCTTACTCATCTCATTGAATGCCGATTTGACCTTCCACTGGGCGTAAAGGCTCAACAAAAAAGGAGGAATCAAAAACAGCAGGTAACCCATGGTTTTGGTTCTTAACCTATAAAAAATGTGCAATCGTTCTGTCAAACCGTCCGGCGGAGTGTGTTGCATCCCGCCGATTCTACAACCAAACTGGCATTTCGGCAGTGGACGCAACAACATCCAACTGGAACGCAACTCGCGTGCCACTCTGGATGGCTGGCATCGTTTACTCCACTAAACTTACCTTCCAAATCCGACTGGTGCCAGCAATTCGTTTTTTCTGGCCAACTTCTACCGAGCCGAGATTCGTGTCACATAACCGCCAAGCAATCGTACGTCAGATCGTTCCCCTCGGTTTGCTGCCGCTGGCAATATTGATGACCGGGTGCCCAACCAGTCGCGTTGACGATGCGGCTGTGACGTTGGTCGCGACAGGTATTTCGCCGAAAATGGACGAAAGCGATGTCGCTAGCACTTCCGACGTGACCAGCGCCGACGATTCTGCTGCACCAGACGCCCTGCATTTGTTGGTCGAACAGACATTGAAGGCGAACTTGCAAGGCCGACGGCTGGCGACGGACGTCAACGCGGCGTGGCAAGTGATGCACGGCGTGCTAGCGTACGGTCGCGATTTTTCGGTCGCGACCGCGTCGGGGCCGCAGCCTGCGGTCACCTACATACTGGGCGGCGGCCCGATCAAGGGTTTCTTGCTGCGCGGCGGCGACAAGTTTGAAATCGATGGACGAACCGTTCGTGGTGTTGTGGCCGAGCTTGATCCGGGCCAAAAAATTGGCCAAGGACACCGCGATCAGTGGGTTGCCTACATGGCACGCTGTGATCTCAAGCCTTCGGACGTGGTCGTTACCACCGATGGTCCACTGACGGTCGAAGGTTGGATTCGCCAAATCGAGTGGGACATACCGCGAAACTTCGAGGGCGAATACAGTTGGACGTTGACGGCTCTGTTGGCCCATCGCCCCACGACGCATCGCTGGACGGCACGCGACGGTTCGGACTACAGCATCGAATCGTTGTTGGAGTCTGAAGTCAGCCAATTGGCACCATCCAACGCTTGCGGCGGATCGCATCGATTGTGTGCCATTGCCGCAGCGGTCATGCGGCACCGTGACGCCGGTCATCCGATCACCGGCGTTTGGGCGGATGCGGAGATGATTGTCGAGATGGCGATCGAGCAATCGCGCGACTTTCAAAACGCGGACGGATCGTTTTCAAGTCACTACTTTGAACGTCCCGGTTGGTCGCCCGATTTGGTCGCCATGCTGGGTACTTCGGGGCATGTCTTCGAGTTTTTGGCCGTCGCGGGCACAGACGAAATGCTGCGCGAACCGTGGATGGAAAAAGCCGCTCGCAGCCTTTGCAAGGTACTCGAGCGGACATCAAACATCGATCTGGAATGCGGGGCGCTCTATCACGCCCTCAGCGGCCTGTCGATCTATGAGGAACGGATTCGCAAGAATCCACAAACGGTTGCAGCGAGCAACGGTACCTGATCATCAGTCGTCGAAATCGCCGAACCTACTTCTTGGTAACGGTTCGCAGCGTTGTCAGGATCGCATCGATCATGACCGGCTTAGTCAACACGCGGCTGATGCCGCCACGCATCGCTTGATCGATTTCGTCGATCGAAGGTTGCAGCGACATCCAAATGTGATTGGCTGATTGGATATTTTCGCCCGACGCATTTAGCCGCGCTCCCCATTGCTCCGCAGACGTCGCCATTGCGGCCGAATCGTCCCACAGGATCGTCTCATATCGGTTGTGCAAAGCGGGGACAAACCGCCGGTGCCAAGCGGCGCAAACGCCGACTGAATCGGCCCACATCAGCAGCGGTTCGGCGGTATCGAATCGATCGGCAACGACCAGCAAGTTGCGGGTG
>DIUH01000309.1:13348-16897 GCA_002428205.1 Planctomycetaceae bacterium UBA6163
ACCGCTTCGGCCGCACTGCGACGAATGGCAACTTGTGCAGCGGTTTGTGAGCAGAACTTAAAGGCGTCTTTGATTTCCGGATGTGATGTCGGACCAATCCACAGCAACGTCCCCGGTTGTGAACGATCGGTCACCTGTTTCTCGTCGCTCGTGGCCATCAACGCCTCTTCTAACCATTCGCTTCCAACAACGGCCGTTCTGCTTCGCCGAGTAAATAATGTGCTTCGCCGGGCGAAGTCGCCGCTCGCAAGCCGCTCAAAAAATCAGGGCTCGAAATCACTCGGCTCAACCTCGCAAGGATGCGCAAATGCATCGCGTCGTCGTAAGAGCAAATCAGAAAAAAGATGTCGGTCAATTGACCGCCGCCCGCGAATGCCAGCGGCTGGGGCGTCACGCCCAGCGCGATCACCGAATCGGCCAGGATCGATGCCTGCGGCCGACGCGGGTGCAGCATCGCGACGCCGTTGTCCAGCGCCGTGGGGTGCAAATCTTCGCGAGCCAGAACGGCTTCGGCCATCGCCGGGGCGTCCCACATCAACCCGCCTTCAGTCGCCAATTGGCACATGTCGCGAATCGCCGACCCGCGGGTTCGCGAGTTCATCGGCACCGCGATCCGATCGACGCTGCAGAACTCGGTCAGCGCCCACGTCGGATGTGCCGGAGCCGATCGATGCAGCGCCGCTTCGACTTTCTGCAGTTGTTGATCGTCACTGATCCCGATCCGATCTTCCAACCAGTGATGGATCTCGGCTTCGGAAAACCGAAATTCGCCACCGACCCGCCTGGCGGGCAATTTATCTTGCTTGACCAGCTTATAAACCTGGTCAGGTGTGATATGTAAATAAGCGGCCAACGCCGCAACGTCAAAGTCTTCCACCGCAAATCTTTCCACTGAACCAGGGGTGCGTTACTGTCAACCAGTATCGCATTGAGTCGACACCTTCTGCCCATATCAATCGCGACAGCGAGATACGATACCAAAACGCACGATACCAAAACGCCATCGGTCTAGTGTGCGCGAGCGGTCTGGTGGGTGGTGCGAGTGTGCCGCGCCGGTCACCTGCCCCCCTTGTTCCCAACCCTTGGGCTGGCCAGACTCTCCGGAATCATTGTCTCTGCCGGTTGCCGTCGTCAAACTTATCGGCCGGCCCTTCTTTAAAATCCGCTTTTTTAGCACTGCTGGGATTATGACATTACGTGTTGTTCCACTGAATCGCTTGATGCTGCTGGGCGGTATCGCGTTTTTTATCCCCGCGTGCGGACGAACGACCAATGAATATGTCACCCCACCGCCACCGAAGGTGACCGCGATGGTGCCGGTGAAGCATCCGGTGGTCGCGTTCATTGAAGAAAATGGCGAGAGCGAAGCGGTGGAGCGTGCGGAAGTGCGTTCACGCGTTCGTGGCTTTATCCAGCAGGTTAACTTTGAACCGGGCCAGTCGGTCAATCGCGATAAGGTCTTGTACGAAATCGAAGACGATGAATACGTCGCGGCCAGAAACGCCAGCGCCGCCGAAGTAACCGCCGCACAGGCCGCGATCAAAGTTTCCGAAGCGCAAGTTTTAACCGCTCAAACCGAAGTCAATCGGGCACAGCGCGAGTTCGAACGCCAAACCACTCTGCTGGCTCAGCAGGCAACGTCCAAGACCGAGTTTGACGCCGCAGAAGCGGCGATCGAATCGGCTCGCGCGCTTTTGGCCGGCGCAAGCGCCGCAGTCGAATCTTCTAAAGCATCTTTGCAACAGGCCCAAGCCAGACTTGAAAAAGCTGAACTTGAACTCGCTTATACCAAAATCCATGCGCCGATCGACGGCCGAGTCACTAAGACGGACATTAAAGTCGGCAACCTGGTTGATAACGGAACCGAACTTTCAGCCGTTATCAATGACAACCAAGTTTATGTGAACTTTAGCATTAGCGATCGCCAGTTATTAGAGCTTCGCCGCGCCCGAATCGAGCGATCGGAAAAACCTGTTCCACAAGAAGAATGGTCGCGGTTGCCGGTGTTTGTAAAGCTAGAAACCGACGAAGGGTTCCCACATGTTGGACGGCTGGATTACATCGATCAAGAAGGTGTCAATGCGGCGACGGGATCGTTACCGCTGCGAGCCGTGTTTGATAATCCCAATGGTAAATTATTGCCTGGCCTGTTCGTTCGAGTTCGCATGCCGGTCTCGGAGCCTCAAGACGCCTTGTTGATTCCCGCGCGAGCCATTTTGCGAGACCGTGACACATCGTTCGTGATGGTGGTTGCAGAAAACAATCTTGTGCAGCGGCGTGAAGTGCAATTGGGGGAACAGACGGCCGGCTGGGCCGTGGTTCGTCAAGGGATCAGCGAAACCGATCGAGTGATTATCGATGGTCTGCAGCGTTCGCGCCCCGAGATGCCGGTCGATCCGATCATTTATTCCGCGTCACCCCAAGATTTGCCCGCCGCGTTTCAGATGAATGCGGCACAACCACCCGCCACGGCTAGCGACAGCGCAGAAGAAGATGCAGAAAAAGATAATGAGGAATCCCGATAATGTCGCGATTTTTCATTCACCGACCGATTTTCGCATCGGTGATCTCGATTGTCATCGTGATCGCCGGACTCGTCTCTTTTGGTGCATTGCCAGTTGCCAAGTTTCCTGAAATCGCCCCGCCGACGGTCCGCGTCACCGCAGTCTATCCCGGTGCGAGTGCATCGACCATCGCCGAAACCGTGGCGACACCGATCGAACAGGAAATCAATGGTGTGGAAGGGATGCTGTATATGTCATCCACCAGTTCCAACGACGGCAGTTACACGCTCACGATCACATTCGCCTTGGGTACCGACCTCGATATGGCATCGGTGCTTGTGCAAAACCGCGTCGCCGTTGCCGAGTCCAAATTGCCTCAAGAAGTGCGTCAGCAAGGGATCACGACTCGCAAGCAATCGACTCAGATTCTGCAATTCATCACGCTCAGTTCTCCCGATGGAACATCGGACGACCTGTTTCTCAGCAACTATGCCCTGACGATCAAAGATCAACTCAGCCGCGTCGACGGCGTTGGTGAAGTGCAAGTCTTTGGTGCTGGCGATTACAGCATGCGAGTTTGGCTCGACCCGCGGTTGCTGAAGTTGCGTAATCTGACAACCCAGGATGTTGTCGACGCGATTCGTGAACAGAACGTACAAGTCGCCGCTGGCCAAATCGGTGCTAGCCCAGCACCCGAAGGAACTCCGTTTCAACTTTCAGTCAACACGGAAGGCCGTCTGATCACCGCCGAACAATTCGGCGACATCATCTTGCGGGCCGGCAACGGGCGCAGCCTGCTGAGGGTGCGTGACGTTGCCAGAGTCGAATTGGGTGCGAAAGATTATAAGTTTCGTTCTACGTTTAATGGCCGTCCATCCGCATCGATCGGCATCTATCAATTGCCCGGTGCCAATGCGTTGACCACCGCAACGCTGGTTCGCCAGCGGATGGCGGGATTGTCATCCGCCGCCGATTGGCCAACGGGAGTCGAGTATTTCATTCCGTTTGATACAACCGCGTTTGTCGAAGCGTCGATCAAAGAGGT
>DIUH01000309.1:16960-22526 GCA_002428205.1 Planctomycetaceae bacterium UBA6163
TCGTGCTGGCGATCGGCATTGTGGTTGACGATGCGATTGTGGTGGTCGAAAACGCGTCACGCCATTTGGCTGATGGATTGTCGCCCAAGGCTGCGGCGATCAAAGCGATGGAAGAAATCACCGGCCCGGTAATCGCGACAACGCTTGTGCTGTTGGCCGTTTTCGTGCCAACGGCGTTTATGCCAGGAATCACAGGCCAATTGTTCCAGCAATTCGCTTTAACCATCTCGGCCGCCGTGCTGATCAGTACGCTCAACGCCCTAACGCTCAGCCCCGCACTGTGCGGAATCGTTTTGCGAGCCCCCAAGGAGTCATCCTTCATTGGGTTTCGGCTATTCAACAAAGCGTTTGATCGTGTGACCTCGGTCTACGGGGCGATCGTTTCGCGACTGGTTCGTATGGTGGCTGTTGTGATGGTCATCTATATCGTCTTGGTCGCTTATACCGGTTGGTCGTTGTCACAGTTGCCGACCGGGTTTGTCCCCGAGGAAGACCAGGGATATTTATTCGTCAACGTGCAATTGCCCGATGCTGCGTCGCAAGAACGTACCGCCGAAGTGATGGATCGGTTGAACAATTTTTATAGTACCGTCCCGGGGATCGCTAACACGGTAACGATTTCGGGATATTCGTTGATCGGCGGTTATGCCGGGTCGAATCAAGGGATGTCGGTCTTGGTATTAGAACCGTGGGAAGATCGCCAGTCGGCGGCGAAGAGCCTGAAGGGGATTCAGCAGCAATTGCAGGCGGAGTTTCGCCAGATTCAAGAAGCGATTGTGTTTTCGTTCACTCCGCCCGCGATCGACGGGCTGGGTGCCGCCGGCGGTTTTCAAATGGAAGTGCTCGATCGCCAAGATGCCGGATACGAACAATTACAACTCGCTGCTGAAGGGCTGGCCGAAAGTGCGAATGAACAGAGCGGTCTGGTGGGTGTCAACAGCACGTTTCGGGCGAATGTGCCACAACTGTTCGCTGATGTCGATCGCACCAAGGTGAAGACCATGAACGTGCCGCTTGGGACGGTGTTCAACACGTTAAACGCGTATCTCGGATCGGCTTACGTTAACGACTTTACATTTCAAAATCGTTCCTACCAAGTTCGCACGCAAGCCGAAGCGGAGTTCCGCAGCGATAAAGAAGATTTGCGGCGTCTGGATGTTCGTGGACTCGATGGTTCGATGATTCCGATGTCGTCCTTGGTGGATGTTCGCGAAACGGTCGGGCCAACGGTTGTTCGTCGTTACAACCTCTATCCGGCTGCGGCGATCAATGGTTCAGCGGCACCGGGTTTCAGTTCGGGCCAGGCGCTTTCGTTGATGGAACAAACCGCTGCTGAAAATCTTAGTACCGGATTCGGATTCGAGTGGACGGGAATGTCCTATCAAGAAAAGATCGCATCGGGTGGACAAGTCTTGATCTTAGGACTGGCGGTCTTGTTCGTCTTTTTAGTTTTGGCGGCTCAGTATGAGAGTTGGACCAGTCCCGCGGCGGTAATCGCCGTTGTTCCGCTTGCCGCGTTGGGCGTCGTGTTAGCGCTCATGCTGCGCGGTGCCGACAACAATACTTACACTCAAATTGGGATCGTTTTGTTGGTTGCGTTGGCCAGCAAGAATGCGATTTTGATTGTCGAGTTCGCCAGTGAACAATATCGCAAGGGAATGTCGATCACCGAGGCAGCCGCGTCGGCGGCGACGTTGCGGTTCCGGGCGATTTTGATGACGGCGTTTTCATCGATTTTGGGCTTCTTGCCGTTGTTGGTTGCCAGCGGCGCCGGGGCCGCCAGTCGCCAAGCGGTTGGCAACGCGGTCGTCGGCGGCATGATCGCCGCGACGTTATTCGCGTTGCTGTTCGTGCCGACCAGTTTTGTGCTGTTCAGTTGGTTCGCAAAACGTCCGGTAACAAGCGATGCGGAAAAGCAGTAGGCTTTCGGTATAATCAGCCGTTGGGCGTTAACCCCGGTTCCTACCAACCGTCGCTAACGCGATGCGGCTAATTTTGTTTTGCCGAAGTTTTTTGCCGACCTGCCTAGCTGTAGTTCGGTGTTGGCGGCCGGTAGTCGGACAACTTGATCGTTTTGAACCACTCGATCGTTTTGCTCAATCCATCGCGGAGCGATATCTTCGGTTCCCAGCCGAGGTGTTTTCTGGCGAGCGTGATATCGGGTTGGCGGCGGGTCGGATCGTCCGGTGGCAACGGCTTGCGAACCAGTTGCGACCCAGAACCTGACAATTCGATCACCAATTCGGCGAGTTCACGAATTGTAAACTCGCCTTGGTTGCCGATGTTAACCGGACCAATAAAATCTTTCGGCCCGTTCATCATCGCGATGATCGCGTCGACCAGGTCGTCGCGATAGCAGAACGAACGGGTTTGCTGGCCATCGCCAAAGATCGTGATCGATTCGCCGTTGAGTGCTTGGCGAATGAAGTTCGAAACGACTCGGCCGTCGTAAGGATGCATCCGCGGGCCGTAAGTGTTGAAAATTCGTACGATGCGAATGTCGACCCGATTGGATCGGTGATAATCCATGAACAACGTTTCGGCGACTCGCTTGCCCTCGTCATAACAAGCACGTGGTCCGATCGGGTTGACGCAACCCCGATACGTTTCCGGTTGCGGATGAACTTCGGGATCGCCATAAACTTCGCTGGTGCTGGCCTGCAGGATTCTGGCGCCACAGCGTTTGGCGATTCCCAGCATGTTGATCGAACCGAGCACCGACGTTTTGATCGTCTTGATCGGGTTGTATTGGTAATGCCCAGGCGCGGCCGGGCATGCCATGTTGTAAATCTGGTCAACTTCCAAGTGGATCGGCAATGTGATGTCGTGGCGAATCAGTTCAAAATTGGGTCGGTCCAGCAGGTGAACGACGTTGGTTTTCTGGCTGGTGAAGAAATTGTCCAAACAGATAACGTCGTGCCCCTCGTCGACCAATCGCTCGCAAAGGTGCGAACCGAGAAAACCGGCGCCGCCAGTGACAAGAATTCGTTTAAGCATTTGCGAATCAACTTTTCGAGATCGGTGAAGCAGGCGTGTCGCTGCAGGAGACGCTCCGCTGGACGGGTCAGTATAGTTTCGGACCCTGACTTTACGGATCGACCATTTACCATCACGTTTAGCAAAAATCTTTCACGTTTTCCTCACCATCGGATTTATCGTACCAATTGATCATGAGCAACTCTGCTGCAACCTACCGAGTCGAAGTCACCAAAGAAGCGTTCACGTTTGCCGCGGCGCATTTTATCACGTTTGCCAAAGACATTTGTGAACGGATTCATGGTCACAATTACGGCGTTCGGGTAACGGTCGAAGGGCCGCTGGATGAAAACCGTTACGTGGTCGACTTTATCGCGCTACGCGATGCGGTGCTGGAAATCACCGCTGGGCTGGACCATCACGTCCTATTGCCGACCGATCACAAAGAAATACTGGTTTCGTCGGACGAAAAAGAAACGACGGCACGGTTTCGCGATCGCCGTTGGGTATTCCCGAACGAGGATTGTGTGCACCTACCCGTGATTAACACCACGGCCGAGGAGATCGCCCGGGTGATCGCAGAACGCGTTCGCGAACAGACTCGGGCGAAGTTTGGCGACGCCATCACGTGGATCGAAGTCGCTGTGGATGAAAATCATGGCCAGTGGGGTGTTTGCCGAATGCCATGGTGATGCTGCCTGTGGCGTCGCCAGCATTCGGCCGCTCACCGCGTTCTTATCGCCATAATCGCCATAATCGCCGCAATCGAACCTTTCCGCACCACCGCTGCGTGTGTCTTTGACGGCATCGTCGCCGCCGCTGTTGGCCGGTCGACTTTCAAGCCGATGAAACTTAGGCCAATTGTCGACAGCGACCTTCAGCGATCGAGTGTGACCGCCTTGGCCGACTGATTTGCAGACAAGAATGTCGAATTGGCGGAGACGAATGTATCGATGAAAAAGCGAACGGAACATCGAATTCTAAGTGAAGAAGGGCTTCACAAAGCGGCAGTTCTTTTAATGAGCTTGCCGAACAAGGCCGCTGCGGCGGTACTTGCCAAGCTTCCATCGCACTACATCGAAGCGATCACGATTCGGATTGCTCAACTCGATTCGGTTGCCGGTGACGAACAAGAAATCGTCATGGCGCAGTTCTTAACCAGCAAGACCAGCGCGATTTATGCCAGCCCGGGTGGTTTGGAACGTGCCAAGGAGTTGATCAAAGAAGCACTCGGTCGTGATGCGACCGAATTGATCGGCACGTTGCAGCAGACAATCGAGTCGATGCCGTTCAGCTTTGTGAAGAAAGTCGATTCCCAGACATTGTTGCAGTTTATCAGTGACGAGCACCCGCAGACCATTGCGCTGCTGATGAGCCACTTTACCGCAAACTACGCCGCCGAAGTGCTCGGTGGGCTGACGCCCGAAAAACAGCTGGAAGTGATCAGGCGGATCGCGACCATTGGGCGAACCAGCCCCGAAGCTGTCGCAGAACTTGAAAACGCCCTGGAGCAACGCCTCAGCAGTATGGTCAACATGCAGCAGGCCAACGTGGGCGGAGTCGAAAGCGTGGCCGAAATCTTGAACGTGTCCGAACGATCGATCGAACGTTCGATCATGGAAGCGCTCGCACGCGATAGCGCCGAACTGTCGGCAGAAATTCGTCGATTGATGTTCGTCTTTGAAGACATCTCGAAACTCGCCGCTCGCGATATTCAAACGCTGCTCAAGAACGTCGAAACCAGTCAATGGGCAATGGCACTCAAGGGTGCTAGCAAAGCGTTGCAAGATAAGATTATGGAGAATATGAGTACTCGCGCGGCAGAAAACCTGCGCGAGGAAATGGGGTATTTGGGCAGCGTGCGAGTTTCTGAAGTCGAGGCGACTCAGCAAAAGATCGTCGACATTGTGCGAACCTTGGAAGACAACGGCGAAATTTCGCGTCCGACAGGCGACACCGAGGAGCAATACGTCAACTAGTGCGGGATGGAAAAATAGGAGATCTGGTACACATGGAGCATTTGCGTCGGTCGCCATTCGCCGCACTGATCGATTGATTTAGAAAAATCTGTGGAATCGTCAAAGTTTGACACACCGGTTGACGATTTCACACTTGGGCTCCGAAACCGCGCCGTCACAGTGCGTCGAGGTTTTGGAAGTGTGGGGGGCATCCACACTCGACCCTTGATCGTTTGTCAAAGAATCTGTAACGGACCAATCGCCGTGGGGTGATTGCGGTACAGCCCGCTTTGACAGGCGTAAAGGGACTTCAATGGAAGTCCTCTGATGAACCGATCGTTAATCAAGTCTGCCGCATACCTGCAATTACTGGTCGCCCTATTTATGGCAACCGGCTGTGCCACAACACAGCCGTTCTTTGCCAATGAATCGCCCGATTTGCAGCATTACCTCGGTACCGCAACCAAGGTCGAATACCCTGACGTCCAAACGGCAAGTTTGGCCGAAACGACCGAGGCGTTGCCACCTCTGACGCTCAGTAACCACAATTATGGTGAGTACTGGGACGTTGAGCTGGAAGAGTGCGTATCGATCGCGCTGCAGAACGCGAAGTTTTTCTTCACGACCAGCGG
>DIUH01000309.1:22557-22711 GCA_002428205.1 Planctomycetaceae bacterium UBA6163
TTGACGGTCGATGGCAACGGCAACCGCGTGTTACCTCGTGGCGTGTTCCGAGCCAATCAGATCGGTGGTGTGGAAGACGCGTTGGCCGAGTTCGATGCCCAAACCAGCTCGTTCATCGATACGCGGACGACTGATCGCCCCCGCAACACGGGAA
>DIUH01000353.1:0-768 GCA_002428205.1 Planctomycetaceae bacterium UBA6163
AGAAACGGGGCAGCAATTACAACCTGATGATGCAACCACGCCAAGTCTTACAGGCGAAACTCGCCACTGGAGATAACTCGTTTGAAACAAAGTAGTTATGTAAATGACTGTGCCATTCGTGGCTGGCACCAATCTTGACTTACGTTGTTGGCAGCCAAATCGGTTACGTGTCGGTTTTTATTAATAGATTGGCAAACCGATTGCTCGTCGCGGGCGTCTGTATGAATGTAAACCCCAGGTCGCGTTCGACTCGCGGACCCCGTCATCGCTCACCCAGGGCTAATCGCTTTCACCGCTCGGCGGTTCCCGATCCTAGCAAGTAGCAAACGATCGAAATAATCCAGCTCTCCGTGCCGCATCCCGATCGCCGCGCCATTTAGATGGGTGGCACAAAATGTCCCGAAAAACATATCGTATCGGCTGGCATCGCCTTGCTGGTCGGTTTCTTGTTCGGCACCACGCTCGTTACCGGTGTCATCCCGTCGTTCGATTCGGCGGTGTCTTGGGACGGGCACTTGATGGGCGCGATCAGCGGAACGCTGGTCGGAGTAAAAACATCCAAACCGGCTAAGTGATCGGCGAGATGGCACAGTGACATCCATACGGCCCGTCCTGGACGATTCGTTTGGTGTGCTAGTGGACGATCATTTTGTGCGACCAATCTACCACTTGCTGACCGCGGTTTGCACGACAAAAGAATGGGGACAAAAGAATATCTCGTAAGATTGGGGCGGGCATTCTATTGTCACCATTCCTTTGGCTTGAGGG
>DIUH01000353.1:877-11010 GCA_002428205.1 Planctomycetaceae bacterium UBA6163
TGGGTGTCGGATATTCGTGTTGCACTCTGGTTAGCAGCGGTTTCGGCGATTCCTGCCGGATTGATCGCGGCGGCCGCACTGTTTCCCATTCGTCGCCACGCGCGAACGCTGGGTCTATTAGATCGCCCCGGCGGTCATAAATCTCACGTCACTCCGACTCCGCTCGGTGGCGGTATCGGGATCTGGTTGGGCGTTGTCCTGACGATGCTCGCTGGCACGATCGCGGTGATGGTATTTCGCGGCAATCCCGATTTACAAGGCTACCTGCCGCCACGAATCGCACTTCATTTGGATGGCGTGTGGTCGCGTGCCGGGCAATTGTGGGGATTGCTTGGCGGCGGCACGATTCTGGTCGCGCTGGGATTGATCGATGATAAACGCGGATTGCCGTGGCCGTTTCGACTGGGAGTGCAAACGGCGGTCGCGGCCGCTGTTGTGCTCGGGTTGGGCTATTCGTTTACCGCATTTATTCCGCTGCCATGGTTGACCCAAGCGTTGTCGGTGTTGTGGATCGTCGCGCTAATCAATTCATTCAACATGCTCGACAATATGGACGGGCTCAGTGGCGGGGTCGCTGCGATCGGTGCGACGGCGCTGGCGATCGTGATGATTTCGACTCCGGGCGCGGCGGGACAACCGCAATGGTTTGTCGCCACACTATTGATGGTGGTAACCGGAGCGTTATTAGGATTTTTGTTTCATAATCGTCCGCCGGCGAAAATCTTTATGGGCGACGGCGGCAGTTACTTCGTCGGTTTCCTGATCGCGGTCGCGACCTTGATGGCAACTTATGCGAATTATGAGAGTGGCACGCCGCATGCGGTCTTCGCACCTGTGTGTGCGATGGCCGTACCGTTGTATGACTTGACCACCGTGTTGTGGATACGGATTCGCGAAGGCCGCAGCCCGTTTCAGGGCGACCAGAGGCATTTTTCACATCGTTTGGTGGCATTGGGATTGTCACGCGTCCAGGCCGTGTTGACGATTTATCTGGTAACGGCCACGTGCGGTTTGGCGGCGATCCTGTTAACCCGCGTTCAGGTCGATTCGGCGATCATGGTGATTGGGATCGTCTGCTGTATGTTGTTGCTGATCGTGATATTGGAATCGACCGGATGGCGAAAAGAAAACGAATAGCCGTTGGATCGGTCCAACCCGATGTCGGCGGACGATTCTCCGCCGCACAGGCAACGGTCGGGCCAGCGCCATCGCTCTTCACACCCGAAAAGCTGTTCGGCTTTGCCGCCGGACTGATTGCTGCGGCGATCATCTTTGCGGCCTACTGGCCAGCGGACAGCACCGAAGTTCAGACCGGCGCGGCGCGATACTTGGCCGGAATGTTGATCATCGCTGGCGGGATCGCGATTGTTGTGCGGCCGCTTTGGAACGAACCCGGTGTGAGTCGCGCCGATAAAGTGATCGACACTGCCGCTTGGGGACTAGCGTTATCGATGGTGATATCGACCTGGATCAACGCTGACGGTTCCAACTTGCGATTGGGCGTCAACGAAATGTGGTGGTGGGTTGCTGCGGCGGCCCTGTTATCGGCTGCGCGGCGAATCTGCCTTTGTCCCAACGTGTCGATTGTATTCTTTCATTTAATCATTTCTGTAACATTAGCGGTCGCTGTTTTTGGGTGGCACCAGCAGTTGATCGGTATTCCGGCGATGATCGAAATGTATGAATCCGACCCTGAAGCGATGTTGCGGGCCGCTGGGATTCAAGCGACTGAAGGGTCGGGGTTAAGGATCGTTTTTCACAATCGACTTTATGATGGCGGACCGACCGGCACTTTTGCGCTGGCCAATTCGATGGCTGCGCTGTTGGTCGGCGGGCTGGTCGTTATGTTAGGTTTATCAATCCAACGATGGACGACGATGACGGCGGCTCAGAAGGTTGGCTGGGCGATCGCGATTGTGATTGTTGGCGGGATGTTGGTCGCATCGCGCAGCCGTTCAGCCGCCGGATCCTTACTGGTTGTAACCGCTATTGCGCTGACCCGTCGTTGGTGGGATGGACGGATCTTGACGATCGCAAAGGCTAGCGCGGCGGCGGGCGGAGTGATCGCGATTTTAGCTGCGGTCGCGTGGCGGTTTGGCAGGAATACTGAATGGATTGGACAAGCGCCGGCATCGTTAGAAGTGAGATGGCGGTATTGGATCGCGAGCATCAAGATGATCGCACAGTCGCCGTTGTTTGGAGTCGGGCCGGGGCAATTCAAGGCACGTTATGAGCTGTATCGCGCGGATGCTTCGACCGAACAGATCGCGGATCCTCATAACTGGTTTTGGCAGATTGCCACGACCGGTGGATTGGTGGCGGTGATCATCGCGTTGGTACTGATCGCGGCAATCCTTTGGCGTCTTCGCGAGCCGGTGAACATCGCTTCCGCCACGATCGGATTTCAGCCGGTCGTGCTTTACCGCGGTGCCGGAGTCGCAGTCGCCATGATTTGGATCGGCGGGGCGATGGTCGGTTACCTGCCGACGATCGACGCGGGGATGTTGGCAACGGTCGCGGGCGGGGCGATCGTTTGGCTGGCGATCCGAAGCGATCAAGAGTCCGTCGACAGCGAATCGCCCAGTTATAAGATTACGCCGCAGCGGATTGCGGGTTATGCGGTGTTGGCAATGGCGATCGACCTAATGGCCGCAGGCGGATTGATCGTCCCCGGCGTGGCGACTGCGTTGTGGTTGTTGATTGCGATCGCCTGTACACAGGCGGTTCCACAGTCAACGGGCGATGACACGGCTTTGTCGCCTGTTGCGACAACCAATCGAACGCGCGTTGTCATCGGCGGCGCGGTAACGATGATTTTGATCGCTTGGTATATGACGGCGATTTTGCCGATCGAGCAAGCGAGGGCTGCCAAGGGACGGTTTGAAGTCGCGTGGGGACAGGGGCGAGTTGGTGAAGCGGAATCAGCGCTGCGACAAGCCGCGTCGGCCGACCGCTGGGACGCGGAACCGATGATGCAACTAGCGGCGGTTTTGTCACAGGCTGCGGTCGCCGAACCGCAAAACCGGCAGCGATGGGAAGCGGAATTGCAACTGGTTCAGGCGGAAGCGATTAAGCGTGTGGGGAATGATCCGGTTGCGTTTCGCCAGCTTGGCGATGGGCAATTGCGGTTATTTCAGCGGTACGGCGAAATCGGCGCGCTAAAATCGGCCGAATCGCTGTTCAGCCGAGCGACTTCGTTGGCCCCGGCGCATGAAGCCTACGCGGCACAACTGGCAGAGATCTACCGCCAATTGGGTGACCAGCGATCCGAAACTTGGGCTGAGCGGGCGGTGACGTTGTCAGCAGCCGGTGGTTATTATGAGCGTTCGTTGCCGTTCGTGGTGGTCATGCCGGCTCAGTTTATTGGCGAATCGGTTGTGCAGGGCGAAGTCCGTCGGCCAGCGTCGGAAGTGTTGCCACTTATGTTTCAACCGCAACGCCAGCAACCAGGCACAGCGAACTGATCCAATTGCACGGGCGTAAAACGGTCGGCCGTACTCATTCGAATCGAGGTTTTTTAGCGTGTTAAAAGCATTCGGGTTGGCTATTTTTGCCGCAATGGTTGGTATGGGATGTGGCTGGTTTGTTCACACATCCAACTTTAACGTTGAATCGGAGTTCGGTCCGTTCAAGCCTGGCGATCGCGAAGTTTCAGAGCGGATCGAGTCTGTAAAACGTGAGATTCCGCCTGACCAATTACCCAAATTGGAAGTCGTCGGTGGCGAGCAATTCGACTTTGGCGTGATGGAGCCGGGTGCTGAGGGGAAACATTCGTTCGTGGTTCGAAACGTCGGCAAAGGGCCATTGGAACTGGAGGTTGCCGGATCGACATGCAAGTGTACGGTCGGATCTCTGAAGAAGTCGACGTTAGAACCGGGGGAACAGACGGAGATCGACCTCACCTGGGTGACAAAATCGACGGGCGAGGAGTTTGGGCAATCGGCAATCTTGAAGACGAACGATCCGACCCGCGGAGAGCTGAACTTAGTGATCCGCGGCCGCGTGATCAGTTCAATGACCATGGTGCCACGAACATTCTCATTTGGCGAAGTCGAATCCGGCGAAACGATCGTTCTGGAATCGGTGGTGTATAGCTTCAGCAAAACGCCGATCGTGGCGGTCAGGCAATCTTTCAGCGACCCTGACGTGACGGGGCGATCGACCTTTTCGGTCGAAGAGATCAGCGTAGATAGTACCGGGAACCAGGAGTTGAAGTCGGCAACTCAGGCGTTTAAGGTCCGAATCGAGATCATGCCCGGGCTCCGCCAGGGGCCGCTTCGAGACAACTTTGAGTTTGGCTTTGCGCCCAAATCGGCAGTGGGGGCTGACGGAAACTTCGACGAAGACGTGCTGTTCAAGTTCTATGCAGAAACATCAGGTCGAATTGTCGGTGCGATCACCCTGCTGGAAAACCGTCGAGTGTTCAACGGCGAAAGCGGATATTATTACACGATTGGCGAAGTGGAACCCAAGAGCGAAACGCCTTATCGTGCGAACATTATGCTGCGAGGGCCCAAACGCAATTCGATCAAGTTGTCTATCGGTGATGTGCAGCCCAAGGGGATTCTAAGAGCCGAATTGGGTGAACCGTTGGGACGCAGCACAACAGTTGTCGTTCCACTGACGCTGTCAATCGACCCTGCGGCTGAACCGATCGACCGAATGGGACGCGGCAATGAAGATTATGGGACGGTATCGATCGAGACCGACGACCCAACCATGTCGCCGCTGTTACTGAAGGTACGATTTCAAGTGCCTAAACGGTGAGAAGTGCCTAGACGGTAAGCAGTGCCTAAACCGTAACCGTCACCGCCTATTCGTCATCTTCGCCAGCAGCAACCGTATCGACCGGTTGCTCCATGGGGGCGTATCCGATGCGGGCTAGTTTCCAAATCAGATCGGGAACCGACGCTACGTTCATTTTTTCCAAAATCGCCTTGCGGCGCAGATCGACGGTGCGTGGGCTGATTTCGCAAAGGTGAGAAATCTTTTTGTTCGTCACGCCACGGATCAAAAGGTTCATCACGGCGATTTCGCTTGATGAAAGCATCAGGAATCGACCGTTGATCGCACTGACTTCGCAGTGGTCAATATAGGCCTGCTCGCTCTTTTCAAGCGCTTGGACAATCCGCTCCCATAATTCCTGGTCGCGGTAGGGCTTGCAAAGCACCGTGAACGCTTCTCCCGCCATCGCTTCGACAGCCATTGTGAAATCAGCGTATGCAGTGATGATGATACAGGGGAGGGTTGAATACTTCCCGCGGGTCCTTTCCAACACCGCCAGTCCGCTCATTCCCTTCATCCTGACATCAACCACGGCAACTGCGATGCCAGCCTGCCATGTCTCCAAGAAGTCGACAAACTGCTCGCCCGATTCAAACTGCTGGTACCTGAGTCCCATCGCGCTGACCAGCGCTGAAAGCGACTCGCGCACGTCGGCTTCGTCGTCAACAATGAAGACAATTCCATCCGAAGCCCATCTGCTCATCCGATTACTCACTGATGTTTTTTGTTAGGGTCAGGCCCCGACGCTACCACAAAACAATCATTCCGTTTGCGGCATACCTAAGGGGCATCGTGTTAGACGGACGTTTTGCCAAGCACCGTCGTTTGGCCAAGCGGGAAAATACTGCCATGCGGTTAATCGTTCAAGGTTAACAGTGGCCCCATCCGCACGCATAATCACATTGGATCATTGCGTGATCGCGCACCAAGCGTGCTCGATGCAATTTGACGCAAACGGTAGAGCGCTTCTCATGCCAACCACCATTTTATTCTAACAACATTGCATGAATCTTATTTCGTCTCATGTGTCTTTAGCGTTCTGTCGCATCAGACGACGCAGTTTGAACGGTGATGAAGCAAGGCGGTTGAGCCCGATTCTCGCAGGGGTTTTTGAAAAATGACCGCCCAACGGGTCCCTTCAAATGTACACTAGATTGAGAATTACGTAATAGGCCATCGGCTAAGGTGTAGCCAGTGCTACAAAAAACTTGTGAATCGAATCTCTTGTTGGCTATTAGCTTTTATCCATTTGGGCCGGCCAGTTTGCGTCAATTCCCCGCATGTGCGCGACTCAAGAACACCAACAGGGGGACACCGAAGCAGCATTGAAATTTGTCTGCAGGTTGGTGTCGAGTTTATGCGCATCAATGATGCCGATGATTATGAAGCCCAATCCATAAATTAAATGACCAAAACAGTTAAAAATAACGCGGGCATTAACCGCACACCCCCTTGCTGGGACGATTTTCCATGCCGTTGCGGAAGCTGAAAAAGTGGCATCGACTTTGCGGCCTGCGACATTGAACCGTACCGATTTCGGGTAGGATGTCCAACGGTGTGAAAAGATTGAAAAGCCAGAAAAGCCACCTGCTTGAAGTTCCGCCTTGGTGCAACGTGGTTCGACGCGAAACAGATCGATTAAGCAATGAGCGATAAATAAGTGTCGGGACCTTTTCTGCAGAGCACCCTTCGGGGCGCTTCGCGGGAAAAGGTACCGGACTTTTGTCTATCGACCGATCCTAAGCCGCGAAATGTTTTTCCATGGCTTCCGACAACTTCTTGAGTTGCCAGTCTGAGGTTCCGCGCGACTCGGTTTATTAAATGTCAGCGTTCAGCAAAGCGATCCAATATCGATTCGGACCGCCGCAAGGGAACCGAGCCATTCAGGACGTCGACCGAATCAGAGGGCAATCATGAGTCAAGACGTGGTTCCGGCATCGGAAAACTCGCAGGTGTCCGATGCGGTTGAAGCGTGCGAGAAAGGCGATTCGGCCACCGGTGATCTGCTGGCCACCCAGACCAAGTTGCTGCGGACGATTGGCCACGAGATGCAGCAGCCGATTTACGCGATCCAAAACTTTGTGTTCGCCGCGCGCCAGCATCTGAAGATGGGCCAATCCGAACAGGTTGGCGAAATGCTGACGAAGATCGAACGACAGATCCTGCGGGCGAGGGAGTTTGGCGATCGATTGCGACAATTTGCTTCGCACACCCCAAAAGATACTCGTCCGACGAATCTGCATCAGGTAATTGAATCCTGTGGTGAAGTGGCTCAGATCTTCGCCGATGACGCTCGCGCGGTAGTTCGCTTTGACCTGCGGGCGACTGACGCGACGGTGGTGTGCGACCCAGAGCAGATCCGCCACGTGCTGCTGAACCTGGTTCGCAACGCGGCCGATTCATTAGCGTTGGCTGTTCCCCAGAATCGTTCAATAGCGATCGAGACAGAAAGCGACGGGCGCACGATTCTGATCCGCATCGTTGACTCAGGGCCAGGCGTCGCCGCTGAAGATCGCGAAAGGATCTTCGACCACCTGTTTTCAACGAAAGACGCAGGTTTGGGGATGGGGTTATCGTACTGTCAGTTGGTGATTACCGCGCATGGCGGAAAACTGGTTCTGGCGGAAAATCGACCAGGCCGAGTGGTGTTTGAAATCCGCTTACCGATTACCGATTGAACCCCATTTCATCGATTCAGGTGGATCGAACAGGCGTCAGTTTCACAGTTTTTGCCGCTGATTTTGTATCGCCGTTTGGCGATCTGTTGATAACCCCAACGCCACAATCCGGCGGTGCCGGGCAGGTGCAAAATCGGCATCGCAGGCCACAGCAGCGGCAGTCGGCGACTGAGATAGCGAACCGCGTCGCTGCCGCCGTGCCGATTTCCGTCGTTATCGACGACATACATTTGGGCCATCAGACTGTCGTGCGACAGATCCGGATACCGCTCAGCGACGCGTGGATCGTGCAGCGAAATAAAGCTCAGTCGTGGGCCACAGCAATCAAAACGCCGCAGATTTCGCACCTGGCCCTGGCAAAATCGACACTCGCCGTCATAAATGACAACGTCAGTGCCGGGTGATTGGTCAGGATCGGGCAATTGGGACATGGGAAGTTTCGGATTGATGAAAAGGTCAGCTGAAAGCGATGATGCGATCGGCGCGATCACGAGCAACCGACTGGGGAAATGCTTTAGTACTTTAGCACTCAAAATGATAAAGTAAGTGTCGGGACCTTTTCTGCAGAGCACCCTTCGGGCCGCTTCGCGGGAAAACGTCCCGACGCTTATTTATCGACCGATCCTTAGCAATCGTATACAATGACCGCAAGCTAGGCGCGGCGTCCACTGCCAAAACCCAAGCGGTTCGATAAACCAAGTCCAGTGCGTGTCGCTGAGGGAGCGAATCGGAAATGAATACGATCGAAACACAGGTTCGCCGCGCCCGGCGACGGTTGGTCTTGGCCAGGTTCGCAAACCTCGCTTGTTGGTCGTTGTTTGTCGCTTGGTTCATCGCCGCGACCGCAATTTTGGCTCGTGCGATATGGGTTTTGCCGTTTGACGTCGCCACCTGGGATTGGGCTTGGTTGGGTGGTTCGACGGTGGCGGGGATCGTGGTCGCAGCCGCCCTGGCGATTTTTACCGCACCGTCGATCGCTGAGGTTGCAGGTGAAGTCGACTCGAGATTCGGGTTGCGTGAGCGTTTAAGCAGTGTGGTTTCGTTGCCGGCGAATGACCGAGATACGCCGATGGGCCAGGCGCTGATTGAAGATGCCGTGCGGCGTGCTGAACCGTTGGACGTTCGCGACCGTTTCTCGTTGGCCCCCAACCGCCTAGCCTGGTTACCGGCGCTGCCGGCGGCAGTCGTTGTGTTGGCGATGTTTATCGGGCCAGCAATCGCGCCGGATCCCACCAACGACTTGTCACCTGAATTGGTATCGCAAACCAACCAGGTAAAGACGGCGGCAGAGATGCTGAAACGCAAGATTCAACAACAGCGAGAGCAAGCCGAGGAAACCGGACTGAAGGATGCCGAAGATTTCTTCAAAAAGCTGGAAGCCGATTTAGAGAAGTTGGCGACACGTCCATCGATGGATCAAAAAGATGCGATGATCGCGATGAACGACATCAAGAAACAACTTGAACAACGTCGCGAGGAACTCGGCACGCCCGACCAGATGAAAACAGCGCTGTCGAAAATGGAAGACATCCAACAGGGCCCGGCCGGCAGTGTCGTTAAGGCGATGCAAAAAGGTGACTTCACCGAAGCACAAAAAATGGCCAAGGAGTTGGCCGATAAGTTACGCGACGGCAAATTGACGGAGAAAGAACAGCAAGAATTGCAGAAACAAATGGAGCAGGTTCGTGACAAGTTGAAAGAGGCTGCGGAGAAAAACGAACAGGCGAAGAAAGAATTGCAACAGCAGATCGACCAGGCGAAGAAAGATGGTCGAAATGAAGATGCCGCGAAGATGCAGCAGCAGATGGACCAGCTAGAGGCCAAGGGGGCCCAAATGGAACAGATGCAGCAGATGGCCGAAGCGATGAATCAAGCGGCCCAATGCATGCAGGAAGGAAAAACCGGCGAGGCGGCCGATGCGCTGGAACAGATGGCTGAGCAGTTGGGTGACATGCAGGCGGAGATGCAGCAACTGGAGGACCTGAAGGACACGATTGAAAACTTCGCACAGACCAAGGAGCAGATGAAGTGCTCGTCATGTGCTGGCCAAGGTTGTTCACAGTGCAAAGATGGCAACAGTGACGGCAATGGACAAAAAAATGGTGGCCAGGGCGGCAAGGGTTACGGCCGGGGAGTTGGTAAGGGCGATGGTGACGAGGAGGAGATCGATGCCGGAACTTATGACAGTCAAGTTCGTGGCGAACCGAAGGCGGGGCGAGGCGTAATTGCCGGCTTTGCCGATGGCCCCAACCGCAAAGGCGTTTCCAGGCAAGAAGTCAAAGAAGCGGTGATCGGCGCCATTAACGACAAGAGCGATCCGTTGGAAAACCAAACGCTGCCCCGAGTCGAGCGAGATCACACGCGAGAGTATTTCGACCGACTACGCCAAGGCAGCAAGTAGACCCGTAGCGGCCCAGGCTTCGGTCCCATTTCAGGCTCCCCTGCCAAATCGTCTGGCAGGAAGCCGAGGCGGGCATTCGGTGCCCTCGCACGCGAACCTTATTCACCCACCAGACGCCCTGGACCGTTGATTTATTAACCCGACGCGTGAGTTTTGAAGTTACACTTTTCGTTGGTCAATCGTGCTCGTGCTCAATGAAATGGTGCTCGTAATCGTACTCGCGGCGCGTGCGTCGAGTACGATTACCGCTGTCGCTGTGTTTTGCCGTA
>DIUH01000271.1 GCA_002428205.1 Planctomycetaceae bacterium UBA6163
ATTTCCGCCGGAAACAAACGATCAATCGCCTGGCGAGTCTCATCCGCAGCCGACTTGATGATGCTCTCGGCCTGAATCGACGCGGCGATATGATGAATGAAAAAGATGAAACAACCGATGCCGACGATCGCCAGCAACACCGCAACCAACACGGCAAACGACGGAACAAACGGCGAATCACCGCTGCGAATCGTCCTCAAAACAATCAGACAATAAACGTAAATCCCGACAAACGTCCCCAACACCGTTTGATTTGCCCGGTCACGCATAAAGTTTCGCAAGATCCGCGACGTATACTGACTCGACGCCAGCGACAGGGCGACAATCGTTATCGAAAACGCCACACCGGCAATCGTGATCATCGAGGTTGCAATCGCTGACAACATCTCACGTGAACCCTCAGCCCCCGCCCCAAAAACGCGAGGCAATGCTTCACGCAAACCTTTGTGGTCGATCGACACATCGATCGTCACCAGAGAAAGGGCCAAAACGATCGCAAAGATTACCGAGATTGACGGCAAGAACCACAGACTGCTCCGCAGCGTCTCCCAAACAAAACCGATCAGCAGATTTTTAATCCGATGCATTCAAAGCCCAACACACTTGGCCCAAAACCGAAAGAATCCAACGTATCCGGCTAGCAATGCAAACTTCATGCCATCACATATCTCAACTTCCCCTGGGCCCGAGGTTCAGGCGTGCCACAAGACGCCCGCTAACGAAATCGCTTCAGTGCCGTTGCCGTCAGTGACTCACCAACGGATAATTCGGCGCGGCCCCCTCCGGTTAACGAGATTCTGGGTGAACGAGATTCTGATTTTCGAACGATGGACTGAGCGTTAAATGGCTGGGAAAGACGATCAAGGCGCCGGAGACGATGTCAACGTCTGTGCGAATTACTTAAAAGCACTTGGCGATCCCTATCGTCTGCAAATCGCTCGCGCGCTGCAAAACGGCGCGATGAGCGTCTCGGATTTGGCGTTGTTGCTCGAATTAGAAGTCGCCAATGTTTCGCACCACCTGCGAGTTATGTTCCACGCGGGCCTAGTCAAAACGGAACGAGACGGTCGCTTCATCTATTACCAGCTTAATCAAGAATTTCTTAGCAGCGGAAAACTCAAGCAATCACTCGACTTCGGGTGCTGCAAAATCGACCTGGGACATTAAACGATTCGTGACTGGACTCCGCTTTTAAACCCTCACAAAATCAAACATTGCCTGCAGTAATTGTGCGAGTGCTATGACTGACGAACAATCGGCAAACCCTTACCAACCTCCAGTAACTGAACCCGAAAGTCGTCGGCCACGATTCTTCGTCCCGCTAGGCGAAACTATCATTTTGGTTGGCATTTGTGGCCTGCTGTTTGCCGTCGCAACTATCTCCTTGCTCACCACAAGGGGCCTGTCCCCGAACAAGAGCGAATTGCCTGTTTATCTGAGGTGGTTGGAAAGCGACTTAGTTATTTTGGCATTCGCATCACCATTACTTGCGCCCATTACTGCTCTGCTTATCGCATACGCAATCCGTCGAGTCATGCCTCGTCACTTACTCAAATTTGTACCCTGGTGGTCAAAGGATCTGCGCACCGTCTTAGCATCGCAAAAGCGTCGCTACGGCAGCAACAGAAGCACGTAACAAGGCCAAGAATGAATCTTGACAGCAACCCCTATGCACCTCCTCACACTACCACAACAGACCAACGAGGCGACAGGGATGCATCTTGGTATTTACATCACGTACAAAAGTACTATCGCCGCATGGGACTCGTCGGGCTCTCCTACGTCGGCTTGCTTGTCATCGGAACCGCCGCCAGCCAGGCCATCGACGAACTGCCTAAAATCGGTGACCTCTTTGGCATGACCGTCTGGTGTTCACTGCTTACCTGGCTGTTCGTTACGATGATTCGAATCAGTAATGTCCCGCATGCCGACCTTCCGTCGCACTACACGAAAGCCCGTTGGTCCGGGATAATCGCTGGTGCGATGTTCCTGCCAATACTTGGGTTTCCCGCCATGATTTCCGTTAGACGTTTGACGCGTTATCATGCACTCATCAATGCGAAATGACAAAATGAATCGGTTGGAAATTAACCGCATCCAGACACGATCGTTGGTCCACACAACCACGTTTCTATTGAAATCCATTCATGCAAAACTTCGACGAAACGTTGTTCCCCGTTCGCGTGGCGACGACCGAGGTTGTGGCGGTCACGGTGACGTCCTCAAGCGATGATTCGTGCGCATGCGAGCTTGTGATCCGAACGCAGGATGGTTTATCGTCAACGATTACCGGAACGGGACAATCAAAAATTGACGCAGTCGTCGGGGCGATCGGTCGCCTGTGCGTTCGGCCGCTGGTGCTGTCACATGTTGAACAACGCGAAGCCGAGGTTGGCTATTTTCGCTGCGTCGTCGCGGTGCAAGAAGCGTCGTTGGAAACTTCGCGTTCGGGTGCGGGACGAGCGACCGCGACGAATCTGGATGCCGCGTTGACGATCGCAACGCTGCGAGCGGCCAATCATGCCGGATTGCTGAAAACCGATTACCGCGCGAACAACCAAAAAGTGCTACGCGATTGGTCGAAAGAACTGGTCCAGGAACTAGCGATCCTCGAAAC
>DIUH01000456.1 GCA_002428205.1 Planctomycetaceae bacterium UBA6163
GGACCAAACGTGATCGAAAAGAACATCACATCGCGCTCGTCGCCTTGGACGTTCTCCAGGTTCTTCACCACCGTCGGTTCAATCCGATCGTCTGAGAAAAACCAATCGAGTTCAGGATTGTCACGCTGCGCTTGATCGAATAAATCTTGGATCAACGATTGTTGTTGGCTGTTGAACGTGATCACGCCGAACGTCATCCGTTCCTCTTCCGGCAGCAGCAAACATTGCTTCATCCGCTCGACCGCATCACGCACGATCGCATCAGCCTCTTTGCGATTCGTGCGGCTCTTACCACGATCGTATTGCGACTCGGGCAGGTGCTGGAACTTCACGCCGCCGACGCTCGGGTCCGCTGCGGGGAACGTGACCAAACGATTGCCGTAATAGTGATAGTTGGAAAATGCGATCAGCGATTCATGGCGGCTGCGATAGTGCCAGTTCAGCATCAGCGTCGGTAAGCCCGAGGCGGTCGCTTCATCAAGGATGCTCTCCAAGTCCTTCTCATGGTCTTCCAGGTCTTCGCTACCGCCATCATCTTCGCTGCGACCAAAGAAGTTCGTCGGTGGCAACTGCTTGGGGTCGCCGACGATGATCGTTTGGTTCCCGCGAGCGATCGCGCCGATCGCGTCCCAGGTCGTGATCTGCGACGCTTCGTCAAAGATCACCACATCGAACAACGCTTGCTCGGTCGGCAAGTACTGTGCGATCGACAGTGGCGACATCAACAGACAGGGTGCCAGTTTGCCGAACGATTCGGGCATCGACGTGATCATCTCGCGAATCGTGCGACTCGGACGTGTCAATCCGATCTGGTGTCGCAACGTCCCCAGTTCCGATTGTCGCGGCACACCATCAGCGGTCGGCAAGTTATGGGCGACGGCTTGCCGGGCGCGCGATGACGCCATGTCACGCGCTTGCTGGTCCAATTGACGAAAGTCAGCGATCGCATCTTCATGTTTGAAGCGTTGAAAGGTTCGCAGTGTCGGATTGCGATCGATGACCTTGGGCAGCCACCAACGCGCATAAGCCAAATGAAAACGATCACTCAAATCCTCGGCGCGAAGTTCACCCGCTTCCAACGCACGAACGAACGGCGCAAGCCCCGCGACCGCCGCTCGCTTGGTCACACCGCGCCAAGAGGTCCAACGTTGCAACTGAGAGCGATGTTGTTGAATCTGCGCAGCGGCATCAAGCGACTGAGCAACAACGCCTGGCGTTTCCTGTGTCACAGGCAGCGATCCCGCCACCTGACCAAACCGCTTCAGCTCTTGCAAAAAGACTTGAGAATCTTTCAAGAACGCTTGAGCGATCGTGAGCGTCGGGTGATCAGTCGATGTACTCGAAATCACCGGCAACAACGCTTTCGAAATCTCGCGAGGCAGCCCAAACATCCGTCCGAGCGCGATGATCGATTGCCGTAGCTCGTTGGCTCGTCCTATAAAAACTTCTAGCGCATCGGTGTCGGTTTGATGATGATTCCAGCGTTCGGTTTGACCAGCGAGCGGGTTCTTTTCAATCGCGGTGAGCCGATCACGAATCGTGCGAATCGCTTGCACATCGACCGCCGGATTCGCTTCGCCTGACGCCGCATAACTTTGCAGGAAACGAGTCGTCTTGCGTTTGGCCAACCATGACATCGGCCAAAACGCCGCCGACGCTTTACGCCACTGCAGATCGATTTCCTCCAGCGGAATCGAATCGAGCGATTGGGCGTAGTCGGCTGACGACGATTGTCGCGCATTCTTATAACCGGCGATCGCCGCGCGCAGATCTTTGACCGCAGCGGGAAACTGGTCAAACTGTTTGTTAAAGATCAAACGAACGTTCTCGCCTTGGCAAGCGACCAACGCNNTTGGCCAATCGATTCATCGCATCGATTTCGGCCAATGACAGATCGTTGCGTCCGCTGATTCCGATCGAGTCGGCAAAACGCGAAAGTGTTTGACGAAACGTTTTGCCAGTCGCTTCGATTCGTCCGCAAGCGGTCATCAAGTTCGCTTCCCAAGTCGCGGACCACTCGGTCGCCTGGATCGCGGGCAGCGTGGCGCTGCGATCAATCGCTCCATAGGTGAGCGCGATCTCACCGACAAGCGATTCGAGCGAGCGATAGGCGGCCGTGTCATGCTCGATCGTATCGGCCCACTCCAGGGTCGGCGTCGCCGCGGAGCCACCTTTTGCACAAACGCCGAACGCGTGAAAAACCGTCCATCCATTGGCATGTTGCTGGTGAATCGCGGCCACATAACCATTCAACTCATCGCGACGAATCTTTAAGCGTTCGCTGATCGTCAACCAATCATTCGCCCGGGCACGGCGATTGTTCTTCCAGGATGAATCAAGCTGGTCAAGAAACTTGCGACGTTCGGCTTTGTTGCTGTGCAGTTCCAAACAACAATCGCCCAGCCCTCGCTCGCGCAGTCGCCGGTAAACGACATCGAGCGCCGCCGTTTTCTCAGCGACGAAGAGGACGGTTTTGCCGGTGGCCAAACATTGGCAAATGATGTTGGCGATCGTTTGACTTTTACCGGTTCCTGGCGGGCCGATCAACACAAAATCTTGACCCTGCGAAGCGGCCATCACGGCGGCCAATTGTGAGGAATCGGCGGGCAGTGGATGGAAGATATCTTTGGGTTCAAACTCCTTGTCGATCTCATGCGGATGTGGGATCGAACCGCCCGAGAAAGATTGAAATGGCTTGTCGGGGTCGCGGATCAGGTGACGCACGACTCGGTTCTTTTCCAAGTGGGCGCTGCGATCGACCAGGTCTTTCCACATCAAGTATTTGGCGAACGAAAAGGTCGCAAGCGCGCATTCATCAACGACTTCAAAGCCAGGGATTTCGCGAACCTCCCTGCGAACTTCTTCTAGCACCTTTGCGACGTCGACGCCGGAATCGTCACCAGGCAATGAGGTTTCAAACTGCGAAAGGTCGCGTCCAAAATCTTTCTTCAGCAACTGGATCAGCGTTGCATTGAAGCGTGCTTCGTCTTCGTGTTGGCTGAGCAAAAATGGTGACAGCGCGCTTTTGCGAGTCAGCTTCACCGGCAACAGCAGCAGTGGTGCTCGATACGACGTCGAGTCTTCAGGTTTCTGCTTCCACTT
>DIUH01000274.1:0-1528 GCA_002428205.1 Planctomycetaceae bacterium UBA6163
TTGCTGACGGCACTCGGAGAGTGCCTGCTACTTTGCTGACGGCACTCGGAGAGTGCTTGCTACCTTGCTGACGGCACGCGGAGAGTGCCTGCTACCTTGCTGACGGCACTCGGAGAGTGCCTGCTACCTTGGGCCGATACCGTCGGGCGTTGCCCAGTATCCGCCTCTTGTATGATCAAATCGTGGCTTCACTCCGCGCACTGTTTCATCAAACTTGCCCAAACCTCCGTCGCGTCGGTCGAATACGCGGCGACCACCGACCCATGTGGTCACTGGCCAGCCGGTCAGCGTCTCGCCGTGCCAAGGGCTCCACTGGGTCTTCGTAAACTGTTCTTCGTTGCGGATCGTCTTCTTCATGTTCGGATCGACCAGCACCAGATCGGCGTCGTAACCGATCGCGATCCGTCCCTTGCCAGTGATTCCCCAGACTCTGGCCGGTGCGTCACACATCCAACTGACCACCTGCTCGATCGTAAAGTTGCCTTTGGAGACTTCGTTCAACATCAGTGCGAGGCTGTTTTCGATCGCTGGCAACCCTGATGGGCTCTGCGGATAAGCGAGTTTTTTCTCGTCAAGCGTGTGCGGGGCGTGGTCGGTCGCAATCACTTGAATGACTCCATCGAGCAGCGCCTGTCGCAGCGCATCGTTGTCGCTTTTCGCCTTAATCGATGGGTTCATCTGGATCAACGTTCCCAGACGGGAGTAGTCGTCGATGTTGAAGAACAGGTGATGCGGACAGACTTCGGCCGTAATGTATGGTTTTTCCGCCGCGGCGATCAGCGGCAATTCAGCGGCCGTCGAAACGTGCAGCACGTGAAACCGATGTTGATGGCGGGTCGCCAGGTCGATCGAACGCTGGGTCGCGATCACCGCCGCGGTCACGTCGCGAATCTTGCTGTGATCGGCAACGTCGGACGTACCTGAGAAGCGTGCGGCATTAGCCCGGACGGTCGATTCGTCTTCGCAGTGGGCACAAATCGGCAGGTCGGTTTCGGCGAAGATGCGTTCCAGGGCGTCTTGTTCGTCGACCAACAGGCTGCCAGTGCTGCTGCCGATAAAAATCTTGATACCGGGAATGTTTTTCGCTTCGGCCAGGTCGTCGATGTTGTCGGTCGTCGCGCCGATGTAAAAGCCGTAATTGACGAGCGATTTTTCTGCCGCCAGCAACTCTTTCTGTCGCACGCCTTCGACCGTGATCGCTGGCGGTTTTGTGTTGGGCATTTCCAAAAACGTGGTCACTCCGCCCGCGGCACATGCGTGACTGGCCGTCGCCAAATCTTCTTTGTGTGTCAGCCCGGGTTCGCGAAAATGGACCTGGTCGTCGACCACGCCGGGGATCAGAAGGTAACCCGGTGCATCGACCACTTCGTCAGCCGCGGCGGTGGGCGACGCGTCGATATCAATGACGATGCCAGCAGAAAACAAGACGTTGGCAACGCGGACGCCGTCGGGAAAAACGACCGTGGCACCGCGGATGAGCGTCTTTTGTGGCGACGCAGAACCTTCGATCGGCCTGGACATGGGCAGT
>DIUH01000274.1:1541-9098 GCA_002428205.1 Planctomycetaceae bacterium UBA6163
CCACCTTTGCGATGCTGGCGATCGTTTTGTCGATCGGCACCTTCATTCAGTCCGCTTCGGGATTCGCAGCGGGTCTGTTGATTATGTCGATACTTGTCTGGTTAGGCTATCCGATACCCGAAGCACAAATCGCGTTATTGATTGCAACTATCCCGCAAAATCTCTGGGGCGTGTGGTCGTTTCGCGATGCGATCGAGCCGAAACGTTTGTTTTGGCCAGCCGTCGGGCGGCTCGGTTTCTTGCCGGTCGGGATCGCGACGCTGTGGTGGATGGACACGCTGCCGCCGGTGCGGATCAAGCAGGTTGTCGGCGGCCTGTTGCTGGTGATCACGTTGACGATCGTTTTCTTGCGTGTTTCGCCCCGCGAGCGATTGCACCCGGCGTGGAGCTGGCTGGCCTTTCCCGCGTCGGGATTCTTGCAGGGGTTGGTCGGCATGGGCGGCCCAGCGATGGTGTTGTGGGTGCAGGCCCATGACTGGGATACGCGTCGCAGCCGTGGTTTTTTGTTCGCGATGTATTTGATCAGCCTTTTTCCGGCGATGGCGATGATCAGTTGGACGTTCGGCCGCCGGGTCGGTCCGGCCGCGATCATGGCGCTTTTGTTAATGCCGTTGTTGCTGGCGGTGACCAACTACGGCCTGCGAGCGGGCACGTGGCTGGGCAGGAAGCGTTTGCGTCGCTTAACCATCTCACTGCTGATCTTCGTCGCGGCGATGAGTCTGCTGTCGCCGCTGTTCTGATCGGCATCCCTGGGGCGGCGACCAGTGTGTCGGCGCTCAATTTTGACGTTTCTGACGATTGAGACGCACAGCGATCCCGGAACCGCGATTATTTCAAGCCGAAAAGTTCGCTTGATTGTAAAGGCGAACTATCTTGAGGCCCATGAAACCCTTCAGCGACCTATCGATTTCACACTCGCTGGTGCGACTGAGTTTGATCAGCGCTATCGCGATCTTGTGGGCTTTTTCTGCATCGGCTGCCGATTGGCTGACATTGCCCAGCACGTTCACGCACAGTCCCGCGACCGGGGCACGCGTGCGGCAGTACGCGCCGGTGGATGCCCCGCCGATTAACGACCAGTCGCAATTGGTATCCAGCGGCTTCACGCATTTTCGCAGCACAATTCAAGTCGGCCAGTCGGCGGATAACTATCATCGTACCAACCAGTGGGGCGCACCGGTGCGGCCATACGGAGAATGGCGATTTCCCTATCGACCCTACAGCGCACCGTATGAAGCGTGGGGTGCACCGTTCGCCGGTTTAAATCTTGGTTTTGGCGGTTTCAACGGAGTGAACGTTTTTCCTGGGCAAGGCGGTTTTCCTNNCGGTTTTCCTGGTCAAGGTGGTTTTCCTGGGCAAGGCGGTTTTCCCGGTCAAGGCGGTTTTCCTGGTCAAGGTGGTTTTCCTGGTCAAGGCGGTTTTCCTGGTCAAGGTGGCATTCCAGGTCAGCCGATCAATCCGTATCCGCCCAGCGGTGCGTTTCCTGACCCGCCTTGGTTCGACGGATACTATCGCGAGGCGCCGGAGCCGCCGCGGATGAACGACCAAGATTTCTATTTCCGACCGCCACAGTAAAAACTTTCTGAAGACCGCATTGATCTTCGGCTATTGCCAAAGCGGTTAATGCCTTTCGACTTGGCTGTTATTGGTTATGTGATGTTGAATCATATCTGACCACCACGTGACTGCGTAAAGAAACTTTGCGGCAAGAAATTGGCGCGCTCTTTGCGTACTTAGCAATACGATTTCGGTGATCACTGTCACGGTGACAGTCGTTCGCCAAACTCGGAACATGCTTAGGTTTTTTGGAGGTTTAGGCCATGAAGATGATTTTCCCGGATGCCCGCGTCAATCGTTCTTTCGGTGACTGGGCCAGCGACATGCATGCTTTGGTCGATTCGTTGTTGGGTGCGTCGGCACAGGCAAATGGAAATGCGAATAGTCAGGGCGTTGGAAGTTTTTCACCACGAATGGATGTTCGCGAAGTCGATGACAAATACATTTTGGCGGTCGACTTGCCAGGCGTTAAGCTTGACGACGTCAATATTGAACTCGAAGGCGATCATCTGGTAATCCATGGTTCGCGTCAGTGGGTCAGCGAGAGCGAGGGTGAGCGTCATCATCGCGTTGAGCGGACGTTTGGTGAGTTTCGTCGTAACGTCCGTTTGCCACGCGATGTTCAGCGCGAAAACATAGCCGCTGACTACACAGACGGTGTTCTGCATGTCGAGCTGCCCAAGTCGCAACCGACATCGGCTCGGAAGATCGAGATCCGCGGGCAAAATGGAATGGTGAAATCGGTTGACCAACAGGCATAAGAGACTCAATCCAGGGGATGAGCCTTAAGGTCTATTGCCACCCCAAATAAGATGATGAACTGAATGATTCGCGCGACTGTACGAAGCATTCACCATGTTGAAACGAAAAAACCGCGGTACCCTGCCGAGGGCATCGCGGTCTGCATTTCAAGATTAGAATCTAAGTCCCAAAACGAGTCGGTGATATGACCGACGTTACCTAAAATCGATCATTCGGTCATGGTGCAGGCGTCATACAATCCGTTTGACGCCTGACAACTGCCGAAATGCAAAGCGATCAAGCGTCTGGGATCAGACGATATCCTTGAGAGCCTTCAATGGACGGATCGACAACTTCTTGCTGGCTGGCTTTGGTGCGAGCCAAATTTCCGATCCGTCAGCCGGATTGCGGCCCTTGCGCTTTGGCTTCGCTGGAACGTCCTTGAGGGAGATCTTGCAAAGACCGGGAATCGTGAATTGACCCGATCCACCCTTTTTCAGTTGTCCTTGGATTTCCTCGAACAGACTGTCAAAAACTGACGCAACGTCCTTCTTCGACATTTCGGTCTTTTCAGCGATGTTCGAAATGATTTGCGTCTTTGTAAGAGCCTTGGGGGCAACCTTTGCCATCTACATTACCTTTCTGAAGTGCTGTTGTTAGTAAGGCGGCTCAATGGGATCAACATGGCCACACCGCTGATTCCGCCCACGGTCCATGATTAAAACCTTTCGTAACCGCCGTGCAACCCGGCTACCACAGAAATTTGCCGCTTTTTTCGGGAGATCGGGCGAACCGTTTGCGTTGATGGGGGCTTGCACGGTTCGGCCAAGCTGCTACCCAGACGGCCCGCAACGCATCTCCAGTTGGGTGGAAGTGGCAGACGTCGCCCGCCGACCGCTAGCGACCGAGCAAATGTTGCAGGCACGATCGCAAGTCGACGTGACGAAACTGGTACCCCGATTCGATCAGTACCTGCGGTTTTACCCGCGTGCTGGTCAACAATAACGCGTCAGCCATCTCGCCCAGCGCGATCCGCAACCCGGTTGCGGGAGCCGGGATCAGTGTGGGGCGGTGCAGTATCGCGCCGAGCGTCTTGGTGAACTCTAAATTGGTCGTTGGATTAGGCGCAACGATGTTTACAGGACCATTTAAATTGTCAGTCATCAAACAATGATAGATCGCTCCTATCGTATCATCGATGCCGATCCAGCTCCACCACTGTTTGCCGCTGCCAAGGCGGCCGCCGACACCAAACTTCACTGGCGTCAACATCTTCTGCAGAGCGCCGCCACGTGGCGACAGGATGATGCCGAATCGGAGGTTTACCACGCGAATTCCGGCCTCAATCGCTGGTCGACAGGCTTCTTCCCACTGCGTCGCGACGTCGCCGAGGAAGTCATCCGCATGTGTGGCACCCTCGTCCAACCATTCATCACCTCGATCGCCATAGATACCAATCGCTGATGCACATAGCAAAGTTTTTGGCGGACGATTCAGCTTCGCAATCGATTCACATAACTGGCGAGTCTTAATCACGCGACTATCACGAATCTCACGTTTCACATCGTCGGTCCAACGTCGATCAGCGATCGATTTTCCGGCCAGATGGATCACCGCGTCGACACCTTCCAAACGCGAGGCTTGCCCGTCCAAAGCCCATGGTGCGATTGCGTGTGTGTCACCTTTTTTGGGGGCCGCGGCGTCGATGATGGAACCCGATCCAGGCGTCGCCTCCTGTGGGTTGCGGACCAGTCGAACGACACGGTGGCCAGCCAGGTTCAGGAGGCCGGAAAGTTCTTTTCCGACCAATCCGGACGCGCCTGAAACGGCGATCGAAAGCGGCTTGGTAGGGTATTTTTCGAACAACATCAGGTCATCTCTCGTCACGCGGTGGCGGTATTCAAACATGGCGGAAAGTTGCCGTTGGACGCTTCGTCCGCCAAAAAAATTTCCGATTTTTCCCAGCGGAACCTGGTAATCGATGCTGTCAACGAGCGTCGAAACGGCGGAAGCGTCGGCTTTTTCTGCCACTGGGGCGTTTAAGCCGAGCGATGCCGAGTCGTGTTGGAGCGTTTCTTCTGGACCGGTTCCGTCGCAAACGCCGTCGCAAAACAGGTGCCGGTGGTGCCAATAAGCGAATGGCCCACTCTGTTGACGGTCTTCAAAACGGTTGGGCGGATCGAAATCACCATGAACCGCGATCCAACGCAGTGTGATCGGCCCCATTTTCATTTTCAGAACGACGGTCGAGCCTGGCTCGAGCGAATAGTCGCTCGATTCCAATTCGACCGATTCCCACGGCGGAATCAATCGCTGCAGCGCCCCCGGGGCGTTGTGGTACGCAAACAACGCTTCTCGGCCGACCGGAACAACGCATTTCACTTCAAATCGCTTCATCGTCGCCTATCCTCATGATGTTCTGCCGATGCGTTCAACCATCAAGGCTCAACGGCCCACCGCAAATCTCACCAACCGTCTCAGCACCAGCGTACTATCTATTGTTGACCACCTGTCTTGAAGTGCAGTCCACGCACCCCTACGGGCCCGCCCTAGAATGCGCCAACATGTTCGATTCGCTTCAGCGGCCGGAAAGTTTATCCAAGAGCGAAAAAGCTCGCCGGTCGAGCATCGACTAAATCGAGTTAATCGGTCGCAGAGCATTGATTTAAATGGCGGATAGGCGGACAATCCGAATAGTCGAGACGAATACGGCTGTCGAGCGATCTGTGCTATCTTATTGGCGGCGTTTTGGCCGTAAACTGATTAAGATTGAGTCTCTGTTTGCGGTTAGCTGGGCATCGGTCATGATGGTGCCCCGCCCCGCCCTGGCCCGGTAACGATCGTTTTACCTCGCTTTCCGCGATAGAATCACACGCTTTCAAGTCAACGATATGACTTTCGATAGATCCTGCTCCGCCACCCGCGCACGTCGATTCGTCGGTTTCGCGGCATTTCTGGTCGCGATGACCACCAATGCCGGTGCGCAGCAAGTGACGCCCATCAGCTTCAACGATCAAGTTCGACCGATTTTGTCGAACCGCTGCTTTTATTGTCACGGCCCCGACGACAAGCATCGGGAGGCCGGCCTGCGGTTGGATGATCGTGATGCGGCCGTGGGACACGACGCGATCGTTCCGCTGGACGCAGACGCCAGCATGATCATTCAACGCGTCTTGGAAGTCGACGACGACTTGGTGATGCCTCCGCCTTCGAGCAAAAAGGGGCGTTTAACGGTTGAAGAGGTCGCGATTTTGCGCCAGTGGATTGTCGAGGGGGCTGTGTACGAACCGCACTGGGCCTTCGCTCCGCTAAAAGACTCGCCCCCACCGACACCATTGCCGTCTGACTGGCCAATTAACCCAATCGATCATTTTGTGCTCGCCAAGCTTCAGAAAGCGAACATCGCTCCATCGGCCGAAGCCGATCGTGCGACCTTGATCCGCCGGGTTTCGCTCGATTTGACCGGACTGTTGCCCACCCCCGAGGCGGTTGCAGCGTTTGAAGCCGATGCGCGAGTTGATGCCTACGAGCGTTTGGTCGATTCGTTGCTGGCTTCACCCCATTTCGCCGAACGCTGGGGGCGGCATTGGTTGGATCAAGCTCGTTATGCCGACTCGCATGGGTATTCGATCGACAGCCAACGATCGATGTGGCCCTATCGCGATTGGGTGATCCGTGCGATCGGTGAAGACATGCCGTTTGACCGATTCACGATCGAACAGCTTGCCGGCGACCTGTTGCCCAACGCAACGAAGCTGCAGAAAGTCGCCTCTGCGTTCAATCGCAACACCTTAATCAATCAAGAAGGCGGCACTGACGCGGAACAATTTCGGCACGAATCCGTATCCGATCGCGTCAACACGACCGGCGCGGTGTGGCTGGGCCTGACTCTTGGCTGTGCCCAGTGCCACACTCATAAGTTCGATCCGATCGAACATCGCGAGTATTACGAATTATTTGCGTTCTTTAATTCGGGTACCGACGTTAACAATGTCGGCGCGACCGTTGCTGTGAAACTGGGAGAAGCCCTTGGTGTTGAT
Organism: Planctomycetaceae bacterium UBA6163; assembly: GCA_002428205.1. GTDB lineage: Bacteria > Planctomycetota > Planctomycetia > Pirellulales > Pirellulaceae > UBA6163. The sequence continues at coordinate 7,880 of DIUH01000274.1, forward strand.
GTAGCCGTTCTGGATCGACGGCGAGACTCGCTTCGAGCGGAGTTGGAAGCCAGCTTGTTGGACGAATTGCAGCAACGCCAGCAATCAACGCTAGAAGACTCTAGTGATTCCGCCGCACGATGGCATGTGGTCCGCTGGTCCGAGAAATCTTCTTATGAGATCGACGGCGACGCTTCGCTAAAGCCGCTTGATGACCACTCGTTATTGGTTACCGGTTCGCCAGATGCCAACAGTAGTTATCGTCTCCGGTTTACCACCGCTGGTATTGCTGAGTCGACTAGTGTCGACCAAACGAGCGACCGTGATTCCATGCCGCTGGATAAAGTCGCGGCAATGCGGCTTCGACTTTTGACGCACCCGTCGTTGCCCAAACAAGGCCCTGGATTGGCAAGCAACGGTAATCTCGTGCTGACTGAGCTGCGGATCGCTGTCGACGGTAAATCTTATCAACCCTCGATGGCGACCGCTGATCACGAACAGCCTGGTTATCCAGCATCCGCTGTGATCGATAATGATCCAAACACAGGATGGGCGATCAACATTGCGAAAGGTTCCAAGGCGGTGATGAACGCGAATCACGAAGTGACCGTGGTGTTTGAGCCTGCGATTGAATTGCGGGCCGACAGCGAAGTGCAGATCGAAATTCAGCATGCGCTAAACGCTAACTATTTGACCGGTCGATTCGCGATCGATTTGGCATCCGCGTTGCCGCCGCAAAGCGTCGTTTCGGATGATCAGAAGTTGATCGCCGCCATCAAAGTGCCATTCACAAAGCGATCTTCTGACGATCGAAAATTGGTTGATGCGGCGTTGCTTAAGCGGTTTCCCGCCGCCCGCGATTCTTTGGCCGAACCTGAAACGGCCAGCTTGATGGTGATGGCCGATTTGCCAAAACCACGAGAGACCTATGTCAGTCTCCGCGGCGATTTTTTGCGTCCCGATAAAGAAGTCGGACCGCTGCAACCCGGCGCCCCCGCCGCCATATCGCCGCCGTTGCCCGCCGCCGCCGGCCGCACTCGTTTAGATCTTGCGAAATGGCTGGTCGATCCCCAGAATCCGCTCACTCCGCGAGTCACCGTTAATCGAATTTGGATGCGATATTTCGGACGTGGGTTGGTCGAAACCGAAGAAGATTTTGGCACACAGGGGACTCCGCCGACACACCCCGATTTGCTCGATTGGTTGTCACGGCGTTTTCAAGACCAAGGGCTGTCGCCCA
>DIUH01000314.1 GCA_002428205.1 Planctomycetaceae bacterium UBA6163
GTTTTGGCGACGCCTTTGCCGCAGGCTGATGTGAATCCCGAGGCTGGCGCAACCGCTGACGACGCGTCGCCTGAGGCAAACCGCTGGATCGCGGCATCCGACGCCGATCGCTTGATCGCTTTGGCCCAGTCGGTGATCGACGTGACCGAGTCGTCGATCAGCGGCGCGACCGACCGTCCGCAAGAAGAGCTGATCGCATGGTTGACCGCTTGGGACCAGCGATTCTTTCAATTACGTGCTGAAGCGGCGGAATCGACAAACGACTCATCGGCCGCCTTCGGATTGCGTGATCTGTCCACATCCAATCCTTTGGCCATACTCGATGGTTCGCAAGTCGCCACCGATCCCGCCGTTGTGAGTGCGCTGCTGGGGACTGAACCCAACGGGCCAGTCGCGTTTACCGAACCGACCGGGCCTTGGCCGCCGCTGGTCGATCGCTGGGGCGAATACGTTCGCCGAGTCACCGGGATTGAGATCGTGCAAGACGCCAGCGAGCCACCGGCGATGATGCCTTCGGATCGGTGGGCAGTTGCCGCCGTGGCCAAGCATGCCGGAGTCGCCGGGACGATACCCGTCATTCGGAACGGTGGCGAAGCCTCGACACTGATGCTGGCAATCAATCTATTGATCGCAGCTTCGTTTGTTTTCGGTGGCGGGTTACTGGCATGGATCTTTCGCAAACAACTTGTAAAACCGCTCACGCAACCGGCGGTCTGGTTGCTGGCCGTTGGACTTGCATCGCTGGCCGTTACCCCAATCCCCGTTGCTGTGGCGATCTGTGTCGTCGCGATCACCGCGCCGCTGCTGAACGTCGCCCCCAACGGTAACGGCAGCAAGACGCGACTGACCCGCAACCGTACGCAACCCAAACCGATGGCAAGAGTCTAGTGGGGCGATGCGTTTCGGCTCTGGTACTGATCATTGCCCAACCGAGACAAGTTCGGGCCGTGGCCCAACGTCGCTGACCGCACCGCCGATCAGCCACAACATTCTGTCGCAGCTTCGCGGGTTTCTGACCCTGGCGAAGCCTGTCGATCCAAAACCAACAAGGACTCCTATCCGATCGCAATCGTTATCGCGTTGGCATCATTCTTAGTTGTTTTTCGAATCCTGGCAGACGACCGTAAGCGTGGGCGAGCAACTTGATCGGATGGACGGTCGATCGGCCGCTGCCGTGTTCGATTTGCATTTTGCAGGCACTGCACTCCGTTGCCGCGGCGTGCGCCGTGTGACGACGCATCGCGGTGATCAGCGGCCAACCGATTCGCAAACTGTTTCGATAATTTTTACGTTGCAATCCCCAAGTTCCCGCCATCCCAGAACATCCGCGCTCCACCGGTTGCACGCTCAAACCAGGAATCAGCTCCATCAAGCGCTGGCCGGCGCGACTGGGGTCGAGCGCACGAACGTGGCACGGTTGATGGTAGGCAACTTCCGCCGGGATGTTTTGAAAGTCGAGCGACAGGCGATTCTGTTCGTGCAATTCCCATAAGTATTGGCATGCTTCGAAAGTATTTTCCGCGACCGTTTGCGAGTCTTCATCACCCAGCAAGTTAACGTACTCGCGTTTGAGCGCCAGCGCCGCGGCCGGTTCGGTAACCAACACGGTATAACCTTGGCGAACGGCGTCGGCCAAGATTCGCACATTGCGGCGGGCGATTCGCTGGGCGCCGCGCGCATCACCGGCGGCGATCCGCGCCATGCCGCTGGCGACCTGTTTGGGCGGAACGAAGATGTCGATCTGGTTGTGCAGCAACACTTCTGCTAGCGCTATGCCGACTTCGGTGTCGTGATAGGTTGCGTAGTGGTCGACGAAGTAAACGACTTTGGTGCCGCCATGTGGCATCGCGCGATGCCAGCGACGGCCGACCGCGTATTGCAGGAATGACTTTTCGGCCAAGGGTGGCAACACACGTGCTTGCGACAACCCGAACGTGCGTTCCAGAATCCATCGCCAAGTCGGGCTGCGCATCACAAAGTTAGCCAGCATCGGCATCTTCGCGGCGATCGCAGCGACTCGATCGATACGGCTCATCAACAGCTCGGACAAACTCAAACCGTTGGTCGCGACATACTGTGCCTTGATCTCATTGGCGATCTTCGGCACATCAACCGATGCGGGACATTCGACTCGGCATTGTTGGCAACCGAAACAGAGATCGGCGATCTCCTTGGCGCGATCGGCGGCGAGGTCCGATGGGTTCAGCACACCGGTCAGCACGCCGCGCAGCAGGTTGGCTTTGGCTCGTGGCGACGCCTCCTCGGTTTGCAGGATGCGAAACATCGGACATTGGCGTTGATCCGGTGCGGTCGTGCGGCAACGTCCGCAACCGTTGCACGCTCGCACCGCTTCTTCGATCCCTCGACCTTCGCCCCATTGCTGGATCACCGGCAATTCACGAACCGGAAAACCGCGAGACTCCGCCGCTTCAATTTCGGCCGACGTCGCTTCGATCAACGCTTTGTCGGCATGAGTGACTCGAATTGATGTCGATACCTGGCGCAGATCGTCGTCGCAATCTTCGGGCTCCAGCGTGATCAGTTTTCCGGGGTTCAGCAGGTCGTGTGGATCGAACAACTGCTTCAGCTTCAGCATCGCCGGCCAAACCTGCTGGTGTTGGCGACGCAGCAACCACGACCGACTGCGCCCGGCGGCATGTTCGCTGCCGACCAATCCGCCGCATCCCCACACCGCTTCGGCGATCTGTTCGCTGAGCGATCG
>DIUH01000064.1 GCA_002428205.1 Planctomycetaceae bacterium UBA6163
CCAACGGGGTTCAACACGGCGACATCAAGCACGGGCGTGACAAAACGCCATCAATCCCACACGTACCGTTCGTCAATCTCAAGACCATACTTTTTGCACAACCTTCGGAACTCGTCCTTAAATGTAACTTTGCTATGATGCTCCTCCTGAGTCTCGATGTACGTCGTCAAAGCGGGAATATGACTGGGGCTGATTGAGAACGCGCCGTATCCTGCTTGCCAATGAAAATCCGGGATCGACAACTCTGCCTTTATCCAAGACGAAGAATCCTTTTTTGTCTCCCGAATCAGGTCGGATACGTCCATCGTTTTCCCGAGGCGGCACAACACATGAACATGGTCTTCAACTCCTCCGATGATAAGGGCTGGTGAGTCGTGGTTCTTATGGATTCCGGCGAGGTATGCGTAGAGGCGTTTCCGGTCGTCGACAGATTTGAGAAACGGCGTACGGTTTTTCGTCGAGAACACAAGATGAACGTAGATCTGTACAAGTGATTGTCCCATCGGGAGCCTCCTTAATTTCAACCCCAATTCGACCTTGAAACGGTCTCATAAAAACGTCCAGGGTCGCGCAGCGCACTCCGGATTATGCACAGAATACCACACCACCCCAACGGGGTTCCACATCACAGCCCAGGGTCGCGCAGCNNTCGGGGTTGGTCCGGTGGTTTTGCGTCTTGACCCGGGGTGCGCTGCGCGACCCCGGGCTTTGTTGTTTAACCCCTTCGGGGTTGGATATTCCGGATTTCTGCGGGCAATCTGATTCTGCCCGTACGAACACTTGCGGGCCGGAAATGTTCGGCTTTCGACCGACCAATTCTAAATCCGGAGTGTAAGGATGAGATTGTGGACTACAGCAGTTTTCCTGCTGGCCTTACCGACGCTGCTTCACGCTGATGAGACATTCGTGAAGATTCAACGCGTCAGCGGGAATCAAGTTGCGGTGGTCCCCGATGCAGCCAATGACGGTGGTGGAGCTATGCGCGGTGGCGGAAGACGACGCGGCGGAGACGCAACAACGCAGCCAACGAACCTGAAGGTCTCTCCTGCCACAAAGATCACCTCGGCGATGCGTGAGCGGCGGACATTTGAGTTCCGCGTCGGTGCAGAACTGGCAGGCGGCCTGAAACATAGGGTGTTCCAAGAAATGAAGGCACCTCTTTCGGCCCGCATCGTGAGTGATGGGAATCAGATTACGGAAATCAACGTGATCATTCCCGAGACCGACATCAATCAGTCGACCACAACGTCCAGCGGCGAAGCGATCATCGCGGTTCGCCCTAAACGTCCTCCGATGAAACGCTCGCCCGCAGCGGGAGAAGCGAAATGAGACGAATAAATCTGTTGTGTGCGATCGCTCTCGGCTGTCTCAACTGGTTGATGCTAAACCAAATTCAACTGCATGCTCAAGAAGACGTTCGCTTCTTCGAGTCGAAGATACGTCCGGTGTTGGTCAAGCACTGCTACGAGTGCCATTCGAACGAATCAGGCAAGGCGCGCGGCGGGCTGAAAGTAGACTCTCGGGACGCGTTGCAGCGCGGCGGAGACTCAGGGCCGGCGGTGGTCGGCAAGTCGCTGGATGAGAGCAAGCTGTATCAAGCGCTGTTGTATCACGACGATGGCTGGCAGATGCCGCCGAAAGGGAAACTGCCGCAGGCAACGATCGATGACTTTCGCCGCTGGATTCTGATGGGGGCACCCGATCCTCGCGTTACTGCCATCAATCCAAACGTGGCCAGCGCGATCGACATCGAGGCGGGCCGTAAGTTTTGGGCTTATCAAAAGTTATCGCCAACACCGCCACCGTCAACTACATCAGAGTGGCCCACAACGGCGATCGATCGGTTTGTTGAGGCGAAGCTGCGCGAGCAAGGCTTAACTCCCGTCGACGATGCTTCGCCGGAAGTGCTGGTGCGACGACTGTACTTCGTGCTGACCGGTCTACCCCCATCGCCTGAAGATTTGCGAACGTGGATTTCAAGGCTTCGAGTGTTACCTTTCGCGGAGCGAAAGGCGACTTTGGCACAGCTCGTCGATGAGTTGCTCGCTTCCGAACGCTACGGTGAACGTTGGGGACGACATTGGATGGACGTTGCTCGTTTTGCTGAATCGACAGGCGGCGATCACAACAACATCTACCAGCACGCGTGGCGATATCGCGACTATGTCATCGACGCATTCAACGACGACAAACCATTTGACCAATTCATTCGCGAACAGATTGCCGGCGATTTGTTACCAATTGAAAACGATGAGGAGTGGGCCAGCAACGTCATCGCGACTGGTTTTCTGGCAATCGGCGTCAAGTCTGTGGGGGAAGAAGATCAACAGCGGTTCTTCGCCGATCTTGTTGACGAACAAATTGATACGACCACGCGGGCGTTTCTCGCAACGACGGTCGCATGTGCTCGCTGTCACGATCACAAGTTCGATCCGATTCCACAAGCCGACTACTATGCGTTTGCAGGTATCTTTCGATCGACCGAAACCCACTACGGTTTGCTCAAGGCTCAAGCCCGACAAGCGACAACCCTGATCGATCTGACGGGCATGGGGCCATCGGCGGGAACACCGGAACTCAACGCGGAAGAATACGCGGCACTTGTCAAACAGCGTGATGATGCCGCTAAGGCAATCGAAGATGCGATGAAAAAGATCCGCTCGGGCGAAAACGTCTTTCGTGGACTGCTCCGCAAGTATCGGTCGGATCGTGATAAGACCGAAGCGGCACTGCAAGCTTATTCGAATCGCGGTCAGCCACGTGTGTTCGCGATGGGAACGCAGGATCGTGATGCCGCACTACCAACTCGCCTCTTGATCCGCGGGGAACTCGACAAGCCAGCTCAGTTTGTCGAACGCGGCGTGCTGCAGGTACTCAGCCCGCCGAAGAAGCAGACGCTGAATGGGTTGACGAAAGACGCTGGCTTTCGTCGGCATCGCACGCCAGGTTTGCCAAGTCTTACGCACCACAGCCAAAGCGGGCGATTGGAATTGGCCGACTGGATCGCCAGCCCCCAGAACCCGCTGACAGCTCGCGTGATTGCCAATCGGGTTTGGCACTGGATGTACGGCAGAGGGATGGTGCGGACGGTCGATGATTTCGGTCACGCAGGAGAGACGCCGAGCCATCGGGAGTTGCTGGATTACTTGGCGAGTCGACTGATCGAAGAGAATTGGTCGATCAAGGCATTGATCCGCGAGATTGCACTGTCGCGAACTTGGCAACTCGCTTCGACCTACGAATCGCAGAACTACGGCATTGACCCTGACAACCGATTCTATTGGCGGATGAATCAGCGGCGGCTGGAAGCGGAAGCGGTTCGCGACGCGATGCTCGCCGTGTCTGGGCAACTGGACTTGGAGCGTCCGCTAGGAACCTATTTGCGAGAGGCAGGTGAAGGCGGCGTTGGTCAAAATGTCTTCGAGCCGGTGATTCGAGCGATCGATGCCAACACGCGATCGGTGTATCTGCCGCGTGTCCGCAGCGTGCTGCCCGAAATGCTGGAGACATTCGACGCGCCTGATGCAAGTCTTGTCACCGGCAGCCGCGATACAACTCTAACACCTTTGCAGTCGCTATTCCTGATGAATAACCAATTTGTGCAGGATCAAGCGGTGGCGATCTCGAGTCGCTTGATGAAGCAGTCGGTCAACCAAAGGCTCGAATACGCCTACCTACTAACGCTGGGCCGACTGCCGTCACCATCAGAAAGAAAACTCGTGATGGATTACTTGACCGATGAGGAAAAGCTTCCGCTCGTATGCCAAGCCCTGCTCAGCACGGTCGAGTTCAGTTCGATCGACTAACCATGGCAACATTAACGCTCCGACCGCGAAGCGGTCACATTTTTTGAACCAATCTATTTGAAAAGGTATGACGTTATGAACTCTCGCTTCTGCTCACACCGAACAACATCAATCTCACGCCGCGATGCACTGCGAGCAATTTCGGCTGGTTTCGGCTATCTCGCGTTTGCGGGACTGGCGGCAGCGGAGACTCAACCGAAACGATCGAGGCTTGACTTACCTAAGACGCACTTCGCCCCTCGCGCCAAACGGGTCATCTTCCTTTGCATGCGCGGCGGACCGTCGCATGTTGATACGTTCGATTACAAACCTCGCTTAACGCAAGCCCATGGAAAGCCATCGAACTACGGTTCCCCCTGGTGTGCATCTCCTTGGAAATTCAATCAGCAAGGGGAAAGCGGAACCTGGATTTCGGAGCTGTTTCCCAATGTGTCGCGACACGCTGATGATCTCTGCCTACTCAATGGGATGCACTGCGACCAACCGGCTCACGCACAAGCCTTCATCCAAATGCACACTGGCAACTTTCAGTCGGTGAGACCGTCGTTGGGGGCTTGGACGCTGTACGGTCTTGGCAGTGAAAGCCAGAATCTGCCGGGCTTCATCTCCATCAATCCGCCTACGGCAACCGGTGGTGCTCAGAACTATGGCAGCTCGTTTCTGCCAGCCGCTTTTCAAGGGACCAAGTTTACGATCCAGGACAGTTCGCAACGCAACCGTCGCATCGATCAACTCCGTCGCGGCGAAGCCAATCCCTACGGCATTAACAACGCGGTAAACCAACGCATTACGCGATCCGAGCAACGTGAGCAGCTCGACCTGATCAACGCACTTAACAGCGCGAAACTCAGTCGCGATCAGCACAATCCGCTGGTTGAAGGAGCAATCGAAAACTTTGAACTCGCATTCCGCATGCAGGATGCGGTCCCCGGTGTGATGGATATCGCGGGAGAAACGGACGAGACGCTGAAGCTGTATGGGATCAACGAAGCCCCGACCGATGGCTTCGGTCGTCAGTGTTTGCTCGCGCGGCGATTCGCGGAAGCTGGCGTGCGGTTCATCGAACTGGGGCATGGCAGTTGGGATCAACACAGCAACATCCAGACCGCCCTGGCAGACAATTGCGCCGAGACCGACCAACCGATCGCCGGGCTATTGGCCGACCTGAAACGTCGCGACCTATTGAAAGACACGCTGATCCTGTGGGGCGGCGAATTCGGTCGCACGCCGTACTCCGACTCGGGGACCGGACGCGACCACAATCACAAAGGCTACACGATGTGGATGGCCGGTGGAGGCGTGAAAGGCGGCTTTCAGTATGGTCGCACCGACGAGCATGGCTATGAAGCGATCGAGAACAAGATGCATATCCACGACTGGCACGCCACCATCCTGCATCTGCTTGGTCTCGACCACGAGCAACTCACCTACCGCTACGCCGGTCGCGAAATGCGTCTGACAGACGTCGCTGGATCAGTCGCCACAGACATACTTGCATAAACTACCGGCAAGGCAATTGCACTCACCGCAAATCAGAATGCCTCGCAGCAGCGGCTTCCGCACGTGGTCAGTCCGATGTATTTGGGTCAAGTCGTTCAAAGGGATTGAAGTTGCCTTTGAGGCCATCCAGAGACACTGAAGCTTTCGCAAGCCCATCTTTCGACTGAGGCGCCGGTCGCTAATGCGGAATCTGAAATTTTAACTTCTCTGTTTGGTTGCAACACTTTCCGACCCACGAATAGACGAAAAGCCGTCGTGGTCATCACGTCGGCTTTTTGTTTTATCCCATGTATTTCATAAGGTTTTGCGTCATCGCCCAGGTCTCGCCCACGCAAGCGACTTGCTCCCGGCGATTTTACTCGGCGATGGACTTGCCCGTGAGCGCCTCGTAGGGATTGGCTTTCATCACAGCCCCACCGCGTGCCTTCGTCCCCGGCATGATTTCAAACCGCGGGTCGAAATCGACCATCGTCGCCGCGAGCTTGCCGAGGATCGAGACGTCGCCCTCAACCGCTGCGGTGCCATCCATGATCTGCGCCTCGAGCGTCTTGACGCCCATCATTGTCTGCTCGAGGTCGGAGCGATTGATCGTTAGCGTCAGGTCAGGTTTGTCGGAAATGAACCCTGGGAGGTTGGTCAAGGTGGCGTTGTCCAGCTCGACCAGGAACTTCTCGCCATTATCGGGGGTGATGAGATTCATCGTGAATCGCATGCCCTCGGCCTTGCTGCCGTCCATGCGGATGCCCAGGAAGTTGAGGAACAGTTCGGTGGACATCGCGCGGATAACATCCGGGCTGCTGGAGCTGACGATCTCGCCCTCGGGGATGCCTGACCGAAGCTCATAGGCGGCCGCGAGGTAGCTGTTGCGGAGGCCAGCGTTTTCCTGCTGGTAGCCGAGTTGCTCGAAGGCATCGGCGAGCAGGTCCTTGGCCGGCTGGTTCTGTGGCTGGGCTTGGACGAGCGGATTCACCAGTTCGCACGCGAGCTGGTATTTTCCCTGGCTGCATAGTTCCG
>DIUH01000134.1:0-1090 GCA_002428205.1 Planctomycetaceae bacterium UBA6163
AGAAGGTCGATTGCTTTCGTATCCTGCTAAACGGACTTCACGCTGAACTGAATGAAGAGGGCACCGATAGCCAGGCAAGGCCCGATAACCAGGTGCGATCAAAAATCGAAGCTGAGATCGACGAATTGGTTGCAAAGCACTTGGTGACGCACAGTGCGGACTGGTTAACCTTCATGATACTCGGCGACCGAGCCTACTATGACGAAGATTATGAAAAAGCCAAAACGTACTACGAGTCAGCGGTAAAATACCGCCCCAAGGATGACTCCGGCGACACATTCCTTTACAACGTCGTCGATTGCCACATCGAAACCGATTCAATCATCGCCTACTACCAATCATCAGATTTCAAGCAGCAGGTTTACGACATTGCAAGGCACCGTCTATCGTTCGATAGCCAAGAATACCAGGAACTCCAACGACTTCACCGAGCCAATTTCCCGAATCTTCCCGAGTTCGTATTGTCACAGATGGAGACACTGTACGCTGAAGGCCGCTATCAAGAAGCGTTTGACGCGTTCGCTCGTCTTGAAGTAGCGGAAAAGGAAGATGAAAACTCTTATATGTCTTATCTGCTGGAACAGATCGATTTCATTCGCGTTCTTTGCCTTGCCAGGCTTGGGAAGAACGATGATGCGATCTTGTCGGCACGCCGTCTTGATGATGAGTATCGCGATAAAGCACGTGCGTTGGTTTTCGCGATCCGCAACGACCGAAACGGGTTTCGCGGCGCCGTCCAACGGTTGATTGAGGCGGGACGGGATTTGTCGCGAGAGGAATTTGAGCAGTGGGTCGATGTACCAGAGGGTTGGTTTGAAGGACTGGTTTCGAAAGACTCGAGTGTTGCAGCAGCCAATCCGCCAGGTTTTTCCCCTTATGACGAAATTCGTCGTTTGGTTTTTTTGGCGAATGAGCCGATTCCGCTTGATATGCGATTAATTCGTGAGGCAGCCGCGGAAGCCGGTTTATCGCTCTTTGAGATTCATCGAGAACAACTGTTAACCGAACAGGAAAATTATGTTTGTGCGCTGTCGGGTGATGCGTTGGTTGTCTCGTCAAATGGTTTTAAGTTCTTTTTGTACAAGCGCGA
>DIUH01000134.1:1100-4488 GCA_002428205.1 Planctomycetaceae bacterium UBA6163
CCGCTGATCGCCGAGGACCGTCTGCGATCCCACAGGACGCGGTGCGCCGCATGATTCAACTTGCCGAGAGCGTTATGGGTGGCAAGGCAACGGTTGCGATTCATGTCGATGGTTCAGAGGCCGTAGCTTGTGACCCGGAATTGTTTTCTCGGCTAAAAGCATCACCGAAGATCGATTCGTTGCGCCCGGCGGAAACCGCGGATGCCGATTGACCGCCCGTCGATTTTGATGACGTTCCGGCCAATCTTGACGTCATTTGCGATTTCGTTTCGCTAGCCCGTTTCGGGCCTCGATCGTTCCACGAAAGCTCGAAAAAGTTGCCAAGCGGGAACTTTCAGCCGGTTTCGAAGATGGATCGAGCGATGGATCGCAGACGGGCGCGATGTCAGCGGCGGGGCGGTGTGTCACGCTTTTCGGGTAACTGCTTTGGGTTCGTCGACCAAAGGCTTGTGGTGTGGTCCTGTGTGTTGCTAGGGCGAATGCCGCCTACCTGCTGACTGGGGNNTGTTCGAGCTGACCGGTTTGCATTCGCCGGGACCCTGTCGATTTCAGTCGATTACGCTCAAGGCGATTGAACAAACTGCTGACGGAGTGCTGATTCCCGATGACACGAATGAAGTTGTGACGATCTTAGAGATCCAGTTTCAACGCGACGAGGCGATCTACATTCGCCTGGTACAGGAAATGGCGTTAGTCCAGCAGAAAATGCGTGGGCGCAAAGTTCAGGGAGTGATTTTGTTCGCGGATGATTCGCTCGATCCGCGCACCGAGCCTTGGTGTCATATCGTCAGCGTCCATTCGCTTGTCGACATTTTGGAGCGGCTAGCCGACACTCAGCCTGTCCATCCGCTGGTGGCCGTCTTCCAACCGTTGATGGAAGCAGACGCGGAAAAGCTCGAACAAAACGCTGCCGGTTGCTATAATCAAATCGCTTCGAGCGATCTGGATAAACCGCAGAAAGCGGTGCTTTTGGAAGTTTTTATCAATTGGCTGGAACAGCGGTTCGTGGAAAAAGGGAAATTGGAGATTGAAAAGATGCTAGTGGGTCAATTGCCAGATTTACGAGAAACGCAGTCCGGAAAAGACTTGATTGCGATCGGTGTGCAAGTCGGGATCGCACAGGGGCTTGAGAAGGGGATTGAACAAGGAATCGAGAAAGGCCTTGAACAGGGAATCGAGAAAGGGCTTGAGCAAGGAATCGAGAAAGGCCTTGAACAGGGTAAACGCCAGTCGTTGATTCAAGTCCTGGAAGCTCGTTTTGGCCAAGTCGATACGCCCTTGCTCGAGAAAATTGCGGCGATCAAAGAACTCGAGTCGCTCGACAGATATTTCCGCCGGGCTTTAAGGATGGCGTCGCTCGATCACTTGTTCAGCGAAGACTGATTATTCAAAAGCGTTGCGTCGGCCAAGTCCAATCAAATTGACCGGCAACACGTACGTTAACCGGGTACGTTTTCGTCGACCCATTGGCGCGCGAGCAACCAGACTAGCAAGCCTTTCTGGGCGTGCATTCGATTTCCCGCTTGCCGAATCACATCACTCTGCGGACCATCGATCACTCCGTCGGTGATTTCTTGACCACGCACCGCTGGCAAGCAGTGCAACACGCGGGCGTGGCGCGGAGCCATCTTCATCAGTTTTTCGTCAATCCGATAATCACCAAACACTTGCCGCCGCTCCGCCTGTTCCGCTTCTTGCCCCATGCTGATCCAAACATCGGTATAGATCGCGTCGGCGTCGACAACCGCTTCGCTGGGATCACGCATTTGGCAAATCTTTGCTTCGGGATATGCCTTCATTACCCGATTGCACCAGGTAGCATCGACTTCATAACCTTCTGGACATGCTAACGTGAACGACATTTTCATCATCGCACAAATCAACATCAATGACCGCGCGACATTGTTGCCGTCACCGACAAATACCAATCGTCGACCGGCCAAATCACCTAACGATTCTTGAATCGTCATCACGTCAGCGATCGCTTGGCACGGATGGCTCAGGTCGGTCAATCCGTTGATCACCGGCACGATGTTGTAAGATGCCAATTGACGCACTCGGTCGTGACATTTGGCGCGGCAAACGACCACGTCGACATACTCGCCCAGCACGCGCGCAAAATCCGCATACGACTCACGCTTGCCCCAGCCGACTTCTTCGCCCAAAAACAGCGATGTGCCGCCCAGCTGGGCGATCCCCGCTTCGAAACTGACACGCGTCCTTAGGCTCGGTTTTTCGAACAACAATGCCAATACCTTCTGCTGCAACACGGGCGGACGATCCCCCTGGGCCAAGCGTCGTTTCAGTTCGACGGCGGTCGCCAGGACCCTTGTCAGGTCATCGCGTGTTAAATCAAACAGCGTCTCTAAGTGTTGCATTGTTTAAGACTCGATCGTTTGTCGTTCAATCGCTTCCAGCGTCAATCGTAATTTCTGGAACAGCTCTTCTAGGGTCGCTGACAGCCCTTTGCCGCCGGTCGCACTGTTAAGAATCGGCAAACAAGCCAGCAAAGTCGTGTCGCTCGACTCGATCCAGCGTAATCCGTGCTTCTCTGCCGCTCTACGAACCTCACCAACCGGCAAGTCGAACCGCGTCACGGCCCACAACCCAACCGTCATGCATCCGCTGACGAACTCAAACCCGTCAGCGAATGTCTGCCAAGCTTCATCCCACCGTGCGGCTGCTTCGCCGATTTGGCCGGGACCGCCGTCAGCAACGATTTTTCCGGCCGTTGCCGCGATCACAGCTCGCAGCAAAGGATAGTCGGTTTCGCCGATCGGCATCGCCGACCGGCCACAGAACTGGACTTTAACGCTAATTTCGCTGTCGCCACCGGAATCATCGTCACCACCGGACTCGTTCTGCAGCGAATCGCCCCTATCAACCGCCGTGGAACCTTGTAACGCGGCAGCTTGTGCCGAATCGGCCACAAAAATCAATCCGCCCGGTAACCCGCCGGTCCAACCGGCCGATGCGGTCACGATATCGGCGGTGATTTCCGCCGCTTGATGGAAGAACCAATTGCCGCTAATTGCCGCCGGCAACCGAGTCTCGTCGACGATCATCAACAGGCCGCGTTCGTCGCAGATTTTGCGGATTTGTCGCAAATAATCGGAGTCAAACGGTTCGCCGCCACGAGTCCAATCGACCGGCGCGAGCAGGATGGCGATGGTTTGAGCGTCGATCGCCTTTTCGAGTGCTCGGGTGTCACCCGGAGCGACGTGGCGGAACCCAGCGGCCAGCGGCAGCATTGCGGCTTGATCATCGATACGACCGCCCGCCGATCGGCACGCCAGCGTGTCGCCGTGATCGCCACCCAAAAGTGTGATGATTCGAAAGCGATCGCCTGAACCGCCATCACGCAACTGGCCCGCTTGCCGCGCGATCC
>DIUH01000134.1:4557-6099 GCA_002428205.1 Planctomycetaceae bacterium UBA6163
TGCGGAAACGATCGCCGTTTGCTGGTTGCTCATGCTGGCGTTCCTTCGTGGTTAGCGGGTCAGCGTTACTTGCGGATCTCAGTCCCTACGCCTGACGTTGTATAAATTTCTAATAACAACGAATGTCTCAAACGTCCATCGATAATATGAACTTTGCCGACGCCGCGATCGAGCGTTTGCAAACAAGCTTCGACCTTAGGAATCATCCCCGCATCGATCACTCCGCTAGCGATCAACTCGCGTGCTTGATCTGGCGAAAGCGAATGAATAATCGTTTCGGGATCGTTTTTATCGCGGCGAACGCCATTGACGTCTGACAAGAAAATCAGCTTTTCGGCCCCAAGAGCTTCCGCCACGGCCATCGCGGCGGTATCAGCGTTCACATTATAAAGCTCGCCTTGGGCACCGACACACATCGACGGGATCACAGGCACTTGATCGGTATAAGACAACCCTTCAATCACATCACGATCGACTCGCGTCACATGCCCGACCGCACCCAAATCGACACCATCTTCGGTAATCAGTTTTTCACCGAACAGCACATTGGTTGTGTCGGGTGAAAGGTTGATCGCTCGTCCGCCAAGCTGTTCGATCTCCTGCGTCAGTTGGCGGTTCAAGTCGCCAGCCAAAACCTTGCGAACGATCTTCAGCGTTTCGGGATCGGTCACGCGGCGGCCACGAACAAACTTCGCTTCGATTCCCGCCGCAGCCAACTCTTGCGTAATCGCTTTGCCACCGCCATGAACAACGACCGGACGCATGCCGACCGTTTCCATGAAAATGATGTCCAGCAGGATATGGCGTCGGGCGTCTTCGTCCTCTAGCAGACTGCCGCCCAACTTGATGACCGTCGTTTTGCCACGAAACTTACGGATCCAACCCATCGCTTCGATGAGTGTGTTCGCTTTCTCAATCGCCTCTTGCACGCTAGCGGGGTCTTTCGTTTGGAGAAGATGAATCGGTTAATTTCCACCCGGCTTCTGGGCGGGAAAAACGGATCACTGTAGAGTGATGATGCTACCAATGTCAATCAACCTTCTACACACCCTTCCCCACACCGGCGCAACGGTTGCGAATGACTGCTTCTGAAAAACTCACCCTGATCGGCGGTGGCCGAATGGGCCAGGCGCTTGTCAGCGGCCTGATCCGTGCAGGCGTCTTTGCGGCCAGCGATGTTCATGTGATCGACCCGAGTGCTGCGGCGCTGGCGTGGTGGAGCGAGCATCAGCCGGGGTGCAAGATCGATAACGAATTGGTGGCCGCCGTTGATGCCGCCAATACCGTGATTATCGCCGTTAAACCCGATATGGTCGCGACCGTTGCGGCCAAAGCGGCCGGTCGCTGGGGCGGACGATTGGTCCTGTCGGTCGCCGCCGGAGTGTCGCTGGCGAAGTTGACGGTTTGGTTAGCGACCGATCGCGTCGTTCGCGTCATGCCCAATACGCCCTGTTTGGTCGGTGCGGGAGCGTCGGCGTATTGCGTCGCCGATGGAGTCTCGGCGGCTGATAAACAGACGACCGATAAAATCTTGGCTTCGGT
>DIUH01000134.1:6120-6598 GCA_002428205.1 Planctomycetaceae bacterium UBA6163
GTTTTCGCCGGATTGCCACGCGAGATCGCGATGCGTTTGGCGACGCAAACCGTGCTGGGGACCGCACAGATGATTTCTCAGTTAAAGGACAAACATCCGGCGGAACTGAAGGATGCCGTGGCCAGCCCCGGTGGAACGACCATTGCCGGACTGCGGGCACTGGAGCAAAATGGGGTTCGTGCGGGGCTGATCAACGCAGTCGCCGCCGCAGCCCATCGCAGCAGCGAACTCGGATAAATAAGTCACTCGAATCCCTCTAATCTGGCACTCACCGACACATGGATTCACCCATCGTTCTGGTTGACGACAAACACGTTCCCCTTTATCGCATCGTCTGGGTTGCCGATTTGCCGCATTTTTGTGGCGAACCCGATTGCCAACGCGAAGGCCAATACGAAATTCGGCTCGATGTCGACGATTCGTTGTGGACCAGTTTGCGCGGTCGCGACCAAGTTTTGACGGCGTTGAACGCTTGGTG
>DIUH01000134.1:6634-19858 GCA_002428205.1 Planctomycetaceae bacterium UBA6163
TCGCCCTTGGGGTGCTTCGCTCAAAAGGTACCGGACACTTATTCCCCGCTCCAATCACTCCGTTTCGGGCGGTTTCGACTTAAATCCGTGACGGGCGATCAACAAATGGACCGCGTCGTAAACCGCGTGCGCCGCGATCGCCACCAACAGATTTCCGGTCCAAATCACCAGACCGCCAAGGTAGATGCCGATCAACGTGGCTAACACGATGTAGGTCGGCGTGACGGGGTGCATCAGCCCGAATGCAACGGCGCTAGCGACCACTCCGGCACAAATCGTCAACCAGCTCGCTTGATCCAGCGGCCCGATCATCCATCCCATCAACCAACCGCGGACCAGCAATTCTTCGCCGACCCCGGCGGCCAGCGAAATGGTGATCAGTTCCGCAGGGCCCAGCGAAAGCAGCGATGATACAATCGGCATTTGGTCCAGCGCCCGCAATTCGCGAAACGGTTCCCAATCGATCCGTTCGATCACTTCGACAACCGCCAACATCGGCAGCGCCGCGATCGTGCCCCAGCCGATCGCTTTGGCAATCGGTAACAACGTTTCGACACGAAACTCGGGCAACCATTGCCGCACGTCGACGCCGGTCAGCCACCCCAAAAAGATGGCGACGAAACCCAACCCTAGCTCGATCGTGATCGCGGTTCGGAATACCGAATCGGCTGGCGGTTCGGGTTCAGACATGCTTACCTAGTGGATGGGTCGATTGAGCGGAGGTGCCGGAGGCTATAGATTGACGATTATGAACGTCCAGGAAAACCGGTTGACCAACGAGCAATTGCATCGGATCGCCAAGGCGCTGGCTGACCCACAGCGTTTTGCGATCCTACAGCGAATCGCTGGCCAGCCCGAAGTCGCCTGCAAACAATTGGTTTCCGAGTTCTCGATCACTCAAGCAACCATCTCGCATCACTTGAAAGAACTCGTCGCCGCCGATCTGATTCACTCTCGCCGCGTCGGACAATGTGCCATGTTGTCCCGCCGCGAAGACATTCTTAGCGACTATCTTGACCATTTAAATCGTCGGCTCCTACCACCCTTGGCCGATTTGACTGGGGAAAACCAGTCAGCAACCGACACAATCCCGCCTCAGTGCCTATCGGATGAAGCGTAATGGCACAGTGTTTAGTCAGTTTTGGAGCGAATCTGGGGACACGCGAATCGGCGATCGCAGCAGCGGCGCGCGAATTATCGACGATGCCAGAGGTGGCAAACTTTCGCGCCAGTCGACTCTACGAAACACCGCCGATCGGTGGCCCCAGCGGCCAGGACCCGTTTTTGAACGGCGTCGCAGCGTTCGATACCACCGCCGGTGCTCGGCAAGTGCTCGCTTGGCTGCAGGATCTGGAAAATCGGCTCGGGCGAGTGCGTGATCGTCGCTGGGCGGCCCGCAGCATCGATCTGGACGTCGTCTTGCACGGCAATTTGATCGGCGGTTCAAGCGATTTGACCGTACCGCACCCACGCTACACCGCACGGCGTTTTGTCCTTCGCCCGGCTTGCGATGTCGCCGCCGATTATCGCGACCCGCGTTTCGGATGGACTCTGCGGCAATTGGCCCAGCACCTCGAATCGGGCAACGCATCGATGGCACTGCTAGGCAGCGACGCGGCGACACGCGCCGATTTGTGCGATCGACTATCGTCGCGGTTCGGCATCCATACCTTCGCCGAAAACCCGTTTCCGTCGCCGATGACAGTGATCGCAAACGCGCCCGCAGTCGTGCAAACGCCACAACAAACAGCGATGTTGGCCGGTGGGCCGATCGTCGACGTCGACGATGACTCGGCGTGGGTTTCAGCGTTCGTCGGTCCGTTAACGGTCGACGAAGCAGGCTCCGATCGAAACATCCCGCGGTTGATCGCGCGGATGCAGTGGACTCGTCCCGAACAACGTTGGCCAGCGCCACACAACATCTGGCCGTCGACATCGGGTTGGCCCGAATATCGATTGGAAGTCGACGACCTCGATTGGGCCGCTGGGGAAATCGCCTCGGCGCTCGATTCGATGCGTTGCCCGATCAAGCCGATCACCGAAGATGGCGATTGGTGGTGTTGATCAAAGTCGTCGCAGCTTTATTGCAAATCACGAGATGAACGATTGCCCCGCCGATTCGCACAATACCTTATAAGGTCGACCAAGCCGGCGAAGCGATATTGCGGATCGATATAATGCTCGATCACATAAAACGCGAAGTAATATGCTCGGCAAAATCCCCATACCGCGACCGCCAATAAGATCGCGGACCTTATGTCAAACCGGTCGATTAACAACAGGATCGATGCCAAAGTCCCGACGGCAAACATTAAAAAACCTTTAGCATACAACAGGGCGGGACTTTTGATGTCGGTCATTGATGATCCATCGTTGGATTGCGGTTCGGTGGCTTGGACCTGCCATTCTACGAAAAAAGGCTGGCATCCGTCGGCGATGCCAGCCCTCTGTTTTTATTCGACCCGAATGTCGTTGAAGCTTAATTGAGCAGTCGTTGCAAAATCGCGCCAGTGATTGCTGCGGCAGCTTCGCGTCGCGGATCAACCTGGGGGGCGAAACCGCGAACTGGCGGAACAGCAGGGATCGGCACTACGGAAGGCCCAAACGAAGGACGAGCGACGGGGTGGCGTGAACCGAACTGGTCGCGGCCGAACTGGTCGCGGCCGAACNNACGGATCGCGACCAAACGGATCGCGTCCAAACGGATCATTTCGACGGAAGTCATCGTTATGCCAGCCGCCTCCGAAACGGTCGTCGCCAAAACGTTCGTGTCCGCCTCGATGCTCCCAACTGCCCTGACGCCCTCGCCCGGCATTCGCTTGAAAAAGCACTGCGTCGCTCAGCCGATCGTACTGCAACGAAACATGTCGCCAAGCGTGAAACAATCGAGGGTCCGATTGACGGCATCCGGCCACAAACGATCGTTCGACTCGGAAATGCAAATCCGACAGATTTTGCCACGAACTGGCATATCGGAAGTAATCGTTATGGCTGCGGACCGTGTGATGAAAACGATCGGCCTGCTGTCGCAGTAGGCGGACTTCAAAACGACTCGTCTGGCCGCCAGATCGCGACCGATCGACCGCGTCCTCGAACTGACGAACCGACTCGCGATAAACTTCGCTCGCGTGACGAATACAAACTGGGGCCGAAGCATCCGCTTGAAACGCGGTGACGAGTGTGCCAGCGATTGCGGCAGCGGCCAACATGAGGTTGCGAGTGAGTCGAGGCATGGGACGGTTCCTTCAGAAACAGGAGGGAAAAGTTTTTTCAGTCGCCAGCCATCATGCTGCTGGACACATCCCCTAAATGCATCCGTCGTGCCGAAGACCGCTCGCAGCCCATCAAGTCGCGAAACATCCGTCTTTTACGCTGTTTTTCATCGCCCGACAAAATCAAAAAAATACTTGGCCCGGCCGCCGAGTATCAAAAACGCGACACCCAAAAAAGATCAACTCGATAACAACCGAAGGCGCGGGCGCAGTCTTTTCGACTTCACTTGCAACTTCAGCGTTAGGATTGCGACACTGGCGACCTGGCGTTCGCAGAGCGGTCTGGTGTACAGCAGCGGCTGGAACCTGATATCCGAAAGCGGGAGTGGAGCGACGATGTTACGGATCATCCGACAATTCTTTGCGGCTCGCCAAACGACGCCGCAGCCTGTCAAAACGTTGCCGCAAACCAACACGACGCACGAAACAACGTTGGTTTATGTTCGCGTCAAACCTGAAACCAAGTCAGCCGCTGCGGCCCGCATTGAAGACGATCGGCTGGTAGCGCCGTGCCCCGCCCCTACGCTACCATCTCAATCCGCTTCGCCGCCCGTTGGCCAGCAAAAACCACAACGCCGCCAAGCTAGAAAAGCGGGCTCTCAAGTATCGCTGGCAAGCATCGGCATTTTTTCCGCAGGCCAAATCAAATTGCTGCGCCAGATCGGTTGCCGCACCGACAGCCACCTACAGCGATTAACCCCACGGCGGCTCGAAAAGCGGCTGGCCGACTACCTGGCCGCACAACAAAACTGCCCCAATGCCCGGCTCGCCCCACCGACCCAGCGCATCCGCACCCTCGTGCGTCGCGGCCGCTGGGCGATTCGTTTCGCAAGTCATTTTGACGATATGACGCCACAGGAATCGCTGCTCTTGCGCGCCGTCCACCGCGGCAATCGCCAGAACCTGGCGCGAGATTCCGCCGGAATGATTCGCCGCGACCTACAACGTCTGGCACTCAGTTCACGCGGCAAACGAATCGTCAACCTTGACCAAATTCCCGACCTGCAACGCCTTAACCGGTGGATTACCGCTGCCCGCGAAGCCCGAACTTCGAAGCCTCGCGACGCATCCAGCCGGGGGGACTTGGGCCGCGGGTTGCCGTCGTTAGATTCGCAGACCGATGTCCCGATGGTGCCCCGGTGAACTATAATCAGAAACACCCCGAACCTGCTTCCGCGAATCGCACACCGTCTGGCTTCGTCCATCCATGTCTGTCGCACTTTTTGTTCCCTGCTATATCGACCAATTTTATCCCGACGTAGCCGTCGCGACGCTGGAATTGCTCGAACGCCAAGGCTTGGACGTCGTTTTCCCCAAAGGGCAAACTTGTTGCGGCCAGCCGATGGCCAATACAGGTTGTACAGCCGATGCTGCCCCGGTCGCCCGTCGCCTGGTCGAGTTGTTCGCGGAGTTTGACCAGGTGGTTTGCCCGTCGGGTTCATGCACCGCGATGGTGCGCCATCACTATGAGGACTATTTCCCGGCGGGCGATCCGACATACGAGAAGGTACGTTCGTCGACCTTCGAGCTGTGCGAGTTTTTGGCCGATGTGGTGAAGGTCGATTCGTTGGGCGTGCGGTTCCCGCATCGGGTCAGCATCCACCAGAGCTGTCACGGGTTGCGAGAATTGCGGTTGGCCGCCAGCAGTGAGACGCGCTTCTACGGCACACGTGACAAAATGCGTGAACTGTTGGACAAAGTTGAAGGAATCACGTGGGCAAAACCGCAACGCAGCGACGAGTGCTGTGGTTTCGGTGGTACGTTTGCGGTCAATGAAGCGGACGTTTCAGTTGCGATGGGCCGCGATCGAATTGCCGATCACTTGGCCGCCGACAGCGAGGTGATCGTCGCTGGCGATATGTCTTGCCTGATGCACCTCGACGGATTGATTCGCCGGTCGGGTACACCATTGAAAGTGATGCACATTTCGCAAGTCTTGATGGGGCGGCCTTTGCTGACCCACTCGGGCAACTTGCCGCAATCGACAATTCCTTGCAATTAAAGGCTACCAAGCATTATGTCAACGACACTGCCGTTGCCAGTTGTGAACATCGCCAACGGCGGTGATCCCAGCGGCACGCCGCAACGACGTGGCGAGTCGCAATTGCCGATCCTGCCGAACCATGGTTCCGGGGGCGATCACAATGCACCGCCACATCGCGAGCACCCCGCGATGGCTAAAGACTTTGTCGCCAACGTCCAACGCACCCACTGGCACGATGGCGCACTTTGGTTCGTCCGCAGCAAACGCGACGCCCAAGCGTCGGCAATCCCCGAGTGGGAGTATTTGCGTCAATGTGCGTCGCAGATTAAGACCGAAGCGATCGCGAATATGCCGGAATTGTTGGTCCAATTTGAGGCGAACGCGAAAGCACTTGGCGCACAGGTCCACTGGGCAATCGACGCCGAAGAACACAATCGAATTGTGTATGAGATTTTGCAGCGCCGCGGCGTCGTGCGGATGATCAAAAGCAAGTCGATGTTGACCGAAGAGTGTCACCTGAACGGGTACTTGGAAGAACGTGGTATCGAAGTGATCGATACCGACTTGGGCGAGCGGATTGTCCAGTTGCGACGCGAAACGCCAAGCCATATCGTCTTGCCAGCGATCCATATCAAGAAGGAAGAAGTGGGCGAGACGTTCCACGAACATTTGGGAACCGACGCCGGGGCGAGCGATCCGCAGTATTTGACCGAAGCGGCGCGCGGCCATTTGCGTGGCAAGTTCCTGCATGGCGAAGCGGGTTTGACAGGGATCAACTTCGCGATCGCAGAAACCGGTGGCATTGTCGTCTGCACGAACGAGGGGAACGCTGACCTGGGGGCGGTTTTGCCGCCGATTCACATCGCCAGCATGGGGATGGAAAAAATCATCCCACGGCTGGATGACCTGAGCGTTTTCACGCGTCTGTTGGCACGATCAGCCACCGGTCAACCGATCACCACTTATACATCGCACTTCCACGGACCACGTGATCCCGGCAGTGAGATGCATATCATCATTGTTGACAACGGACGCACCGAACTGCGCCAAAGCGAAACGTTCCGGTCGGCATTGGGATGCATTCGCTGTGGAGCGTGCATGAATACGTGTCCCGTGTTCCGCCGCAGCGGCGGACACAGTTACGGGGCAACGGTGCCCGGGCCGATCGGTTCGGTCTTGAATCCAGCGACGGACGACAAGAAGCATAAGAGCCTGCCTTATGCGTGCAGCCTTTGCGGGTCGTGTACCGACGTTTGCCCCGTCAAAATTCCGCTGCACCATCAATTGTTAGCGTGGCGAAAGGAGTTCGGCAAACGCGGCCTGCTGTCGATCGATAAGACGTTGCCGATGAGAGCCGCGTCGATGCTGTTCCGCAGCCCAAGGCTCTACAACCTTGCCGGCCGCATCGGTCGCGCAGCGATGCGAACATTACCGAGATCCGTCTTTGTGAATCGCTTTAATATGTGGAGCCGTGATCGCGAATTGCCGGAACCGCCGACGGAAAGCTTTGCACAGTGGTATGCCAAAAATCGGGAAAACAAACAGTGACAACCACCAGCAANNAGGCTGACCCGGTCGATCGCGATCGATTGGTTCGTTATGCCGATCCGGTGGCAAAGTTTACTGAGATTTTGACCTTCGTCGGCGGCGCGGTACACATCATTGACCGCCCCGACGAAGTTGCCGAAATCTTAGAAGGTTTCGATGCTTATAATGACGCACGCTTTATCGCATCGCTGGTGCCGGACGTGATCCCCGGAAACTTCAACTGCGACCAAGTCGACGATCCGCATTACTTGGCCTCGCTCGATTGGGCGATCATTCCCGGTGAGTTCGCGGTGGCCGAAAACGGAGCGATTTGGGTTCGTCCCGCTAACATGATCGAGCGGACAATGATTTTCCTGACCCAGCACCTTGCGATTTTGGTTTCGCGGTCTGACATGGCGATGCACATGCATGAGGCCTATCGCCGAATTCGCGAATCGAAGCATTGTGGTGCAAGCGGCCCTGATTTCGGAGTCTTCGTGTCGGGGCCCAGCAAAACCGCCGACATCGAACAATCGCTGGTCATCGGTGCGCACGGTTGTCGCAGCCTACAAGTTTTTCTGACGCCATAAAACTTGTAAAACACGAACTGCAGGAACCGGCTTTCGAACTCGGATTCCGAAAGGAACGGCAGACCGATACAAAAAAATGACGAATCACACTCAAGCGATTCGTCATTCTAAGTTGTCCGATATCAGGCTCTGCTGATCAGCTGTATCGCATATCGCAGGTAACGCCACCGGCCGCCCACAAGTAACTGTGCTGGCTGTAGTCGGCCACCATGCGATGACTGCTGAATCGCCATGCCAGCGTGCTGATACTGTGCATCATCTTGCGAATCCATGCCTTCGGCAAACCGTCATAATCACGGTCGTAATAGCACGGAATCACTTCGTTTGCCAACGTGTGGTAAAGCGCTTCGGCATCGCGTTGATCGGTGATCGCGTCGTTGACGTGGCTGGTCCCATGCCCGATCGCGAACCCGTTATCGCCATTGAAAGCCTCGGCCCACCATCCGTCCAGAATGCTGCAGTTCAAGCCGCCGTTGAGCACGACTTTTTGGCCGCTGGTGCCCGACGCTTCGAGTGGACGTCGCGGATTGTTCAACCAAACGTCAACGCCTTGGATCAAGTGACGACAAACGTTGATGTCATAGTCTTCGATAAACGCGACTCGACCAGCGAACCGGGGATCGTGACGCAAGTTCGCGATCTCCTTAATGAATCGCTTGCCAGGTTCGTCTTTCGGGTGCGCCTTGCCAGCGTAAATGAATTGCACCGGACGCTCGGTGTTGCTGATCAATTCCGCAATCCGATCCATTTCCTGGAACAACAGATTGGCACGCTTATAAGTCGCAAACCTGCGCCCAAAACCGATCGTCAAAACGTTCGGATCCAATGCGTTGCGTGCCGCTTCAATCACCGCATCGCTTTCGCCACGTCGACGCGATTGGCGACTCAACCGACGACGTACGAATGTCAACAGATTGTTCTTGAGCGCATTATGCGTTTCCCACAATTCGCCCGGATCAACATTATGAATCGCAGCCCAAATCTCGGGCGACTGAACATTCCGCGCCCAGTTCACCGGAAAATGTTTGTCATACAACTTCCACATCTGCTGGGCTAACCAAGAATGGACGTGGACACCGTTGGTGATGTGACCAATCGGCACTTCTTCTTCGGGACGATCGGGCCACATACACGACCACATCCGGCGGCTGATCACACCGTGCAGGTTGCTGACCGCATTGGCATAGTGGCTCATCTTCAACCCCAGCACCGTCATGCAGAACGACTCTTCGGGATTGTTGCCATCGACACGCCCCAGCGACATCAGTTGCTCGTGCGAAATCCCCAGCGAGTCTCTCAACGGCCCAAGGTGTTCTTCGATCAGATCAGCGGTAAAGCGATCGTGCCCCGCTGGCACCGGCGTGTGAGTCGTAAAGCAGCTCATGCGTGCCGTTTGGCGTGCCGCTTCTTCAAACGACAGACCATCGTCATGCATCCGCTGACGCACGACTTCCAACGCACCGAACGCACTGTGACCTTCGTTCAAGTGATACGCGCCGGGATGAATACCAAGCGCCGCTAGGGCTCGCACCCCACCAACGCCCAACACCAATTCTTGACGGATCCGCGTGCGAATGTCGCCGCCATACAATCGACTGGTCAACTCGCGTTCTTCAGGGCTGTTGCCGTCCACGTTGCAATCGAGCAGGTACAAACGCACTCGCCCGACCTGCATCATCCAAACCTTGGCCAACAACGAACCATGCCGAGTGTCGATTCGCACCATTACCGGTTGACCGTCCGCACCGACGGCGGGATCCATCGGCAAATCTTCGATCTTGGTGTTCAAATAATCTTCGCCCTGCATCCCCGTTTCATCAAGATACTGGCGAAAATAGCCCTGCGAATAAAACAAACCGACCGCCACCAAAGGAACGCCCAACCCCGACGCACTCTTGATATGGTCGCCAGCCAACACGCCCAGGCCACCGCTATAGATCGGGATCGATTCGTGAATCCCAAACTCCGCCGAAAAATAAGCGACCGGCTTTGCGCCCAGCACACCGGCGTTCGTTGCACCCCAGGTCTGATTGTCTGCCATGTATTCTTGCAGACGTCGATAGAGATAATTAATGCGGCTCTGCAACACCAACTCGGTCGCTCGCTGGGCGACTTGGTCGGGCGTCATCTCCCGCAACAGCGCCACCGGGTTGTGGTCCAACTGTCGCCAGCGAATCGGATCGATTTCGCGAAACAGTTGGTCACACTCGGGGTGCCAAGACCACCAGAGGTTGGTAGCCAACGACCATAGTTTTTGATAGATCGCCTGTGCTTCTGGAAACTTCGATTCGCCAGATTCGGTCGCCGGTGGCGTAGGTAAAGTGATCGACATCTCGATATCGCTCGTCATCAGTGCAAAAATTGGATTCAATTGAACGGACCGCCGCGGTTCCGTTTCGGATAGATTCCTAAGGGGAAAAGAATAACGTTTTTGTCGGCGCGCGGTGAGCGTCATTCGCATCAGCGAACAATTTCCAACAATTTCCTCAACCGCAATAACCGCATAAGCATTCAATCCGCGCAAGTCATCCAGCCAACCAATCGCCCCATGACGCCGTAGCGACACACGCACCACCTAACCATCCAACCAAGCTTACCCAGACCTCCAAAAGGAACCCCAATTGGCCATTGTCGACACTCCCGACTCGCCCGCTTTCGAAACGCTGTGCGACTTTCTGTCAAACCACGCTGACCGCTGGCAAACCACCAGCGACTGGCCCAGCGAATCGTTGGCCGCCTGTGCGAACGCTGGCGTTTATCGCTGGTTCATGCCGCAGACCGCCGGCGGATTCGGCTGGAACGACGTCGACCAAACACGCGGGTATTTGCGGCTGGCCGCGGCCGATTTGACGACCACGTTTATCATCACCCAGTTTATCGGAGCGTGTCGACGGATCGCGGGCAGCGAAAATCGCAATCCGGCGGAGCAATGGTTGCCACGTTTGATCGCTGGCGACGCGTTCGCTACGGTCGGGATCAGCCATTTGACGACCAGCCGCAGACACCTTGGCAAACCCGTCCTGGAAGCGACGCCGATTGCCGAGTCGCACGATCGCTTTCGGCTCTCGGGCATCGCCCCGTGGGTTACCGGGGCCGCTCACGCCGACCTGCTGGTTCTTGCCGCGACGATGGCCGACGGACGAGAGCTTTTGGCCGCTGTTCCGACCGACCTGACCGGCGTCGAGTGTGGCGGCGGAGCGGACTTGGTCGCGTTATCAGCCAGCTGTACCGACCAGGTCGCCTTGCATGATGTCGAGATCAACGCAGAAAATTTGATCGCCGGCCCGATTCCGGAAGTGATGAAGTCGGGCGTCGGCGCGGGGACGGGCGGATTGCAAACGTCGACGCTGGCCGTCGGCCTGGCGCGTGCGTCGGTCGATTATCTAAAGGCAGAGTCGATCAAGCGAAACGATTTGTCGTTGGTTGCCGACACGATGGAAAGCCAGATCGACGAACTGCNNCAAGCCGCGATGACCGCAGCCAAGGGGGCCGGTTACGTTCAAGGTCACCCCGTCGGTCGTTGGTGTCGTGAAGCACTCTTTTTTCTGGTCTGGAGCTGTCCGCAACCGGTCGCCTCAGCCCAAATGTGTGAACTGGCCGGAATCGCAGTATAAACTGGCACCGCCGGTGTCCAACGTTTAGGTTGCCCGTACCAAATCCCAAGCAAGCTAAAGCTAAGCAGGTCGGCACAAGTCTTTCGGTATAATCAACCGTTGGGCGTTAGACCCGATTCCTACCAACAGCCTGCTAACGCGATGCGGCTAATTTTGTTTTGCCGAAGTTTTTGTGCCGAACTGCTTAGAACACCAGCCATTACAGAATCACCGAAATGAATCATCATCATTCGCTGGCACGAACCAGTATTTTCTTAGCACTCACTTTAACCACCCTTTCTCATTCCTCTGCCGCCGACGTCGCTGGTTCGCGGCGATTGAATCTGCCCGACCAACCCTATCGTTACAGCGAACTCAAACTTCCCGCATACGTCGCTCAAGTCGCTGAACAATTCGACAACACGCCGGTGGATAATCCGATTACCGACCACGGCGCGACACTCGGTCGCGTCCTATTCTATGACAAAACGTTATCAAAAAACGGCACCGTGTCCTGTGCGTCCTGCCACAAACAAGAACTAGCGTTCACAGATGATGCACCGCTGAGCGTCGGGTTCGACGGGCGCAAAGTCGACCGTAATTCGATGAGCCTGGTGAACTCACGTTTCTACCGACGTGGGAAATTCTTTTGGGACGAACGAGCCCAGACGCTCGAACAACAAGTGCTGATGCCGATCGAAAATCCGATCGAAATGGGCCACTCACTCGACGCCTTAATCGACCAACTTTCCAGCGACCCGATCTACCAACCGCTGTTCGAATCCGCCTTCGGCGATTCGACAATCACCGCAGACCGTATCTCCAAGGCACTCGCACAATTCGTCCGTTCGATCGTTTCGTTCGACTCACGATATGATCAGGGACGCCAGCGGGCGAAGTCGATCGACGAACCGTTTGCCAACTTCACCGAACAAGAAAACGAAGGGAAACGCCTGTTCTTTGGCGAAGCACGCTGTGCAACCTGTCACGTTGACGGTGGCCAACCTGATGATAAATCGGATTTATTCGATTTGCAGTTCTCACCCCAGCGACAAACCGCATTCTTCTTCATGAACCGTCCGGTCGTTAACGGCATTGATACCGAACCGTATGAAGCCAGCGGGAACACGATCGGCATTGGCAACGGACAATTGGTTTCGACTCCGGGCATTAAGTTTGATGCTGATGTCGGCGTCGGACTGATCTCTGGCACTCAAGAAGATATCGGTCGATTCAAATCGCCGTCGCTTCGCTGTGTCGACGTCACTGGACCGTACATGCATGATGGCCGGTTTCGCACGATCGAAGCGGTCGTGGAACATTACAACTGGAGCATTCGACCGCACATGAATCTCGATCCGAGACTACAAAAACTTGATAACTCCGGTATCGCGTTGCCGCAAGCCGAAGTCGATGCCCTGGTCGCCTTCTTAAAGACTCTGACCGATCAAACGCTGTTGACCGATCCGAAGTACTCTGACCCGTTCGACGATAAACGTTAAGCATCGGATGATCAATAACTGGCGCGGTTTGCAAGTGGGATAGACTTCCAGTTGCTTTGGGTCCCCCATCTTTTTGGGCCCCCAACGAGCTTGCCTCGTGGGTGAATAAGGTTTGCAAGCTAGACACCGAGGCCGTCCCAGTCCACCGAGTTTAAGTTGTGCTCGCCGCTNNAGCGGCGAGCACAACTTAAACTCGGATGGTTGCGTAAGTTGAAGCTTGTGTCTAGCTTGCTAACCTCCGCTTCCTGCCAGACGAGCTGGCAGGGGAGCAATACATGCTGACTTGTGGGGTATTAAAAGGATGAAAACCTATCTCACTTATTGATCACGCGATGCTTAACAGGTCCGACTGTGTCCCGCCAGCCACTATCACTCTTCGACCGTCAACGTAGCCGCTGTGCGGACCAATTCCAAAAACTCGGCTCGCAATCCGTAGGGATCCTCGCCCAAGGCGGCCTCAGCCGTTTTCTCAACATCGCTGTATGTCCAGTTGCCCGCATACGGACTTGATCGCAACTTCATCCCGAACCCGGCGACCGCAGCGGCGAAGCGGACATCGACATCAGCCTGCTGAAACGACTTCCCATCGTCCGAAAGCGGAAACTCAACCAATTTACTGGTATCGGCATCGGGCGCCTTGTATCGCATCTTTACCGTCATGACTTCATTACTGTCTGCCGCCTCGGTCAACGAAACTCCTTTTTGGTACTTCAGTTCGTCGGCAGGCGGCGCGATCGCATCGGCTTGAACGCCCGC
>DIUH01000134.1:19998-41025 GCA_002428205.1 Planctomycetaceae bacterium UBA6163
CCATTCCCCTTGCCGCTGATCTGTTCCAACATCGCATCGTTGTGATTACCCATGCCGAAACCGAGCACTGTTAAGAACACGCCGCCTTTGGATTCTTGTTCCACCATCCGCACCAGCGAGTCGGTGCCCGTGGTGCCGACGTTAAAGTCGCCGTCGGTACACAGGATCACTCGATTGACTCCGTCTTTGATGAAGTGATCACGTGCGGTCTGGTAGGCCAGTGTGATACCGGCGCCGCCGTTGGTGCTGCCACCGGCGGCCAACTGCGTCAAAGCACGACGAATCTTGGCATCCTCTGATGCTGGTGTCGATTCGAGCACCAAACCCGCGGAACCTGCATAGACGACGATCGCGACACGATCATTCGGACCGAGCTTCGATAGCAGCAACTTCATTCCTTCTTGCACCAGCGGCAGTTTGTTGGGCGCATTCATCGACCCACTGCTGTCGATTAAGAAAACCAGGTTGCAAGCCGGCCGCTCGCTCGCGGCGAACGTTTTGCCCTTCAACGCGATCCGTGCGAGACGATGGGATTCATTCCAAGGACACGAAACGATTTCGGCGCGGGCGACCAACGGATGTTCGCTATCGGCCGCCGGCGGTTCATAGGCATAATCAAAGTAGTTGATCATTTCTTCGATCCGCACCGCATCGGGACGCGGCAACGTTCTTGATTCCGTCAAGAAACTTCGCACCTTGCTGTAGCTGGCCGTATCAACATCGATCGAAAACGTGCTGACCGGATGTTCGCTGACGCGTTTGAACGGATTATCGGTGATCGTATCAAAGCGATCGCCTGCCATGCCGGGTCCGCGTCCAAAATCGACCGCGTTTTCATGCGAGTTACCACTCCAACGCATTCCGCCACCGCCGTACATATCACCACCGCCGTACATATCACCACCGCCCATGGCACCCATGCCGCCGTGCATATCACCGCTTCCCATCATGCCTTCCATGCCGCCCATGGCCCTTCTGCCCATACCTCCCATGCCCTCCATACCGACTTCGCCGTCGGAAAAGGGATCAACTGCATCGGCCTCAGTGCGGGGCGGCATCGCGATGCCGGGAGCGACTCGAGGTCGTGAAGCAACCTCAGCCGACGCACCGATCTGTCCGGCCTGTGATCGCAATTTCTTTTGTGTCAGGCCACCGCTCTGCTGGGGACTCGATTTCGGGATAGCCATTTCCGCTAACTCGTAAGGCAGCGACTGCTGCGATCGCTGCAACATTGGCTCCGGCGATTCCGCACCTCCGAAAGGATCATTTGCATCAGAAGACGCCGACATCGGCATTGACTGCTGATATCGCAACGAATCGACAGCCAATTCTTCCGAATTGGCTTTGGCGGGCGAATCAGCAGGGCCCTCGATCGCGGCACCACTTGGTGACTGGGTGTTATAGGAGGAAAGCCTCGTTGACTCTATCGTCGGCGACGACAGCCCGATCACTATGAACACCAGCGAAGCTGCGACGGCCAGTTCGATCCAACGTCGCTTCCACCATGGCCGACCGTCAACAGGCTGTAACGGCGAAACGGTTGACTGAGCCAGGATCTCGCTGCGCCGGGTAGCATCCAGCGGCTGCGTCGTTTCCGCAGCGAAGTGCGATTTTAACTGGCCGGTCAAAACATTCGCTTCTTCGACAGCCGTTGCCAATTCCGGATTAGTTGCCATTTCCAATTCGAACGCCGCGACCTCATCGGGCGACAATTCGCCAAGCGCGTAGGCGGTGATCCGCGGATCATTCCAAATCGATTCGGGATGCTGTGATTCAGACATGGGGACACCTACAAAAAATCTAAGTTATGCGTTCGTTGTCATCTCGATCAAAAAGGGGTCAGGCCTCTTTGATTACAAGTTTTCACGTGGCAAGAATCTGGCGAATGTTTCGAACAGCTTCATGCAAATGAAAGCCGACATTGCTGGTCGTCATTCCGGTCACCTCAGCGATCTCGCGATAGCTCAGTCCGGCTCCTAACCTCAGCCTCAGCACTTCCTGTTGTCGCGGCGACAATTTGGTCAAACACTGGTTCAACTGTGTCTGCTCTTCCGCGTCGCAGACCGACTGAGCCACATCGGGACTGGGGTCAGCGAAATCGGCATGGTCGACGCCGATCGGCGTCGCGGTTTTTACTCGTTGCATATCGATCACCCGGCTGCGACAGACGGAAAAAAGCCATGCGGCCAAACGAGGCTCAATCGCCGCGCGGTCCGCTCGACAAAGTCTTAAAAACGTTTCCTGAACCGCATCCTGCGCCGCTGACCAATCGCCGCCAAACATTCGACACGCGTACGCAAGCAGCGGTCGCTCATAGCGATTCACCACCCCTTCGGGCCACGATTGCGTTTCTGATTCGGTCATGGATAGAAGGAAATCGGACGAGAAAAGTTGCTGTTCTGCCCAAGTAACGAGCCGCCAAGTGAACTTCTTAGGGAAAAAATAGAAAAGCTTTTCTGCGGACAGATGATCCGTTTTTAACGTTTGCGCGGGTGGTCGACGAGGCCGTAACCGATTCCGGCGCCGGCAACCGCGATGGCCGCGTTGGCTTCCACCGGTTTAACCGCCATACGCCGAACATTTTTCGACCGCATATGCCACTGTTGCAAAATCGCAACCTATGTTTGCACGGAACAATTCAGGCACTGGCTAGCGGCGGGCCTACTCACATTCAGACACGGGAAAAATCGATGCGACCGAACGTTTTGCCACGAAACGGTGAACTTAGCCGGCAAGAAGTTTTTGACGAGATCAAACGTCGTATTCACGGTAAATTGGTCGACAAGCTAGACCTTTCGAAGGTCGGCGATCTGAAGGGCGAATCGCTCAAACGCGAGATTCGCGTCGTCGTTGAACACCTTTGCGACGCCGAAGAAACGCCGCTGACGCGCGCCGAACGCGACCGGATCGTCGAAGAAGTGCTCGACGAAACCACCGGTTTGGGACCTTTGGAATTGATCCTCAAGGACCCCAAGGTTAGCGATATTTTGATCAACGGTCCGAAAAACATCTACGTCGAAAAAGGCGGTCGGATGGAAAAGACCAACGTCGAGTTTCGCGATAACAAGCACTTGATGCAGATCATCGACCGGATCGTATCACGCGTCGGCCGACGCGTTGACGAAACCAGCCCGATGGTTGACGCACGATTGGAAGATGGCTCGCGGGTGAACGCGATCATTCCGCCGCTGGCACTGGACGGCGCGGCGATGAGTATTCGTCGTTTCGGCAGCAACCCATTAAAGTTGAGCAACCTGCTGGACTATAAAGCGTTTACCCCTGAGATGGTGATGCTGCTTGAAGGGTGTATCAAGGCCCGCTTGAACATGATCATCGCCGGCGGTACCGGTTCGGGTAAGACGACACTTTTGAACACTCTGTCGTCATTCATCAGCCACTCGGATCGAATCGTTACGATCGAGGATGCTGCGGAATTGCAACTCCAGCAAGACCACATCGTTCGCTTGGAAACTCGTCCGCCAAACATTGAAGGCACGGGGGCCATCACCGCAACCGACCTGGTTCGAAACGCACTGCGAATGCGCCCGGAACGGATCATCATCGGCGAATGCCGCGGTGGTGAAACGCTGGACATGTTGCAAGCGATGAACACCGGCCACGACGGTTCGTTGACAACCGTGCACGCCAACACTCCGCGCGACGCGGTAGCTCGATTGGAAACCCTCGTGATGATGGCAGGCTATGATTTACCGATCAAAGCCATTCGCCAGCAGATTTCCGGTGCGGTTCACGTATTGATTCAAGCCAACCGACTGCAGGGTGGCCCGCGACGCGTCACGGCAATCACCGAGGTGGTTGGGATGGAAGGCGAAACGATCGTCTTGCAAGACATCTTCCGATATGTCCAAGAAGGGATCGACGAATCTGGAAAGGCCTTTGGCCATTTCGAAGCAACCGGCGTGCGGCCAAAGTTCATGTCAAAGCTCGAATCGTCGGGCGTGCGTCTTCCCGCAAGTACGTTCCGCGAGCGAATCATTATGAAGGCCTAATTGGGTCTGTCGATCGTATCGGCACCAGTCACGATTAGGCGACTGGTGCCGCATTGCCCAGCGATGCACAACCCCTAAGTAATCCCGCATCCACAAATCGTGTGTGCTATACCATAACAGTGGACCTGTTATGAAAACTTCAATATCCACAAACCATTGCTGTCGACGAATGGCCAAGTGACTCCACGGCAACCTTTCGTCATCCTGGTTCGAATCGATTAAAGAATCAACATGCCTCCAATCGTAGTATTTCTGGCAATCGGAATCGGCGTTGCCTCGTTCGTTGCCTTCGCAGTAATGTCGATGAGCAGTAGTGGTTCGGCAACCGATGCCGAAGAGCGACTCGACATGCTGGCCAACCGCAAGCAGAAGCAGAAAGCGACTCCTTCGCTGCTATTGTCAAGCGAGTTCACCGGATGGGAAAACCAATTAAACTTGCTTGCGAAGAAAATCCCCAATGTAAATCGATACATCGAGCAATCGGGATTAAGCATTTCAGCCGGCAAATTAGTTGCGATGACCATCGGCGGATTCGTCGCAGGTTTCCTAATAACGATGGTTCTGCCGATTCCGAAATTCCTTGCGCCAATCCTAGGTTTGGTCTGCGCGACACTGCCTTTCGGATGGGTTTACTTTAAACGATCTAAACGGCTTTCGTTGTTTGGTCGCCAGTTACCCGATGCATTAGATTTGCTGAGCCGGTCGTTGAAGTCGGGGCACTCACTACCCAACGGTTTCGCATTGGTCGGATCGGAGATGAAGCAGCCTTTGGCCGGTGAGTTCTACCGTGTATTCGAAGAACAGAATCTGGGGATCCCGATGGAGGAGGCGCTTGACCAAATGGCTTCTCGCATCCCGAACCTCGACCTGCAATTTTTCGCCACTGCGGTTATTCTGCAACGAACGACCGGGGGCGACTTGGCAGAAATCCTAGAGAAAATCAGCACACTCATCCGGGCCCGACTTAAGTTATTGGGAACGATCGCCGCGTTGACTGGCGAAGGACGGATCAGCGGATCTGTGCTGTTATCGATGCCGCCAGCGCTTTTTCTATACATGTTGTATGTAAATCCGGTTTACATCAAACCGCTATTCACTGATGAGCTTGGGAAATACATGATTTTCGGAGCCGTTGTGATGCAGCTGCTTGGTGCTGTTGCGATCAAGAAAATCATTACCATCCGTGTTTAATTCGGTCCACCACTGGTTTGAAATTAGGTTGTCTCATTGTCAACGGCAGGACCGCTGACACTTAAACCAACAGTTCAACATTTGCGTCCCCCATAACTGCCCACGCCATGATCTTCACGATTTCCCTTCCGATCGCCGTTATTTCCGCCGAGATTTTATTTCCGATCGCGATCTTTTTTGCAATCACCGCGGCTGTTATGTGGCTCGGCAACCTGCGTGGTGGCGACAGCGAGACATCGATAGAGGATCGCCTTGATGGCTTGCGCACCAAACGTGGTTCACGAGGGGGCGAAGGTCATGAACCGCTTGATCGCAAGGCCAAGAAGAAAAACAAGAATGACCGAATCGCCGCTGTTCTTGAACGGGTTACCAGCCCCCTCGCTGATTCGGTGCAGTCAAGCGATAACAAGAATATGTCAGACTTGTCGATGCGATTGGTCCAGGCTGGTTATCGCCGTGAGAATTCGCCTGTGATCTTCAAAAGCTTACAGTTGCTTTTGGGCGCAGCCGGGTTGGTAATCGGCGGTGTCGTTGGTTTGATTATGAACGGTATCTCAAATGACTTGTTGATTAAGGTTGTTGTTGCTGCTGGCCTAGGCTACTACTTGCCCGAGTTTGTGTTGATGTGGCAATTGTCGCGGCGCAAGCTTTCGATTTTTCTGGGCCTGCCCGATGCGCTTGACTTGATGGTCGTGTGTGTCGAAGCCGGCTTGGGCTTGGATCAAGCGATGCGAAAGGTTGGCGAAGAGCTCGGTAAGTCACACCCCAATGTTGCCGAAGAGTTCAATATCGCAAACCATCAACTGCAACTCGGACGCCCACGATCTCAAGTGTTGCAAGCCCTCGGTACACGCAATGGCGTTGATGATTTGCAACAACTGGCTTCGATTCTGATTCAAGCCGACAAGTTCGGTTCGAGTGTTGGTCAAGCATTGCGTGTGCAAAGCGAAACGATGCGAACACAGCGCATGCAAATCGCTGAAGAAAAAGCGGCAAAGACGGCCGTGAAGATGCTGTTCCCCTTGGTCATCTTCATTTTCCCCGGCATCTTCGTTGTGCTTGTGGGGCCCGCGGCGATCTCAATTATCCGAAACCTGAACTAATCGGCGACCAGCCAAACCAGCCCAACGTAAATCCACAAGCCGCTTCACCAGACGTCGTGCATACCGGCAATCGTTTCTACGACGCCAGGCTACAATCTCGCACGCGCTGGTGCGGGCAACACCTGATAATCCGGCGTTCGGTTTCTGTTCGGCTGGGGCGGTGGCGGTGTTACGCTGCGGGTCGGCATCGGTGACGCTGGTTCGTTGCTCTCAAGTTCCGACGCATTTGCCCCAACTGCTGCTTTCGCATCAATCCAGGTGCTGACCCATTGCCTGGTCTCGGCAAAGCCGTCAGATCTCATCACCCATCGCAGTTCACTATTGGCGACGACTCCGTCAAAATTTTGCAGGACCTTGATCCATTCCGCTTCCGCCAGTGGTTGCTGGCTCGATACGGCAATCAAGTCGGTCGAAAGGTATTGCCGCCAAATGTCACCTTCTTCCCCGCGGCGCGCAAGACTTTGGTCCAACCTTCGAGCCGCTTGAACCATCTGATCCGAGATCGCATTAAGGTCTTCCTTTGTGACCGCAGGCCATTGCGTGTCAGGGTCGCGTGGGACGACCGGTGCTGCGGAAATGTCTCCGTTGGCCGAGAAATCCGACGGCGATTGAGGTAAGGAGTTCCGATCGCGGCCCATCGATCCATCAGCGCCAAATCGTCGATACACTTCGTCTTGATGCAGCGGTTGTACTCCAAGTGGTGAAAGCATCCCGAGGGCCTCGGCAAACTCCATTTGCGCCTGATGCGACTGCAGCACTCTCAAGGTGTATTGCGATCGATAATCGGGAAAGCCACCAACAAATGGGAAATTACCATGGTACGGAAAAGGTGGCGGGATGAAGTGGCCGGGCGGCACCCCAATGTTATGGGGAAAACTGGGCGGGACTCCGATCGTTATATCGATTCGGGACGGCGCCACGCCAAACCCACCTCCCCAAGGCCCACCTCCCCAAGCCCCGTACCGCCAGTCCTGTACCACGCTACCCCTAACACCAAATCCCGCTCCGTAGCTCGGACCGAAAAAGAAACCTTGAGCGAGCGTGGGCTGCGGAAAAGCGACAAACGACGTGCCGAAAATCGTCGCAAGAATCGCTAGTGGGCCGATCAATCTTGTGAGACGCGGCGTTGTTTCGGACCGGAAACCTTGGTGCGTGACCATAGCGATCGTCTAGAAAAGAGGAAAACGGTGCGACTGGACCAACAAAAAAACGGCGATGGATACATCTTACCCATCGCCGCGTCTAAAGTCGCATTCTCCAATCGGTCAACGACCGATTTGATCCGCCAATTCGCCTGCCCCGTAAATACTACGAAGTGCTTCCTTGATGCCGACACCTGAAACACTGACAGCTCGGGCCTGTTGGTCGGTGTACAGATAATCGCTGGTCAAGCTCTGGATGTTCCCATCGAAGATCAATCCGACAAGTTCGCCCTTGCGATTGACGACCGGCGAACCGCTGTTTCCACCGATGATATCAGCGGTGCAGACAAAGTTTAATTGTGTCGAGAGATTTACTTTGTCTTTTGCGTCCATCCACGATGCTGGCAGATCAAAATCCTCTTGACCGGCGTGTTCGGCTGAATGTTTGTAAGCGCCTGCGAAGTTGGTCGCCGGCGGGATCTGCTCGCCATCTTGCTCGTACGACTTCACGGTACCGAACGCCAACCGCAACGAGAACGTCGCATCAGGATAGCCACCCGTTCCGTCGACCGCCGTGACTGCGGCAGTGATTTTGGCATAGGCTTGACGTTCTCGTTCTTCGAGTCGTTCGTTCAGTTCACGCAGACGACGATACTCGGGTTCCAGTACGCGAGCCAAGCGAATCATCGGATCGGCCGTAGCGAGAACGACTGTTTTGCCGCCTTCAACTAATCGTTTACGAAACTCCAAATCGTCCACCTTGGTTTCCGCGATCAGCTCGGCGGCGCGTTGGCGTGGTCCCTTGCCAACCAACATTTCCGCAACCAGTTTATCGTCGCCACCGCGAAGTTCTGCAAACCGGCTCAATTCATCAGCCAACTTCATCTGTTCCAGGTCACGATAAATCGGCGCCTCGCTCATCAAGCTCTGCATAAAAGATTCACGCGACGCATCGGTGTATTCTCGCAGCCGTTCGTCATTCGGTTTCAGGTTCTCGTCGGCAAGCATGACCAGTCGATGAGCGATGTCAAAAAGCTCGCTGCGGATCGACGCCGTTTGACGCAACAGTTTCGATTTTTCCTTTTGAACTTCAGCAACTTCGGCCCAAGCCTGCGACATCTTTTCATCGTCGCCTAACTTGGCCAAGGCGGTCAACAATCGACTTTCTCGCCCGCGTTTCTCCGCCATAGTTCGAGGATCTTGCAAACCGGCCAGCATGCCTGAGTACGCCTTGCGCGAGTTCTGGATTCCGAACAATTCATCACGAGCACGACGCTTTGCCTCGGCTCCACCCAGAGAAAATTGTTGCATCAAAATTTCTTTGCGACGCAAGAAATCGAGCACGAATGGCATCCGTTCGTCACGTAAAAACTGCAGCGCCGCTGTGGTGTAAATTCGCTGCGTTCGACCGGGATGGCCAGATACGAATACCAGATCGCCCTCTTCCAGCGGGTCATCGCTCCAGGCAAGAAAATGTTCTAGTTTCGCCGGTTTCCCGTCTTCCCCGTAGACTCTCATAATGGTCGCATCCATGTTAAATCGTGGATACTCAAAGTTGTCCGCGTCGCCACCGAAGAATGCCGCCGCCGTCTCAGGTGCCCACACCAATCGCACGTCGGTGTATTTCTGGTAACGGTACAAGTGATATTTTGCGCCACCAAACAACGTGATCACATCGCTCCGCAAACCCGTCTGCTCTTTTGATTCCTGTTCGATCGTTGTCATTGCGGCGCGACGTTGCTTCAACGCCGTTTCGGGATCGGCATCCGGTTTAACGCCAGCATTAACGCGGTCGGTAACGTCTTCGATTGAAACCAATTGGTTCAACTCCAGATCAGGGGCCTTGAGTTCTTCGTCCAGCGATTTTGCCAAGTAGCCGTTCTTGATCAGGTCGCGATCCTTGCTGCTTAACTTGTGCAGTGTGTCGGCGGCGACGTGGTGGTTGGTCAGGACAAGGCCATCACTGGAAATGAAGGATCCCGAGCCGCCACTGTTGAAGCGAACGGATGACAAACGCAAATGATCTGCCCACGCCTGGTCGATTTCAAAATCGTGACGCTCCTTCAGCGTCTTAACCGGCAAGTCGTTGAACAGATACATCCCCTCGTCGGCGAAAGCTGTCACCGGCGAAGATAATTCGGAGAGGCTCAGCATCAAAAATCCCAACAAAAACGGTAAGCGTATCAAGCGCAGTTTCAATCGATTTATCGAAGTCTTCATCGAATCGTTCCTGGAGTGCGAACCTGGTGGATGCGGCAGAGCGATCATGGCGGACGCCGCTTTGGGTGGTCGTTACGTTTGTGGTGGCAGGCGCCCCATACCTCCACAAGCGACAACAGTGATTCTTTGCGATCGGCAGAGGCTTGAACAGGGTGGCCTTGTCGTTACTGTTCAGGGATCGCTAGAAAAGTAGTTTTAGCGACGATTCGGGTCACCACTATTTTAAGGATGGCAAGATGGGCCGTTTTAGCAGCTTCGTTACCGGCGTTATCGTGGGCGCGTCGTCTTTGGCGGTTGCCACACATTATCACGTTGTTCGCGGAAAAGACGGCGTTTTCGTTGTCCGAAAAGTACAAAACAATCTGTCCGATATCTTCGTCGATACTCGCCAGTTCACACCCGCGGATTGGGTGGATCATCGAATGCTGGCCTTGGCGATCATGCAAGCGGACCGCGGCGATATGCTGCAGGATTCGTCGCTCGACAGTTTTCGCAGCAATTTGAAAGATTTCGTCAGCGGTTGGCTGGAAGAGACCCCCGCGGCGAAAAAGTGAAACGCCGCCGGTTTGACGATCGCATCATGCGTGCGGATCGCGACACCCCGGTCGCCAGCGAATCACCAGCGTCACAATCGGCTTCATTCATTCGACCCGATTATCGCCATGCTTTCTATCGCTTGACGCATGCCAGTGACGATCCTCATCAAGGACCTTGACGGCGTTTAGGTGCAACCGAGCACCCAATGCCAGTTGCGATTTCCCGAAGCTGTTGGTGAACGGAAATCCTTCCCCAGGTCCGATCGATGCGAAGGAACGCAAGCTGAAATGGCGGACGACCCGCTGCTCAGCCATCGGATGGATTTGTCCTCAACCCCGCCGCCAGTTCGGCCAATGGTTTACGACCGATGGAATTCACTCGCAACCGCTACTTCATGACCGGCATGTTGCTGATCCTGTTGGGAATACAGTTTCGCATGGTCCACTCATTCGTGCTGAACGAACCGGCGACCCGAACGCTGATCAAGCTGAGCAAGAATGCGCCGGTCGCGGCTAACAACACATCGCCGCTTAACCAGCTGTTTATGCAAGTGACGCCAAATCCGAAAAAACAGGTCGTTCCGCCTCGTTGGCTAGGACTTGCGATGGTCGCAGTCGGCGTAGTGATCAGCCTGCACGCTTTAGCGATGCCGCGATCCAGCTAGCGTTGGTTCATGTAAGCAACGTTTGCTGAAGCGATATCACGTCGCTAGCAACCGTTGCCAGGATTCAGTAGATCCCCAAGGGAATGGGACACGATCCGATCGGATGGACTCAACGACAGCTATATCTTCGACCCCGCATTTAAAAACAGCGGTGGCCTTCGGAGTGAAACGGTACGGATGGTCCCATGGTTTTCCTTCCCCTGATGCTTATTTGGCTGCGTGATCCGATGTACTTTAACGCCCCGAGCCGATGGGTAATGGTCGCATTCGCCACCTCAATCGGATTGCTCGCCCCCGAGCTTTCACCCGACAAACAGGGTAATGCGTCCATGGCCGCCGATTTCAGTCAGTCGTCGCCTGGGGAAAACGCACTGGCGCCAGCCCCAACCGCGTCATCCGCCCCATCGACGCTGATCCGCGAGGGAACCCGACTGATCAATCGCGTTGGCCGGTTCAACGTTTCCGATGGCCATTGGAGCTTTACCGCCGATCAAGCAGATTTTGCCAACAGAACGTCGACAATGACGTCACAATCGGACAATTTGCCAGCGACCCTATCCCCAAAACGCGGCTCTTCATCGCCGCAGATTCGAGTAATCGAAAACCTCGCACTGCAACGCATTGCCCAATTGATGCAGCAAGATGCCTCCGACAACCGCTGGATCATTAACGGTGTAATCACCGAGTTCTTCGGCGAAAACCGTTTGATGGTGGTGCTTGCCGTTCGAGCACCGATCGAACCCGAATCGCAGCGGTAGCCAGAATCCCAAACAGTCCGCCGGCTCTTCGTTACGCTGACCAAACTAACGTTCCAGAAAATGCCGCGCGAATCACCGCCTTGACCACTCCATCAAGTGGCACGGCCATGCAAAAACCAATTCGACAACGACTGCGGTCTTCGTCAAGCACCACAAACAGGGGCATAAATCCATTTTCAGCGCATTTTTTTTCCCGCTTAATGTTGCCCGTTTTCACGCTATTGACGCGTTGCGTCACCATGCACTGCCTTGGAAAAGGTGATGCATTTTTAGGCCCCCAGCTCTCTGTAAACTTTGTTGAAGAATTGCGTAACCTCAATTAGTTTCTTTCATTGAGAGATGGTTGTTGTTCCGATTTTGAAGGTGATGTGATGACGCGGTCAAGAACGATCACGCGTCGCAGCCAGTTCAGCAGAGACGGGATGTTTGCGTCTGCTCGGGTCAGGGATGATTCACGGTTTGTGCCAAGTCATGATTTCTGGCAATTTGCAACATGAAGTTTTTCGCTTCGTCACTCGATCGGTTTCGCAGGCACACAAAGTCTGCCGATGACACTTCAGACCGAATCGGTGTGGTGAAAGTTGAGCATTCTCAGACGACCGACGTGACTTTACCGGTAACGGTCAGCCAACAGCTCGACAAAACGGTGGTTTCCATTGGCGCGATCGCCATGCAAGACCTCTCCGAAGTTCGCGACCTCGGTGCTTGGTTGATTCAATTGCTTGAAGAAGACGCCCCGAAAGTGTTGGTTGTTGACCTCGGTCAGGTTAAGTGCTTGACCAGCGAAAGCCTCAATCAGTTGATCAATGTGAATTGCCACGCCCGTGAACGCGGCACAAAACTCGTTCTCGCCAACCTCTGCAGCCCTCTTCTGGACGTTTTTCGAATTACACGACTCGACCGCCTTTTCGAAGTCGCAGATTCCGAGTGAAGCGGCGTTGCGTATTCAGCTCGACGACTATCGCCAACTTTCGCCAGTGAAGCGACGTGTGGTCCGACTTCTACAAACTGGCGTTCTGTAACCTCCACCGCCTGACCAACAGGTTGAAACCACCCGACCGCCGTCTGGACTTCTAAGCAGGTTGGCATCGGTAGATCGGTGTTACGCGCGGGACATTGTCCCTTGGTAGAGTCGGCCTCTCAGGGCCGGATATGGCCCTCTTTGGTATTGTAAGGCCGGCCCTCTTGCGCGACGCGGGTGGGTGCCTTCACCGGTCTTATGCCGACTTATTTATCGACACCTGCTTAGCATCGTGCGGAAAATAATTGTCGGGTCCTTCCACCTCTTCCGGGCCTGGGAGCCCGACCTCTCACAGAGGAGATGTGGGCTCTAACCGACATTTATTTTCCGCACGATGCTTAGTTCAGGTTTTCTGTATCCATTGATTCGCAGTTGGCTTTGCACTTGGCGACGAACCGACCCATCGCGATTGAAACGGCGACCACTATGACCCACTGCGCAACGTGCATCGGTTCGACAAGGTAATGTTGCGGCGTTCCGCCGTCGCCCGTGGTACCGTGGCCAGGATGACCCAATGCTGTCGAAGCGGCCAGGCAAAGAATCATTGGAACGTTGATGATTAAGCGTCGATGCATGGTCTTTCCTTGAATGTTGAATCTGAAGAACGAAGCTTATAACGCCTCAGCAGATTCTTGGCAATTGCTCGCCCAGCGGCTTGGGAACAATGCGATGGGCTCCCATGGCAGTCCTGGCAACTACGAGGTGATGGTCGTCTTTTATAACTTGGCCGATGATTGCCGCGAACTGTCCAAGCGGGTGAGCGCGCAGGGTTGCCAGCGCCTGATCGGCTTCGTCCGCGGGGACGATGGCTACGAATTTTCCTTCGTTGGCGGCTTGAAGCGGGTCCAAGCCCAGGAACTCGCAAGCCGACCTTACGACTTCGTTTACAGGAATCGCTTGCTCGTCGAGTTCAATACCACAGCGGGAGGCTTCGGCAATTTCATTCAGCGTGGCGGCCAAGCCGCCGCGAGTCGGATCGCGAAGCGCACGCACTCCCGGACAGGCGGCGATCAATTGGTGCACCAACTCGCAAACCGAAGCGGTGTCGCTGCGAATGGCCGATTCGAATTCGAGCCCTTCTCGCACGCTCATGATTGCCATTGAATGATCACCCAGCGTACCGCTGACCAGCACTCGGTCGCCAGCTTGCGCTCGGTTGATCGAAATTTGGCGATCGGCGGGCAACATGCCGATACCCGTAGTGTTGATGTAACAACCATCGCCATGACCACGCTCGACCACTTTGGTATCACCAGCCACGATGCGAACGCCTGCCGCTCGCGCCGCGCGAGCCATGTCTTCAACAATGCGCACCAAATGTTCGATCGGCAAACCTTCTTCCAAAATGAATCCGGCGGTCAAGCAGAAGGGCTGTGCGCCGCTCATCGCCAAGTCATTGACAGTTCCGTTGATCGCCAAGTCACCGATACTGCCGCCGGGAAAAAATAAGGGCCGAACCACAAACGAATCAGTCGACACGGCAATCCGCTGACTGGGCAACGTTAGTGGCGTGGAATCGCCCAGCAGCGTTTGCTTGTCACCATAAGCGGCCAAGAACACCTGTTCAATTAACTCAGTCGACAACCGACCGCCACCCCCGTGACCGAGCACCACGTGCGGATAATCACGCAGCGGTGCGGGGCAATGCGGCCCTTGCCATTCAATCGAGGCGGTCATGTGTGGGCGACCTTGGTGATTTGTACGTAGCGTCCATAGTTGTAATAAGCCGCGCAGGCGCCTTCGCCAGAAACCATGGTGGCACCGAGCGGCGTTCGCGGCGTGCAAGCCTTGCCAAACGCCTGGCATTCATGCGGTTTGATCGCCCCCTTCAGAACTTCGCCAGCGCGACACTGGGCCGGTTCCTCCGTTTCCACATGAGCGACATTAAAACGCTTCTCGGCATCGAAATCGCAATAAGCATCGCGCAAAGACCAACCGCTGTACGGGATCACGCCAATGCCCCGCCAACCGCGATCGGTCACTTGAAAAACCTCTTCAATGGCAACTTGGGCCACGGTGTTGCCAACTTCGGTCACCACCCGCGAATACGCGTTCTCAACAAACGCCTCGCCCTTTTCCAACTGTTGAACGGTGCGACGGATTCCATCTAGTAGATCAAGCGGTTCGAAACCGGTGACCACGATTGGAATCTTATACCTTTGGACCAGTGGATGATACTGAAGAAAACCCATGACACTGCAAACATGT
The DNA here is from genome assembly GCA_002428205.1 of Planctomycetaceae bacterium UBA6163. GTDB lineage: Bacteria > Planctomycetota > Planctomycetia > Pirellulales > Pirellulaceae > UBA6163. The sequence continues at coordinate 34,853 of DIUH01000134.1, forward strand.
CCCGCGGCCAAAAATGCTTGGACTCGATTGCCCGACGAATTCATGATGGCATCAATGGCGGGAGGTACAAGTACATGAGAAACGAGCGCGGAAAAGTTCTTCAGTCCTTGCTGTTTGGCCAGCTTGATAGCCATGGCGTTGGCGGGTGCTGTCGTCTCGAAGCCAATTGCCAAAAACACCACTTCGCGGCCTGGGTTTTCGCGAGCCAGTTTGAGCGCGTCCAACGGCGAGTAGACAACGCGGACATCACCTCCAGCAGCCTTGACGCGTAACAAATCGGCACGCGAACCGGGGACGCGTAACATATCACCGAACGAGCAGAAAATGACGTCCGGACGCGCCGCGATCTCCAACGCCTTGTCAATCATGTTCAACGGGGTAACACATACGGGGCAACCTGGACCATGAATCATCTCGATCTCCGGCGGCAGGATTTGGTCGATAGCGTTGCGAATCAACGAATGCGTTTGCCCGCCACAAACCTCCATGATGGCCCAAGGGCGTGTTACCAATCCGGCGATGCGGGCAACCAACGTTTTCGCCTGGTCGCCATTGCGAAACTCGTCAAGATATTTCATGTCGCTCGCTCCCCAAACCATGCAATCTTAACCCGCAACTGATTCCTTACCCCACTCGGCATGATTCGCAATCGAAGCAAACACCTTGAGTCCAAGCAAAAGTGCCATTGCCTCGAGTGGAAACAGAAATCTACCCGCTACATAAATCCTCAGATAGCGTCTCATTAATCCGCGTCAACCCCCGCGTTCAGCACCGCGATTCAACTCTGAATCGCTGGAGCGAAGCTGTTCGAGCTCCTCGTCCAACAAGCCGAGGTCAGCAAATACCTTCAGTGTCCGCTGAGCAGAAACTTCATCCAACTTACTGATCGCAAAGCCGACATGGACGATCGTGTAATCGCCCACCTTGATATCTGGCACGAATGCGAGGCAGATCTCCTTCACCACGCCGCCAAAATCAACGCGGCCCATTGTGGTTCCTTGGTCGGCGTAGATCGCTTCGATTTTTCCAGGAACTGCTAAACACATTGGCCATTTACCTTGCGTTATTTCCGCCTTGCGACTTACGCCAAACGCTACGCCGGTTTCGCATGGACATAAACGCGATCTGTATCTTTCTTTAAAACAACACCACTGCGTCGCTAGTGCCCGCAGCGTAAACCATACATTTGGCAACACCGCAGCACCACCGCTCGGACTCGCCCGATGCCTTTCCTTTCACCCTGAATGATATCGCACGCACCACCTGCTGATTGTATGCCATGTTGCCGTTTGGTTCTGCGACCGCGCGGCTTGGGACCGTAATGATGCGATAAACGACTCTGTTTAAGAACAATTTTCTGTGTCCGATTATCGCGTAAAGTCCGTCGGGGGACAGTGACACGGTAAACGCACATTATAGCAGGGGAATCCCCTGTACTTTTGCCGGGTAGTCGGGGTTCCATCCAGCAACTCGTCGCCTCATGACAATGCTGTACTTGTCATTTTTCTGCTTGAGCATGCTCAGACCGAACCGTTTGAGCCATGACATATTGTTTGCCGTAGTTCTTTCACGAACACGATTTTCATCATCGCGGAACGTTACATCAAGACACCAGTGGAGCGTATTTTCAATTGACCAGTGTCCGCGGACCTAGCGAGCAAATCGCTTTACTCCCAACGCGATCGATGCAATAAAAAATCGCACTTACGTTGACGACTTCGAACCGTTGCTGCTCTGGCGAATCGCAACACCGATAGTTCGCAATCCAGACCATTTTTCAAGGCTCTGTTTGAAAAGGGGCCTGACCCTTTGGAGGCGAGACGATTTTCCAGTTAATTGGAGCCTCGCAGGAGAGGGTCAGACCCCTTTTCAAACAGAGCCTACTACCGGAGTCTTCATCCAGCGGACTAGCGGATTGAATCCAATTTTGAAAGCAGGCTTGAAACGCTCTCGGCTTAAGTGCCGCTAGCAAACGTCCCAGAGTGTCATGCGATGGGATACCCCCTGGAAAGCTTCAACTGATGAAACGGGGTGGCTACCAGGTCGCCTGCAGTGACGCGGGGCTGATGACGTGCGAGATCGAAGACTGCTTGAAGCCCGTCATCAAGGCAGTCAAAGGTGCCGGTGGTGAACCGGCAGGCCAATGGGCTGCAGAGACGATCAGCGCCGATGAATTAGGCTTTATCTGTGATGCGGAACTAGCGAAGCTAGCGGAGGTGAAATCGTGAAGATTGCCTACCCAAATTGGCTAACCAAGTGCGATGCGGCCGAGATCGAAGAAGCCTACCAGGAGGCAACCGTTGACTGTTGCGGAGACGAACAGCCCTCGGGCTTGGTCGACATGGCTGTTCAAGAACTCGTTGTACCATTCACCGCAATCGCCCTCGGGCAGCGGGTCGAAGTTGCCAATGCAGCTCCGGCTAGGAACGCTGCTTGGGGCGTCGATCTGATTGTGAAATCCGGCAAAAAACAGTTTCCAATTTCCGCCTCATCAATCGAACTCTGTGAGCCATTTCCCGAAGGCCATCTTTATCTCGCTGCGTTGCTGGTTTGGCACTCCAATATGTCAAATGCGTCGTAATAAACGGCGAAGTGACTCTGAGTCTCAGTAAACCATATCGAGCTCTTGGGCCTGGGCCGCCAATTCATCGAGTGCTTCATGACGCTTGCGAACCATCGACCGCTTGTACTCGATCAGGCCCTTCAGCAGCACACAACGGTAAGCCCCCACTTTGCAAAAAGGAAGCTCACCTTTCTCAATCTGTTCGACCAGGACCGGACACGACACACCTGGCAAGTCCGAAGCCTGCCTCGTCGTTAATTCGGTATGAACGGGGAACATGGAGACCGCGTTGGCTTTGGAAAACTCGGTCAACAGGGCACCAAGTAGCTGCAGCGGTGACGGCGGAATCTCGATCTCGGGTTCCTTTTTTCCAGCTCGGCGACCAATCGGATGGTGGCCTCGCTTTCGCGAGCGACAAGGTACGCAATTGCGTGGCTGGACGCCTTCGCCAACTCCGCATCGCTGGGTGTTGGTGCGCGCGTGTTGGGTAGATCGGAAAGTGCTGCGTTCATGGGCTGCCTCATTTTCTGGCGTGTCGCCCAAACGCAACAAAGCAAATAAACGAAAAAACCGAAATCACCTCCAACTACGAATGGCGGTCTTTACCCCGCGTTTTTTGTCGTATTTACTTGGTTTCAGGCCGGTTTCCGTTAATCCCGCTGCCAACCCAGCCAATCTCGAATTGAGGTGCGACTCGCGGTGACCCGACATACGACAAGAATCGAACCTACCAGATGCTGACCACCGTAACCTACATTGACAAGTGACCTGCAAAGACGAAGTTCTCGAGGGCCAACATCAAGCGATTGTCGATCCCCAGCTATTTGCCGAAGTTGGAGAATCGCTGCGAAAGAACGGTCGCATCGGCATGATACTTACCGGGCGACCGACGAGTTCGGCTATCATGCCACCGAGAACATTTCCACGGTCTATGACTTGTGGGCGACTGTCTTGCACTTATTGGGCAATTGACCACGAACGATTGACTTACCGTTACGGCGGTCGCGACGTTCGACTGTCTGATGTCCATGAAAACCTGTGGAGCGACACTCTTGTGTGAGTCTCGATTGCTGTCAAGAAACACGATGCTCCGAGTGCAAGAAATGTCCCACGGCGGTCCCCAACGCTGCTAATGATCGTGTGGACGGGCAAGACGGCTAGCACCGGCACGATTATTCGAGCTTAATCTTGTGGGGGTCACGCCTGAGGTTGCGCTAACCCAATGCTCGAACCTCTTCGTGATCAAACAGGCCTCCATCTTCGCAAGGCTTTACGATTTTTGAGCGCTGAGGGCATTGTTGCGAAGGGTCTTACGTTCGGGGGGCTACCGCCTTGGCATGACGGCCAAATTCGGTTGCCGCCCAAGATCTTCGCGTGAGAGAATTGTTCGATCGGAATAGCGAACAATTGCTTTTCGTGTGCCTTGTGTTTTTCGTATTCGGATAACTCATGATTGCCACGGCTATTTGACCGACACGAGTTCGACGATGAAGTGAAGGTTCGAGTGAGCCGGAATGCCCTGAGAGCCCTGTTCACCGTATCCGAGTCGTGAAGGCACCCACAGTTCGATCATTCCGCCTTGACCAACGAGTTGCATCCCTTCGGTCCATCCGGCAACGACGCTTTGAAGCGAAAAGGTTGTTGGCGATCCTCGCTCATAGGAGCTGTCAAACACGTTTCCATTGCTTAGCCAACCGCGATACTTGACCGATACCGTGCTGGCCGCCGTCGGCTTCTTGCCTTCGGAATTCCGCAGAATCCGATACCTAAGTCCGGAATCGGTCTTCGAAAAATCGGGCGTGACACCAGGATCCATCGCGCCGGTTCCGACCTGCAGTTCCGATCGATCGACAAAGGTAATTGGTTTCCAGGTCGCCTTTTCGGCATCCGCAGCCGCCTGCGCGGAAGCAACGGTTGGGCTCGGCGCCGCGTTGGAGCGACATCCCGAAACGACAAGTACGATACTCAACAGACCCCATAGCAACCAAGTTCTCATCGCTGTTCCAACACTCCGTTCTCGAGTACCGCATCCATTGCCTGCGCCGATCGTTAGCAAGCTTCGCCTCCATTTTTGATCCCGGAAGTTAGCGATTTACTGAATCGATCGAAAGGCCAACGTAACAGCGGCACAAAATTGCCACCACATCGAAACGGCGTGAAATCCGACGAAAGTTATAGCCGGTTGCTTACCCGCCGAGAGCGGGTTACCTCAATCTGTAAACCTGTTCGTGGGAAAACTGGCCAAACGGGCCTCGGGATTCGTAAGCACCTGTTGCGCAAGGATTTACGATTTATGACCAAAGTGAGTCTTGTTGCGATAAGGGGCCTTACGGATGGTGCCAGCCATCTCTTGCTGCGACCTTGACTTCACACGGAAGCGGCGTCCAGCAGATTCAAGGAGGCCAGCAGATTATCAAGCATCGTGAACGAGTCTATTTGATGGGTAGCACAAAATGCATGACTGATCTCTAGCGCATTGACAAAAAATCACGCTGGCCCGCCCGGCAAAAGCATAGGTTGGGTGAACTAGCGATTAGTCGTCATCGTTTTCGTGCCATTGATCCCATTGTTTTTGGATCCACAGTGCGTCGGCCACAGCATCAGTGACCAGATACCGAAAGGTCGCCCGGTATTCGTTTTGCCGATCAATCGTGAATTGACCATCGATGCAGGGCGAGTAGGCAAAGTAGGGTTTTGTCGGATGCAGACGCGCCGCTTGAGGTGAACGGAAATTGTCTTCATGGCACATAACAGTGATCGATACCGGACGGCCATCAATCTGTCCCGTAGCGGATACCCAACGCGCGTTCTGTTCGTTGCCTTCGATTCGATCCGAACCTCGATCATTGATAAACTGAAACGGTTGACGCTCGGCGATGCTTGGATCTGCGTCCTTTGAATCCGGTGCTTTGTCGCTTAACCACTGTGCGGGACCGCGATAGCCGACTCCGCCGTAATGATATTTTTCGATCGTCAGCGGCGAATCGGTCAGCGCGGTTTGTGTGGTCTCTAAGTCAAACTGGTGATAGCTGCCGTCGGTTTCCCATGCCGTAACCTTCCACCGTTCGCGAAGGATATCGACTACTGGTTTTTCTTCAGCGGTGTGAACCAGTTCGACGACAAAGCCAATCTTGCCGGGTTCGGCGAAGCTTTGAACCACTTGTTGATGCGAAACTCGGCCGATCCCTTTACCAAGATTCCAGAAGTCGATCGGGCGATCATTCCACTTGGTCATGACCCAGGCGGTGAAAATTCCGTTTTGGTGCGGATGGTCGGCGGCGAATGCTCCGGTGACGACGCGACCGGACGGTGACGCTACCGGGTGCAGAAATCCTGATCGTTGGTAAATCGCTGCTAGCCCGTCTGGCAATGGCGGACTGATTTTGTTGTAGGTCAAGATCGGCTTACCGGATAACCGAATCTCGACCTTAGGCTCGACTTCGATTAGTTGCAGTTTGCCAGAAGTTTGGTCGCTGGACTGGGCGGAAGCGGTTTGAGTGCAGGCTAGAAAGAGGAGTGAGTAGGTTAATTGAAACAGTTTCATTAGATTATAAGTGTGATGTGGTTTGGGGCTTTCACAGGCTGGAAGCCTTTTTATACCCCACAAGTC
>DIUH01000134.1:41151-43625 GCA_002428205.1 Planctomycetaceae bacterium UBA6163
TCGTGGTCGATCCCCATCAGGTGCAAGATCGTTGCGTGTAAGTCGTGAACATGAACCTTATTCTCGACGGCAGCGAAACCGAATTCGTCTGTCGCTCCATACGCCATGCCGCCCTTCACACCGCCACCCGCGAGCCAAACGCTGAAGCCGTGATTATTATGATCTCGACCCTTTGCCCCTTCGGATACGGGCGTCCTGCCGAACTCGCCGCCCCACAAAATCAACGTGTCTTCAAACAATCCTCGTGCTTTTAGGTCGTCGATCAACGCCGCGATCGGTTGGTCGACCGCCTTTGCTTTGCTGGCGTGGCTGGCGATGTTCTCGTGATCATCCCAAGGTTGTCCATTGCCATAGAACAACTGCACCATCCGCACACCCCGTTCTAGCAAACGCCGGGCGGCCAGACATCCGTCGGCAAACTCGCCTTTGCCATAGGCGTCGCGCGTCGCCTGTGTCTCGCGACTCAAGTCAAACACTTCCTGGGCCTCAGTCTGCATTCGAAACGCCATCTCCATCGATTGGATTCTCGATTCAAGGGGATTGTCTTGGCCGCCACGCTGGGCCAAGTGCATCTCGTTCATCGCCCTGAGCAGGTCGAGTTGTTCGCGCTGCGCTTCGAGTGTCAGTGCCGAGTTGTTGATGTCTCGAATGACCGTTCGCGGATCCATCTTCGAATTATTGATTTGCGCTCCCTGATAGATTCCCGGCAGAAATCGATTCCCCCACAGCGCGGGGCCAACGACCGGTTTTCCGGGACACAACACGACAAAGCCTGGCAGGTTTTCGTTTTCGGTTCCGAGTCCGTAGAGCAACCACGAGCCCATCGATGGACGAGTCGGCTGGGTCTCGCCGCTGGTCATCATCAACAACGACGGTTCATGATTCGGAATATTGGTATGCATCGAACGGATCACACAAAGGTCATCCGCGCGGCGGCTAAGGTGTGGAAACAGTTCGCTGATTTCAAGCCCCGACTCACCATGTTTGTCAAAACGAAACGGCGATTTCATCAATCCGCCCGTTTTTCGCTCCGTCTTTTTTTCCGCTCCGGGCGGCCGTTGCCCATCGTACTTCGTCAACTGCGGCTTGGGATCAAACGTATCGACTTGGCTCGGCCCGCCATTCATGAACAAATGAATGATCCGCTTGGCTCGCGGCGCGAACATCGGTGGCTTGGCCGCAAGCGGATTGGATGCTGTCGCAACATTGCCAGGGCTCGCGAACGACGAATCACCAGCGAGCGTACTGGCCAAGCCCAGCGCCCCCATTCCGGTGCCGAATCGATGCAACATTTCGCGACGTGAAAGACCAATCATAGCCCGACCTTTTTTACTTATTGATAATGCATTGAGCGGGAAATAAGTGTCCGGTACCTTTTCTGCGAAGCAACCTTTGGGCCGCTACGCGGAAAAAAGGTACCGGACACTTCGGCTAGTCAAGATACATAAACTCATTGCTGCCCAGCAGAACCTGGGCATAACGTTCCCAACGATTCAGAGCGCTGTTATCTGTTTCGGTACCGTCATCGACAACTGAAAGGTATCGCTTGGCCATCGCCAGCTCGGCATCCGTGACCGAGCGGCCGTAGGCGAGCAAGAACGCATGCCGGACCTTCGATTCGATATCCGACCCAGCTTCCTTCTCCAACCGACTGGCAAACGCTTTCGCCTGTTCGATCATAAATGGACTGTTCAAAACGAATAGTTGTTGCTGCGGAACCGTCGTCTCGGATCGTGTCGACGCGGTGATATTAGCGTCAGGAAAATCAAACAGGCGAAGCATGTTGTTCAATTCATGACGGCTGATGAAGGCATAAACGGTTCGCCGCGAATTGTTCTGGTCAGCGAGGTTTGTCGACGGCCCTTCCATTTGCGGATCGAGCTTTCCCGAAACTGACAACAGGGCATCGCGCCAGGCCTCAACCTCCAAACGCCGCCGATTCATTCGCCACAGGTATTGATTGTCGCCATCGATGCTCATGTTCGCTTCGTCCTGCTGGCTGCTTAACTGATAAGTCGACGAAAGCATGATCTCGCGGTGCAGCGACTTGATTGACCAACCGTTTTCCAGGAAGCGTTCTGTCAGGTAATCGAGTAATTCGGGGTGTGTTGGTTTATCGCCCAGTGAACCGAAGTTATCAGGCGTGCCGACAATGCCGCGTCCGAAATGGTGCTGCCAAACTCGATTGACCATCACGCGTGCCGTCAGCGGGTTGTCGCTCGACGCAATCGCTTCGGCCAGTTCGAGTCGACCACTGCCACTTGCAAACACTTGCGGTTCGTCATCCGAAAGGATTCGCAAAAAACGACGCGGCGCGACGTCGCCTTGATTGGCAGGGTTGCCTCGAATGAAAACCTTCATATCTGCGGGTTTGGCTTCGGTGATAACATGAGCGATCGGATACATCGGCAAGGCCGTTTCCTGAAGACGCTTCAACGACTGGCGCTGATCGGCCAATCGCGCCGCTTGATCCG
>DIUH01000129.1:0-1061 GCA_002428205.1 Planctomycetaceae bacterium UBA6163
GGCATGGTTGGCGATTTGATTCAACAGATTGGCGGTCCACACGTCCGCGTCAGGCAGTTGATGGGGCCGGGTGTTGATCCTCACCTTTACAAAATCACACGCGATGACGTTCGTGCCATTTTTGCCGCAGACGTAATCTTCGCATCTGGCCTAATGCTCGAAGGCAAAATGGCTCACACGCTGCAACAAATGTCCCGTCGACGTCCCGTGATCGCGGTTGCCGATCGCTTGGCCGAAAACGACCTCTTGCCAACGTTGCCCACGACCGACGAAGCCGATGCGTCGTCGCACTATGGCGATGTCGATCCTCATGTCTGGATGGACATCAAGACTTGGTCAAAGGTCTTGCCCTTCATCACCGATGCCTTGTCGAAACTGAAGCCATCGGCGTCGGCCGAGTTTCACGAGCGGGCCAAGGACTTAGATGCCCAAATGCTGGCCTTGCACCAGTACGGTATCGCCTCGATCGCGACGATCCCTCAATCGAGTCGCCACTTGATCACTTCTCATGATGCCTTCGGATACTTCGGCCAAGCTTATGGATTGCAAGTAACCGGCGTGCAAGGCATCTCAACCGACTCAGAAGCCGGTTTGTTATGGATCAATCAATTAGTAGACATGATTGTCGAAGAAGCGATTGTCGCCGTGTTTGTGGAAAACAGCGTCCCCCGCAAAAGCTTAGAGGCCGTGATCGAAGGGGTGCAGTCACGTGGCCGGGAAGTCGTCATCGGCGGCGAGCTTTTTTCCGACTCGGCTGGGCCAACCGGTTCTTATGAGGGCACTTATCTGGGCATGATGGACCATAACTTGACATCGATCACCAGGGCGCTCGGCGGAACCGCACCGCCACGTGGCCTACACGGAAAACTTGAAATGATAACGCCATCGCCACAAAGTTCGACGCCGATGATGGAGTCGACGAAATGAAGGAAATCCCACTTTCGATCTCGGATCTAACCGTCGCGTATCATCGTAAGCCGGTCATTTGGGACATCGCGGTTGATGTTCCACCAGGCACATTGGTTGGCGTTGTTGGTCCCAATGGCGCAGGGAAAAGTACG
>DIUH01000129.1:1203-2857 GCA_002428205.1 Planctomycetaceae bacterium UBA6163
CGCCCAAGCGGCACTCGATCGCGTTGGCATCGGCGATCTGGCAACTCGGCAAATCAGCCAGTTGTCTGGCGGCCAACAACAACGTGTTTTTCTGGCACGTGCCTTGGTCCAGCAAGCCGATCTTTATTTGATGGACGAACCGTTCGCGGCGGTCGACGCGGCAACCGAAACGGCGATCGTGGAAATTCTAAAACAAATGAAGGCGGACGGTAAAACCGCTGTTGTCATTCATCATGATTTGCAAACCGTACGAGATTATTTCGACTATGTGGTTTTGCTGAATATGCGAGTCGTTGCCGCGGGCGCGGTTGATGAAGTCTTCACCCATGAAAACTTACAGAAGACCTACGGTGGTCGCCTGACGCTGCTTGATCAAGCGACCGAAGCGATGAGACGCAGGGAGATCAAAACGTGATCGCAGCGGCCTTGCTTGACGCCTGGTTTCGAACGTTAACGTTGCAGGATCACAACACGCGTGTTGTTGTGATCGCGACGACATTATTAGGTTTTGCCGCCGGCGCGATCGGCTCGTTCACCCTGCTGAGACGAAGGGCCCTGATGGGCGATGCGCTCAGCCACGCGATGTTGCCAGGCATTGGCATTGCGTTTTTGATCGCACCAGCTCTCGGGATGCAGGCCAAGTCGTTGCCGGTTTTGCTCGGCGGAGCGGTCATCAGCGGATTGATCGGTACATTTGCGATTCTGCTGATTCGCCACCAAACCCGATTGAAAGAAGACGCGGCGCTGGGGATCGTGCTGAGCGTTTTTTTCGGTGCCGGCCTGGCAATCTTAGGCCTCGTCCAGCAATCGCCCGGCGGTCACGCCGCGGGCTTGGAAACATTCATCTATGGTAAGACCGCGTCGGTAACAACGCATGACGCGATGTGGATTGCCGGGGTCGCGGCCGTGACGATCCTAGTCATTTTGTTGTTCGCTAAAGAATTGACGCTGCTTTGTTTCGATGACGGTTTCGCCGCGGCGCGAGGCTTTTCCGTTGTTTTGTTGGACGTCTTGTTGATGTCGTCCGTTGTGATGGTAACGGTCGTCGGCCTGCAAGCCGTCGGGTTGATTCTTATGATCGCGTTGCTCGTAACGCCCGCGGCCGCAGCCCGTTTCTGGGTGAATCGAATCATTCCGATGTTGTGGTTGTCGTCGTTTATTGGTGCCGCCAGTTGTCTCGGTGGTTCGCTGTTAAGCGCCGCAGTGGCGGAACTGCCATCGGGGGCGACGATTGTTTTGACGGCAGCCGCCTTGTTCTTCCTCAGTCTGCTGTTTGGTACCGAACGTGGGATCGTTGTCCGCTGGCTACACCGTCGTTCGATGCGGCTGAAAACCGACCGCCAACACGTGCTGCGCGGATTGTATGAGATTGTCGAATCTTATCGAACTGGAAATTATACGGCTGATTCGTCACGTCGAATTAATCCAACCGATCAACCCGCCCAGGGCGGGATAGATCGCGCAGCGGTTATTAACGTGAATGACGAAGTCTTTGTTCCTGTTGCTGATCTTTTTTCGATGCGGACGTGGTCGAAATCGCGGCTTAAACGTGAACTGCGACGTTGCCAGGCGGATGGATTAATCAAGCTGCAACAGGAAACAGTTTGCTTGACGCCCGCCGGTCGGGAGGCGGCTAATCGCGCCACCCGCGAAC
>DIUH01000416.1:0-2840 GCA_002428205.1 Planctomycetaceae bacterium UBA6163
GCCCTGTATGTAACCAAGACGATCGGTGCCGTGCCGATGCATTGGCTCGGCCTCGGCCTGGTCATGTTGGCCGCCACGATCCTGATGACCACTCGCACGATCGCAAGTGTCTTTCGTCAACGCACCGGCGACCTGGTCCGCCCATTGCCGATGGCCTTGATCGCACCGCTGTTTGCCGGCTTGTTGCTGATCGCCGCCGGAGTGCTGCTGTCATTTCAGGGATTCCACTTCATCGGAACCTCGACCGTAGCGATCGTGCCTACCGCGTTTGTCGCCGCAGGTTTGTTGTTACTGATTGCCAAAGACACTCGTCACCAAAGTTTTGTGTGGGCCGGATTGATTCTGATCACCGTCGGCTATCAGTCGTCACCGATCTTGTTTGCGGACCTCGTCCAGACGCTGAAATCGACCGCTGCTGCGTCGATCAATGAAGAACGATTGCCGGTTGCATTTTATGGTTTGACATACATGCCACTGTTGTTGGCCTTCGCCGTCGTGAGCCGCATACTCAGCAGTCGAAACTTTCATGAATTCAGTTTTCCCCTAAAGCGATACACGACTATCTTAAGCCTGTTGTTGGTTGCGATCGCGCTGACCAACATTAAAGCCGCCTTCATCGTCACAGCGATCAGTGTGGTTGCGTTTACATTTTATGCGATTCTGTTTCGAGAACGGGCCTACCTTGCTGCGACCGTTACTTCCTTGGTTCTCGCTGCGGCCGCGTTGGTTCCATTCGTCAATGCGATGCAGTGGGCCGATTGTGATGTCCGCTGGACGCTCGTGCCGATTGCCCTCTTGGGGCTCGTCCTGTCTGCGTCACGAGTGTTTGATCGCATCGCCACGAAACTCCCTTCGAACTTCGATCAATCGCTGGGTCTGGATGCCAGTGCTGGCAAACAACGTTTTTGGATCCGCGATATGGGTCGTGCGGTGACAGCGGTGATCAGCGTTGCGTGGCTGGTGGTTCACTTCACCACGACCTTCGTCAACGAATCCCAACCGGCCGCACTGGCCCAGTGGACTGGATTGGCGATTATCGCCGCATCGTTAGTCGTCTGGACCGCTCAATCCAAGCACTACGCTTGCGGTTTCTGGACATGGTGTGTTGTTGCCGCTGGTGGATGGATGTGGCTGTTTTCCACCGACTTGGCCTTCACAAATGTCTTTGCCTATGTCGGATTTGTCACTGGGGTTATCGGAATCGCAACCTATGCGATTCTGCAGTATCGCCAAGTTGACATCTCGATCGGACGATTCTTGCGACTCGATTCCGCTAGCAGCTTTCTTCAATCGAATCGTTTTTCGGCAATCGGCCTGCCGCTTGCCGACGTCGCGATCATCCAGTTTGCGTTTCTGGTTTGCGTCTACTACTTGCCACTTCTGTTATGGGCAACGGCAACATTGAACATTGCGATTGTCCCGAGTGCATGGTGGTTGATGTTGGGATTGACGGCAGCATCGGCAGTTGTTTTCCGCGGGCCGGTTGTGACGATCGGAAATGCGCTGATCGCACCGGTCGCCGCAGGGGTTGCGATTGGCCAGTTCTTTCCAGCGTTCTTCACTTATGAAAACTTGCCGCTGGTCTATGCGATCACTTCGTCAGCGATCGTCGTGGTCTTGTTTCGACGGGTCAATTCGAGTGATCGCAACTTGATCAGTGCCTGTTCGCTGTGGTTATATGGATTGTTGATGTTAGGTTTTATTAACCTTGCACCGTTAACGATGGCCGGTTCGTTGATCGCGCTGGCGACGATCTGCTGGTTGGGCCGGGCCAATTTCACACCCCGAGAAAACGCCATACTTGTCGCGATTGCCAGCTTGTTAGCGATCGTCTCGCTGGCGATGCTGTCAGGATTCCAAGGCTTTCCGTTCTTGTTGGTCGTCTCGCCTCTCGGAGCCGCTTCGGTCGCATGGATGACGCTTGGCGTGGTCGCGGCGGTTGTGTTCTTCGACCATCAGTGGCCGGGGCTGGACCGATCGGTTACGCGTCAGTGGAGTTTTGCGTTGCGATTGATCGGTGTCGCCGGGTTCACCGTTTGCTTCTTTGCCAATGATTTACCGTCGTGGCTTGAAACCGCGGTGGTTGTATCCTTAGTCATCGCTGCGATTAATGAGTTTCGTGCGGCGATTCGCACTCAGACCGAAGCGCATGTGCTCAGCGGCTTTGCCTTGATCGGCTCGGTAGCGCTTTGGATTCAACTCCACCACAATCTGCCGATTTCGCCAACGATGTTGCGTGTGGCACTGGTGATCAGCGCCGCGACCGCCTTGTCGCTTGCAAAGCTTTGGAGCGAACATGCAAAGCTGGCGATCATGGTTCGCAGTCTTAGCCTTTATGGCTTAGGCGTGCCGATGGTTGTCGCCGCGTCAAGTCTGTTGTTCTCGGACCACGGTGCTTTCGAAACACTTGCTGTATTCGGTTCGGCGATGATCTTGTTCGTCTACGGCCTGAAAAACCAGATGCGACGTTATGTGGTTGTCGCGGCCGCGATCGTGAACCTTGGCATGTTCGCCCTGTGGAACTCGGTCTCGATCAGCGACGTTCAGTTCTATCTGGTTCCCGTCGGCTTGACGGTGATCGGATTGGTCGAGTTGCTTCGCCGCGACATTCCTGCCAAGGCACATGATCCGCTTCGTTATATCGGTGCCCTAGCGATCCTTGTATCACCGTGCTTTGCCATCCTGGGTGGCAGTTGGTTGCACATGATGTCGCTGATGATTCTGTCGGTCATCGTCATCCTGCTGGCGATCGGATTGCGGTTGCGAGCCCTGATTCATACCGGCACCGCGTTCCTGTTGATCGATCTTGTCGCCATGGTCATTCGGTCTTCGATCGACAA
>DIUH01000416.1:2883-3603 GCA_002428205.1 Planctomycetaceae bacterium UBA6163
AAAAAAATCTCCTTTTTGTCCGCGTGTCTCCTTTAAGAAAGTGTTTGTCATGAAATGGTTATCTCAGTTCAGTTTGGTTATGCGATCGAATATCACCTCGCTGTGTGAGCAGGTCGAGAATCCGGAGCGTATGTTGCATCAGTTGATCATCGACATGGAGGAAGAGCTTGGAACGGCGAAGCGTTCGGTGGCCGAAGCGATCGCGGATGAGATCATGATGCGAAAGACGGTCGAGCGTGAAACGGCCGACGTCGCCTTGTGGGGCCAGCGTGCTGAGGCGGCGTTGAAACGAGGCGATGAAGCTTCGGCGCGATCAGCGCTGCAGCAGCGATTGTCGTCCAGCAAGCGTGTCGACCAGTACACGAAAGAGCATGCGATTCAGGCTGGCGAAGTGCTGAAGTTGCAAGACTCGATCCGCATGTTGCAGGATAAGATTCGCCAAGCGAAGCAGAAGAAGACGTTGCTGACCGCACGGTTGGCACGTGCCTCGTCGACGAACAAGATCAACGCTGTGATCGATCGTGTCGACAGCCAATCGGCATTCTCGCAGTTCAGTCGTTTGGAAAAGCGGGTGGAGCGTGAGGAGGCGGTAACGGAAGCTTGGGAACGTTTGGATGGCGAGTCAGCCGAATCGGACGATTTGCGACGTCAGTTTGAAGTCGAGGAACGCGAAGAGCAATTGGCCGCGGAGTTTGCGGCGCTGAAAGCTAAGATTTCCGG
>DIUH01000416.1:3663-12626 GCA_002428205.1 Planctomycetaceae bacterium UBA6163
TGTGGAACTGAAACGACCGGCGACCAAACGACCGGCGTCAGTTATCATCTTGTTCGGCACGGGACTGGAAAACACCCCAGGCCATCGGCAGAGCCACCGTTTCTGGGTGATGACGCCGATTGGGTGGCGGGTGCGGGTGATGATAATTCCGTTTGGATGGATTGTTATTTGTGAAAACGATTGAGTTGTTCCTGTTCGGCTTCGCAGCCGTCGTCGATCTGGCGCTTTTGCTGGCGCTGTGGGAGCGGGTCAATCGTGGGCGTGTCGCGATCTGGTTGACCATTTTGGTCGCCAGTACGGCCTTGATTCATGTGGCAATTTTCGCGCGGCTGATGATCGGTGATGCGTCCGGCGAACCGTTTGTCGCACTCGATCGGGCACTGGTTGCCGCCATTTGCGTTGGTCTATTGATGTTGCCTTCGGCGATGTTGCACGCGGCGATTCGATTAAACCATACCGGGATCGATGCCTATCCACCGGCGGACCAACGCTATCGCTGGCTCTACATTCCTTTATTGTTGTTTCCCTGGATCGGATACAGGATTTGGAATTCGCCGGCGATCGACTTTATGACGCATGTCGCTCCCTGGCGAATAGCTTATTTGATTTGGTTGGTAGTATTAAACACGGTTTCATCTTATTTGTTTTTGCGATTTCGAAAACAGAAGCTGACGCCGCAAAGCGAAATATTTCTGTTGCACCTGGCATTCGTTGTGATCGCGATGACATTTTTGGCGGTGGTTTATGGGACCATTGCGATCGGAACGGATTTAGAGGCGCCGCTGCGTTTGCTGGCGGTCATGTCACCGCTGGCCGCGGCGATGCTGTTCGTATGGCATTCGATGCGTGGGCGACTGTTGCCCGTGGTGATGGAACGAACATTTCTGTATGCGGTCGGGTTGATTTCGTTGTTGCTGGTTCATCGGTTGTTACTGACGCCGATCATTGCATCGCTGAGAGCGAAGACGACAATCGATTTTTTCTTGATCGAAGGAATATTAATCGCAGCAGTGATCTTCGCGGTTCCGTCACTTCGAAGTCGCGTTGCCGAATCGTTGCGGCAATTGTTCAGCACCAATGTTGTGCAAGTGCGGAATGCGATTCGACAGGTTTCTTTAAAGCTATCCCAGAACGCCAGTCGTGATACCACCGATTTGGTGCGATGGTTTGCCGATGAGATTCGCCGTTCGATCGAGCTGGATTATGTAACAATCATCCTTGATGACGACGCCAAGACAGGCAAATGGACCGTAATCCGCTCGGATGACTCCGCCACAGAAGCGACAACGTGCGATGCATCCGAAGATTTGTGCATCATTCATCAGGCTTTAGACGATCAACAGCGAGTGCTAGAACTTGGCGCGATCGCCGACAATGCGGTTGAGCAATCCTTTGTGAAGGAGAAAGCATTGTTGGCCTATCGGATCTCCTATCGCAATGTGACGGGAACGATTGTGCTGGGGAATCGGATTCGCAACGATCGCCTGGCGCGTGAGCAGGTTTATGTGTTATCCATTGTCGTTGATCAGTTTGCCGCGACGATGCACAACCGGCGTGAGGAATTGTTGCGCCAGCAAGCGGAACGAAAGACCCTGCAACAGGAAAAACTGTCTGTGCTGGGGCTGCTGTCCGGTTCGTTGGCGCACGAACTGCGCAATCCGTTGTCGTCGATCCGCACGATCACCACACTGGTGATGGAAGACCTGGGCGAGTCGCACGAATCGAAG
Organism: Planctomycetaceae bacterium UBA6163; assembly: GCA_002428205.1. GTDB lineage: Bacteria > Planctomycetota > Planctomycetia > Pirellulales > Pirellulaceae > UBA6163. The sequence goes on from DIUH01000416.1 coordinate 5,391, forward strand.
CGGGAACTGCAGATGGTGGTTGACGAAATCGATCGNNCGGGTGATCAGCCGGATCGTCTGTGTGCTCGATTATCTTGCCAAACAATACCGGGTTGAAACGAAGCTGCGGTTGGCGCAGTGCGACATTCAACTGGAATCGAACGATGCGGCGCTGAGCGAGATTGTTTTTAATCTCGTTAAGAATGCGATCGAAGCGGCTAGCGAAGCTGAAGCTGGGTTTGTAGAGATTCTTACCAGTTGCGATGACGAGGCATTTGTATTCTCGGTTCGCGATAACGGTTGTGGAATCACCAGCGAACGTGAGGCGAATCTTTTCCAGCCGTTCGCGACTTATAAGGTTGATGGAAACGGGCTGGGGTTGTACGCGGTGAATGAACGAGTGCGGGAACTCGGTGGCAGCGTCAGCTTTCGTCGGTGTGAACCGTGTGGGACGGTGTTTGAGGTAAGGTTACCGATGGCGAGTAAAGATGATCATTCTGGTTGTTGATGACGAAGCACCGGCGCGATATGCGATGGCAAAGATGTTGCGCGGTGACGGCCGGACTCTATTCGAGGCGCCCGACGGCGAGGCGGCGATCGTTGCGATCGACGAACATTCGCCTGATTTGGTCTTTCTTGATCTTACAATGCCCAAGAAAGACGGGTTGGCAGTCTTAGGCGAACTTGCCCAACGCCAGGGTTTTATCATGCCGGAAATCATTGTGGTCAGTGCGAATGATACGCTGAAAAACGCCGTTGAATGTGTACGATTGGGCGCGACTGATTTCTTAGCAAAACCTTATGACGTCGATCATATCCGTTCGATCGCCAATCGGTCGGAGAAGCGGGTTCGTCTGCAACATCAAGTCAGTGCGTTGCAAGACGAGATGGAAGCTAGCGGTGCGCGAAGCTCGCTGATCGGCGGCAGTCGTGTGATGAAGAAATTGAATGAACAGATCGCGCGAGCGGCAAAGGCGATGCTGCCGGTGTTGATTCGGGGCGAAAGCGGCACGGGCAAGGAACTGGTGGCGCGCGAACTTCACTCCCGCAGCGACCGCAAACGCGGGCCGTTCGTGGCGGTCAATACGGCTGCGATTTCGGCGTCATTGATCGAAAGCGAATTGTTTGGGCATGTGAAAGGTGCGTTCACCGGTGCCGATCGTCCGCGCGAAGGTGTTTTTCGCCAAGCGGATGGCGGCACGTTGTTTTTGGATGAGATCGGGGACATGCCCGCAGCTGTGCAAACGCGGTTGTTGCGCGTGCTGCAAGAGAGCGTTGTGCAGCCGGTCGGTTCAGAGGAATTGGTGAAGGTCGATGTACGAGTATTGAGTGCGACGCATCAGGACTTAGAAGCGGCGATCGAAGAAAAGTTGTTTCGGCAGGATTTGTATTATCGTTTGCGAGGGATCGAGTTGGTGATACCGCCGTTGCGACAGCGTCAAGAAGATATTTTGCTGCTTGCGCAGACGTTCCTTGGCGAGCGATGTCGGTTTGACCGTGGGGCGATTGCGGCGATGGTCGATCACGCGTGGCCGGGTAATGTGCGAGAGTTGAAGCAGCGTGTCGAGTCTGCGGCGGCGATGTGTGACACCGACGTGGTGACGGCAGCCGACTTGGGGTTGGTGGCTGCGGGTGGCAGCGAGTGTCCGAGCGATTTTGATCGCTATTTCGAATTGCCGTTGACCGAAGCCCGCGATCGTTTGGTCGAGGACTTTGAAAAGCTGGCGATCGAGCGAGCGCTGCGTGATACAGATAGAAACGTAAGTGCCGCGGCGCGAAAGCTGGGGATTCACCGCCAAAGCCTACAGCAAAAAATCGCAAAGCTCGGTTTACGAGTTTAAGCCCAATCGAGTTTGGTCATGTCTCGTAGACGATGTTCGAAATTGCCGATCAAGCCGCCGACGAGTTTCCATTCAGTTCGGGCGCGTAGTTCGATTTCACCATGTTCGTTGATCCTTAAGATCGAGTCGCCGACGACTCCGGCGCGGTGGAGTTCTCCCAAATCGACCTCGCCTTCGTTAACGACATCCAACAGGGTTTTGCCAGTTAATTCAATGAACGGCATCTGAACGACTCGATAAGTAAACGGCAATGCGAAAGAAAAGTTCTATCTGACTTCAGTACATTGTACCCTCGGTCAAGTCCGCAGGCGGCCTTGCCTGCGGAGGTTTGACAACTTCAGCGGTTACTCCGCGTGGCGCGCGACCAGCCGTTACAGCCTTGCCATGCGGCGAGCGATCGCTTGAGCGGGCAGTGGCATGATTTTGGCGGCGGCGGCTTCGTGCGTGTGAAGCAGCGCGTCGCGATGCTTCTCGGTCGCATCGTCTTCGTATTGAACGATGTAAGCACCGATTTTCATGCCGTCGGACTCAAACACCGGCGGCCAGAACTCGTCGCCGCGATTGGCCAGCGTTTTCGCCAACAACCGTGTCGCTCGGCCCGAGAACCCGCTCAGCACCATATCGAGTCGCCCCAGCGGTTCGCGGAAGAGGTAAAACACCAGCGCCGTGTCTTTGCCGTTGCCGCCGGCCCAGCACCAGGTACCATCGTCTTTTTCGTAATAAAAACCGGGATACGGGGCGTCTTCGTTTTTGCTCAGCCGCGTCCCAGCCGATGCGGCATCGGGTTTCGGATCGTGGTCGCGATAGCGCAAGAAGAACGGACAAGCGCGTGCGGAAGTATCGTCGACGTCATCTTCGGTCACGAATGGTGAACACCCGAACGCGTCGGCGAAGACCAATTCGACAACCGGATTGCTTTTCACGCTGCCGATACAGACAAGCGCGCGATCGCCTTGAGCTTCGGAAAATCCACTGAAAACTTCTTCGGCGCGGGTTCTGGCTTCGGCCAAATTGACCTGCCCGGGACTCCAGACCAGCGTTTGTTGCAAGCGATCGGGTGCGGGAATATCACGAGCGATCTGCTCGCCGCCGCCGGCCAGCGAAACGTTCGTTTTCGCGTGTTTGGCCGCACCGCCGAGCGTTGAGACGCCATTGAGCAATTCGCCGATCAAAACGGAGTCCGATGCCACGATCCAGGCATTTTCGGGCGAGTTTTCGCCTTCGCCTTGTCGCACGCCGACACAAATCTCAACATCGCCGCGGCGAGCGAGCAATTCCCAAAAGTTTTCTGCCTGGACCGAAAACAGTGCCCCGGGCAATTGATCGGCCGTGGCATATCCCTGGTCAATCAGGTAATCGCACAACCGCGATAGGGCTTCGATCGGAATGTATTTCGCTTCGTTTTTCAACAACGAAGCGACTTGGTGTCGGTCCAACCCGGTATGCTCGACGATCGATTTGATCGTTCCAGGACGTTTTCGACGATCGGGCGTGTGCCCGAGGATTTCGGCCAACCTAAAGGCGTATCTCATCTCTTTACTGCTTCTTTGACGCTAATTAATCCACAGGCAACACGGGAACGATGTGGCCCAATCTGGCACTCGGTCTGGAAAAAGGCAACGGAGCGTTTTTTCACATCACGAGCTTTCGTGCTAATTATACTTAAATGCCAACTTAGAGCAAAAGCCTCGCTAAGGAAAGCATTTTTTCAAAAATTAACGGAGATTGCCCACTGTGGATTGCCCCTTAACAGCAGGATACCGGAAGTTCTTAGCGTGAATTAATTTAACATTAGCAAGATCTCATTGGCGACTTCCACCTACTACAATCTTACGTAACGGTGGTTTGGGCCAGTTTGCGAGCAGGGGCGGCCGGCCAGTCGTGGGGTGAAGTGAGGGTGACGATTCGACGCAGGCCGCAGAGGATGTGGGTACGACGAACCAGACGCTATCGTCTACAGTAGTAACGGCTAAAGTTGAACAGGCCGCCGATTGAGCTAGCGGCCAGGTTTCCCCGATCACGCGCGAAGCGTTTTGATCAGTCGAATGGAATTGCAGACCGAGCGGATTGAATTGACCTACAAAAACACCCCCCATTGCACGCCNNTCGGCTTGGAGCCGTTGCAAGTGCATTGTCATGGTCGCTGGCGCGTTGTGGTTCATCGTTTTTTCCCTCGGTTGTGAGAAACCAGAACCGATCCGCGAATACAGCATCAGCAAGGCTTTGCCGACGGCGTTGAAGGCAAGCGACCGGATGTTGGCGGCGATCATTCCCGAGGGTGATCAGGTTTGGTTTTACAAATTGACCGGCCCCAAGGACGCGATCGAGTTCGCCGAGGGTGATATTCGTAAGTTTATTGCGGCTGCGAAATTCGCCGATGGCCAGCCACAGTTCGGCGAATTGCCCAACGACTGGGTCCAGGAAACTGAAAAGCGACCGATGCGATTCGCTACGCTGTTGATCAATACGCCAAGCAAACAACTGGAATTGGCGATCAGCAGCCTGCCAAAGTCGGGCGATTGGGACGAACAGGTCGCGTTGAATGTCAATCGATGGCGAGGGCAGATGAAATTGGCCGATTCGCCCGATCGATGGGCCGGGGCGACCGAACTGCAACTCGATCAACCGACCGACCCGCCTTCGGTCTGGGTCGATTTGGAAGGGGAAATGAGCGCGGGGCCAACCATGTCGCCGTTCGCCGGTGGCAACATGCCAGCCGCTGCCCCCCCGGTCGGTTCAACCGCTGCGGCGGGAGCGACCGGAGCGGCAAGTGCCCAGAAACCGGAGGGCGGCTTGAAATACGATGTCCCCGACGGCTGGCGTGCGGGTAAGATGAGTATGATGCGATTGGCGGCGTTCAATATCGGTCCCGAAGATCAAGCGGCCGAGTTGACGATTATTCAAGCCGGTGGTGACCTGCGGGGTAACGTCGATCGCTGGCTGGGCCAAGTCCGAGGCGACACTCCGCCCGCCGAAGTGGTCGACGCGGCGATGGAAGCGGCCGAGCAATTGACGGTTAGTGGCCGAGACGCTCGGCGGTATTACCTCAGCGACGGCAAAGGCGACGAGTCGGCCGGACAGATGATCGATGCGACGATCATTCCGATGAGTAATGAAGTCAGCATGTTCATCAAGGCGACAGGTCCGGCAAAAACGCTTTTGGAACAGCGCGAGGCGATTGCGAGTTTCCTGCAATCGCTGCAGATTCCGGAATAACGTCCAGCCGAAATCGCCTGGCTGGATGATGAAACAGTAGAATAGACAGTCAATGAATACGATTGAAACCGCACCGCGAAACGATTTAAACGTTTCGCCCGCGGATTGTCCTTAACCGAGTTTTTGGCGTCCACGACGCTCCCACCTCACGCCCGGTTCACATACATGGCTACGGCAACTTCACCGTCCAAGATCACACTCGCTTCGGCAAACGAAAAAACGGCTTTCGACGCACGCAGCCTCGCATGGCAGGCGTTTTGTGCGCTCGGGTCGCTTCGATTGACCGTCGCGTTGTTCGCGTTTTCGCTAGTTCTGGTTTTCGCCGGAACGCTCGCCCAACACCATTTGAACATGTTGGAAGTAAAGGAACGTTACTTCACTTGTTGGATCGCGACGTTGCATTTGGAAGATATCCTGCCGCCGGCGTTTTATCCCCAAAAAGACTTGATCCCCAAGTTCTTGCCAGTTTCGCAGGGGGCGCGTGATCGGATCGTCGAAGCGTTGTCGTACAGCGGGCCGGTTCGCGGTTGGATTCCGTTGCCTGGCGGTGCGCTGGTCGGCTTGTTGCTGATGCTGAACTTAGTCGCTGCCAAGGTGACACGTTTCAAGATCCATGCCAGCGGTGCTCGCTTGGCAGGTGGCATCGGCGTTATTATCGCCGGTTTGTTGGTCACCGCCGGGATCGTCAGCGCAGGCCAAAGCAGCGAAGGGCTGCAAGGCGAACCGCCGATGAGCTACGAACGGTTGTGGGCGATCTGTTTGGGGACGCTCGCGGCCGGATGGGTCGGGATCGTATCGCTAGCGATCACGTCCCAGCCACGCTGGATGAAGATCTCCTGGGGCTTGGTTGCACTGGGGATCGCTTCGTATTTGATATACAGCTTGACCACCGGACATCGCATCGGCGATCCGGGCTTAAGGATCGTTTGGCAATTGGCCAAGGGGCTTGGCGCGGGCCTAGTGCTGTTGGTCGGGTGTTTGATGATCTTTAAAAAGCAAGGCGGCAACGTCTTGTTGCACTTCGGCGTCGGCCTGTTGATGTTTGGCCAATTCATGTTCGGCGATCGTCAGACCGAGCAAAGATTGACGTTGATTGAAGGGCAAACCGCGAACAGTTTCGTCAATCTCGATAAGGTCGAAATGACCTTCATCCGATCGACCGAGGATGAAGATCAATTCATCGCGATTCCTGATAAACGGCTTCAAGCGGCAGCGGCCAACCAAGAAACGATCACCGACCCGTCGCTGCCGGTTGATGTGAAAGTGATCGCCTATTATGTGAACTCGACCTTAAAGGTTCCTGACGAAGCGGAGGTGAAGGCCGATCGTGGTTTAGGGACGAAGGTCGGCGCTGTTGGCGTTGTCGGGGTTGGTGGCACCTCGGGCGGCATCAATTCCGCTTCGGCTTATGTCGAATTGCTGGAGAAGGAAACCGGCAAATCGCTCGGCACGCACTTGATCTCGCAATTCTTCTCCGATCGTGCGATGTTGACCGCCAGCGGCACGAATCAAGATGAGTTCGACACGACGNNCCGTTTTGGGTTCATTTAAGCGATGTGCGGCGGGTCGATTACAGCGGCACCAGCACTCCACGCGATTACCGATCGTTTGTCCGCATCATCGATCCCGAAACGGGCGAAGACCGTCGTGAGCAAATTTGGATGAATAACCCGCTGCGTTATCGCGGCGAGACTTATTACCAGTCGAGCTATGATCGCTTGCCCAGCGGCGTTGAAGTGACCAGTTTGCAAGTGGTTCAAAACAGCGGTTGGCTGATTCCTTATGTGGCCTGCAGCATTACGGCACTAGGAATGTGCGTTCACTTTGGCGGTACGCTGCGACGATTCGTTCGACGTCGCAGTCAAGAACGCCGCTTGGCGTTGGAAGACAAGAAGGCGCGGGCCTTCAATAGCGAAGCGGATGGGATGTCGAAACCATCGGCGTGGCCGGTTTATACGACGGTTGCTGCTGTGGGGATGTTTGCGTTCTTGGCGCTCGTTCCGTGGAACGCCGTCATGAATACGATGCGACCGCAGAACCGCGACCAAAAGTTTGACATGCATGCCGCTGGGAAGATTCCGGTCCAGTTCGGCGGTCGCGTGATGCCATTGGCTGCTTACGCAGAACAGATGGTCAAGGCGATCAGCAACAAGTCATCGATCAGTTTGGAGGATGCCCCGGGGGCGATTCGCGACCGTGC
>DIUH01000416.1:12731-13217 GCA_002428205.1 Planctomycetaceae bacterium UBA6163
GAACCGCGTGATCAATCCTTCAAGGAAAAGAAGTTACTGGAACTCGATCGCCGAATCCGCGCCTTCACGATGACCGCAGTCGCGTTCCGATTGCCGGTTCCGATGGAGATTCCGGCAAGCTTCTTCCCGCCAGGAACCAGCGAGCAGGATCGTCGCATCGCCGCAGTGCGTGATTTGCAGAATCGGATGCAAGCGGTTGAACGGATGACATCGCCGGGCTTGATCCCGCCACCGGTCTCTGAACTCGAATCAGCGGTCGAGCCACCGAAGTGGTCGGCGTTTGCTCCGGCGTTTTTCAACATGGCGTTGCAAAGCGTTTCCGAAGATCCCAAGACGCGACCGGGGATAGATACGTTTGGCGATATGATCAGCGCCTACAACGACAAGGACCCGGAAAAGTTCAATGCGGCTGTCGATTTGCACTTGGCCCAGATGGGCGAAATCGGTGCGATCGATACCGCTGGTTATTCGCCGTGGAAGGTTGCC
>DIUH01000342.1:0-5340 GCA_002428205.1 Planctomycetaceae bacterium UBA6163
AACCACTTGGTCGATTTTGGCTTCATCTGGAAATCGGTTTCCAATCGCTCGGCCATGTCGTCCAGGTGGCCGGCACCATAGAAGACCGCAACGGTTTTCTTCCCGGCGTCGAGTTCTTGCTTCAGCACTTCGAAGGCTTTGCGATTGCGTCCCTTGATCAATGTGTTTTCACCACTGGAATCATCCAGTCCGGCCATTGCCACATCGACATCGACCAATTGCTTGGCCATTGTCTGCTTCAGCAACATCGCTCGATTGTCGCTCATCAATGCGAGCAACAACCCCGCGTTTCCGTCGCCGGCACCTTGGCTGGCCAATCCAGCACCCATCATTCGCGCCGCCATTTTCCACAGCCCGTCGCCGCGACTTTTCATGTCTTCGACGAACTCTTCGGGCGACATGTCGGCGTGCCGAAAGTTTTCCGCCAGATAATTGATATGTTCCAATTGGTATTCCAGGTTCAACATATCCTTCATGCCCGTTTGCATCGACGCGAGCACTGACCGACGCTCCTTCAAATCTTCTGGGCGAATCCGCGTTCCGTCCGGAGCGACCAGTTCATAAAGCACAACTTCGTAAGTTGCCAACAAGCGATCGATTTCTTTGTAATATTCCTTTTCGCCGATGTGCACGACACCAAAGAGATCGACCACGCGTCCTTCGTAAGCGGTCCCAGGCATTCCTTCGAAACGGACAACCGAAGTCTCCAACGCCTTGGCTTTTTTATCATCGGTTTTGGAAATGCGGATAAACGGTTCGACATTCTTCGTCTTTTGAACGTCATGCTTGGCATCGACGTCTGGCTTGTCGGCAAACGCTGAAACCGAAGGTAACAACACCGCTGCCACTGCCAGCGCGACCAAAAGGTCGCTGAACAAAATCCGACGGATGCCGATCATCTAGCAATTCCTCAACAAAGACTCGAATCTGACACCAAATCCTTTAACCATACGTCAAGAGTGTCCTACTCATGCCGAAACCGACATCATTCGCGATTTCTCGATCGCTTTGTCCAAGTCTACAAACATTTCGCCCACGCCGCTGTCGAAAACCCTCCCGATGAGGACATTTGTCAGGTGATTGGCGTGTTGAGGGTGGTTTTTGAGGAATCCGCCCATGCTGAAATTCTTTTCGTAGAACGCATGGACCAACTTCCGCACCCAAGTCGCACCCTCTTTAAAAGGTTCGACCCAAACGCCAAGTTGCTCGCCCGACAAGTCGCTTTTCTTCAACCCGTCGACAACCGCGTCACCTGCTCGTACACCCATTTCGAGCGCGAAATAGACACCGGACGAGTAAATCGGGTCGATAAATCCAAGTGCATCGCCGATCAAGACCCAGCCTTGGCCGCTCTGCTGACGAGTCCAATACGAAAACTCGCGGGTAGTGTTCATCTCGCCGACACGGGTCGCATTTTCCAGACGGCCGCGCAGTCCAGGACACTTCGCTAATTCCTCGGCGTAGACATCTTCCGGCTTGCCACGGCCCTTAAGCATGTAATCGACATCGCCGACACAGCCGATGCTGGTGATGCCCCGCGATTGAGGGATGAACCAAAACCAAGCGTTTTTATCTTCGGTTTGCAAAATGATCGTCGCGCCGCCGTTGTCGCCTTCGTCACGNNGAATGCTGGCCCGTCGCATCCATCACGACGCGGCAAGAAACGTAACGTTCGTTGCCATCAACATCACGGACACGGACACCACGAGCGGCCATCGAATCGTCAAAGTCGACGTCCATCAATCGGGTTTGGTCGTAGCAATCGGCGCCACATTCGGCCGCTCGATCGAACAACATTTTGTCGAACTCGCTGCGTTCCACCTGCCACGTGTCGGCACAATCACGATCGTCGTGGGCACGGAAAAAGAACGGTGTCGATTCTTTGCCGTTGCCGGTCACAAACTGAACGCTCTTCTTAATCTGCCACCCAGCTTCGCGAACGCGGTCGTTTAAACCGATCCGCTCAAGCGGCCAATAGGCTTCTGGCATCAGCGATTCGCCGACATGAAATCGCGGAATCGCCTCGCGCTCAATCAGCAGCGTTTTATAGCCACCCAGCGAAGTTACGGCGGCGGCGGTTCCTCCAGCGGGCCCGGCACCGACTACTACGACGTCGTAATCATCTCTCATCAAGAAATCCTCGGGTTCGCGAAGTCCGTTAGGTGAAAACACTGACTATGGTAAACCGCAGACAACCACCCACCATTCACAACGAGTCATTTTTGGGCGGTCGCAACTTAGTGATCGCCAGTTCAACGACCGCTGGCTGGTGGTTCGCGCGGTTTCGGCTGCAACTGCCACAATTGCCAAGGTTGTCGACATTGCCGCTAACGGCAGCGGCCAAAGTCAGATAAATCCGCCTAGCCAGCCAGAGTGCGGCGACGGCGACGATCGCCACGGCGATAGTGGTTTGTGTCATGAAAGCTGCTCCTGTCCGCCCGCCTAACTGATCAAACGAATCGTTACCTGATACGTGACCAGGGCACCCAAGTAGGCCAGTCCGGTCATGTATACGAAACTGAAAATCGGCCATCGCCAACTGTTCGTTTCGCGACGAATTACCAACAGCGTGCTGACACACTGGGCACACAATGCGAAAAAAACCATGATCGACAGCGCTACCGCAAGGTTATACACCGGTCGACCATCGGGCCACTTTGCATCCTGCAACGCCGACATCAACCCTTCGCTCTCTTCATCAACGTCGCCGCCGAGCGAGTAGATCGTCCCGAGCGTCGCGATGATCACTTCACGCGCCGGAAAACTCGCTACCGCCCCGACACCGATCTTCCAGTCCCACCCCAAGGGCCGAACCGCGGGTTCAATCGCGTGACCGATTCGACCCAACACCGACGATTCCAGTAGTTTAGCACTTTCGGCCCGCAATTCCGTTTCCCACATCGCGACCTGGTCTTCCGATGCTTCGGCCGATTCCGATTCGATCAATCGCTGCAGTTCAAGCCTGCGGGTGTGATCACCGGGCCAATAGGCCGAAGCCCAAATCACGATCGAAGCGGCGAAGATCATCGTTCCGGCGCGAATCACGAACGCTTTGCAGGCTTCCCAAACGCGCGAGAACACGATTCCGATCGCGGGCACTTTGTATTCCGGCAACTCCAACACAAAGGGTGCCGCTTCGCCACGCAGCAGCGTCTTCTTCAACAACCATGCCGTCGGAATCGCCACCAAGACACCCACAAAGTACATCGCCATCAGGACCAGGCCGCTCAGCGATACAAACCCGCCGAGATACGAAACGCTGGGGACGAACGCTGCGATCAACAACAAATAGACCGGCAATCGCGCCGAACAGCTCATGAACGGTGCTACCAAAATCGTGGCAAATCGATCGCGCCGGTTCTCGATCACGCGGGTCGCCATCACACCCGGTACCGCACACGCAAACGAGCTCATAAGTGGCAGGAACGACTTGCCGCTGAGCCCAAACAGGCTCATGATGCGGTCGACCAAAAACGCGGCCCGAGCCATGTAGCCACAGTCTTCCAGAATCGCCAAAAACAGAAACAGCATCGCGATTTGCGGCAAAAAAATCAGCACGCTGCCGACTCCGGCGATCATGCCGTCGGTCACCAGGCTGCGCAGTGTTCCCGGCTGCATCGCCCCTTCGACCAACGACGTCAAATAATCCTGTGTCCCCGTGATCGCGTCCATCGGGATTCCGCTCCAGGCGTAGATGAACTGGAAAATCAGGAACATCAAGCCGATGAAAATCGCCATCCCCCAAACGCGATGAATCAGAATCGCATCCAGCCACTCGGTCGCGCGGTGCCCAGAATCGCTGGCCGTTCCCAAAACGCCGTCAGTCTTTTGTTTAGCCCAAGCGTATCGGGCGTCGCATTCCAATTCGCTCAGCGGCCCGATCTCAGTTTCGATCTGCTTCCGCGTCGACTCCAGCAATTCGCCCGCATCGGCCCCCAGTTGCCGATCAATTTGCCGCTGGGCTTCACCGCCACGATCCAACAGCGCCCGTTCGATCACATAGCGGCTGGGCATTTTGGTCGCCACACCACCGGATGTCGCTGCGGCCAGCGAGGCTAAACGACCAGAAAAATCGTCGCTAAACTCGTAAAACTTCGCTGGCAACGGTTTGCCAATGGCGACCGGCGGTGGTTCGTGCAGAGCCGCAACCACGCCCGCACGCAATTCATCGATCCCTTGGCGTTTCGAAGCCGAAACGGCAAACACCGGAACGCCCAAGTTTTCTGACAATCGCTGGGCGTCGATTTTCAGCCCACGGGAGTTTGCCGCGTCGATCATGTTCAGCGCGATCACCACCGGTTTGCCAAGCTCCATCAATTGGCTGACCAAAAACAGGTTGCGTCGCAGAAGGGTAGCATTGACTACACACAGGATCAGGTCCGCATCGGGTTCCCCCGGCAATTCGCCCGTTAAAACTTCGACCGCGACCAATTCGTCGGGCGATCGGGGGCTGAGCGAATACGTGCCGGGCAAGTCGACCAACTCAATCGTCAGTTCGGGATCAGCCAGTCGGCCGACCTTTTTCTCAATCGTGACGCCTGGGTAATTCGCCGTTCTTACGTTTAGCCCAGATAAAACGCCAAACAGCGTACTTTTGCCCGTATTGGGATTGCCGACGAGAACGACGCGGCGTGATTGGGGATTCATGGGCCGAACGTCGTCACTGCGGGAAGAAACCGCAACGCATTAAAGGATGAATGGTGGGGGTAAATGGATCTAAACGGGAATCGGATCAACCGCCGAACGCTTTTCGCCCAATCCCTGCGGCATACCGCTCGCGATCGCAACCGAGGAATCAACCGGAACCGGACTGACCAAAGAGATCCGACGCGCCTCGCGACCACGCAGCGCCACACGGCTGCCCTGAATGATGCAATTCAAGGGATCACCCAGCGGCGCAGCGGTTAGGAATCTCACCACTTCACCAGGTACAAATCCCATCTCTCGCAATCGACACGAAATGCCGTCACACCCTTCGACCCGAGCGATTTGGCCACTTTGACCCGGCCGCAGTTGATCGAGTGTTGTTGTCATGGTGTCGATGTCCGAATGAGGAGGAACCTAACGCGAATCGAAAAGCGTCGTTGTTGAGAATCAATCTCAGCAGCATGATCATCACCGAAACGGCGTGCCAAGTCAAGTATCCAGCGACGCCGCTAAGCACTGTGCGATGGTAGTAGGCACTCTCCGAGTGCCGTAACACAAATCAAGTATCCGACGGAACTGCTAAGCACCCTATTCGGAACGACGGCGCCCCGTTCTTGTGCCAATTTCAGAACCTCGATTGGCGATTGATCAAGTATTCGGTCAACGCTTTGTCGAACGGCATCTCGGTGCTCA
>DIUH01000342.1:5452-6527 GCA_002428205.1 Planctomycetaceae bacterium UBA6163
ACTTCGGCTTGGTCCAGCACGTGAAACACGATCACGTCGTGACCACCATGCCGCAATCGTGCCAGGGCGGACAGCGTCTCCGCGGGTTCACCCAACAAATCGGAAAACAGCATGATCAGGCTGGTGTGTCGCAACATCGCCGCTATCCGCGCCAAACATCCTGGCAAGTCAGTTTCACCCTCCGGGGTCAAATTAGCCAAGTGTGCCAGCACATCGGCAAAGTGCCCGCGGCGACTTCGCGCCGGCAGACTTGCATGCACTTTGTCAGCAAACGTGATCAGGCCAACGGGGTCTTGTTGCATCGTCATCAGATAACACAGCGACGCAGCCAAGCAGACCGAGTATTCGAACTTGGTCATTTGTTGCGACTGGGTGAAACCCATCGAACGGCTGAGGTCGACAACCAAATAACCCGTCAGATTCGTTTCCGCTTCGAACCGTTTGACATAGTACTTATCGGTTTTCGCATAAACCAACCAGTCGATCAATTTCGGATCGTCGCCGCGGTTGTAACGCCGATGCTCACTGAATTGAACCGAAAATCCATGAAAGGGGCTGCTGTGTAGCCCTTGCAAAAAACCTCGCACAATCATCCGGGCACGCAAGTCGAGCCGTTTGATCTGGTTCAGCGATTCTGGTGAAAGTTGTGAGGCCAACGCATCATCCTTCTATGATCGATAATAAGGATTCAAAACGTTTTAAATCCATCTCTGGCGGTGCTTGATCGTCGCTATCACCGATTGCCACTGCCGCAATATAGCCGTCACGCGGTGAAAAGGTGATGAATTGCCATTGTCGACCATCTTCAAGCGATGGGTTCAGCATCTTTACTCGCGGTCGTTGGTCATCGATGTTTTCAAACGCAAAGTCGGCCAGCGGCATCGACAGCCCCGTGCCGATCGCCTTGATAAACGATTCCTTTAGCGTCCAGACTCGCAAAAACGCCCGCAGTTTCATGTCGGCATCGAAGTGATCCATCACATACTCGACTTCCGGTTTGGCAAAGTATCGTTCGGCCAGCGCCACGTCGGTGCGCCGCGAGATTCGTTCAACATCGACGCCAACACTGCCACCC
>DIUH01000082.1 GCA_002428205.1 Planctomycetaceae bacterium UBA6163
ATGGTAAACGTTATAATCGCCAAACCTTAATGGTTCGCTTCAAGCACCACTCGATCGCTGATATTCTAGAAATGACGGTTTCTGAAGCGGCGGTTTTTTTTGAGAACTTTCAAAAGATCCAGCACCAATTACTGTCCTTGTGTGACATTGGATTAGGATACCTGAGGCTGGGACAATTAAGCACCACGCTTAGCGGTGGTGAAGCCCAGCGAATCAAACTGGGCACAGAACTTGCAAGGGCTCAACGCGGCCATACCGTTTACTTGCTCGATGAGCCAACCACAGGACTTCATTTCGCTGATGTCACCCGTTTGATGGCCGTGCTGCAGAAGCTGGTGGATGCCGACAACACCGTAATCGTAATCGAGCACAATTTAGACGTGATTAAAGCCTGCGACTGGATGATCGAAATCGGCCCAACCGGCGGCCGTGAAGGCGGTCACGTCGTCGCTGAAGGGACGCCGGAGTCGGTCGCCGGCAATTCGCAAAGCCCGACCGGTCGTTACCTGTCGCGATCATTGACAATCGCACCCTCGCGATAATAGCGATTGAAAATTTCCGGATCGAAAGGGTTTTCAACCGTTGGCAAGCGCTTAGGACGGTTTGAGTTTAACTTCGATTCAGAAGCAAGTGTCGGTGAAGCGATGGATGTTTTTGTGGCAATATCATCGAAAGCCAAAGGGACCTCATCCTCCACATAAGCGACCTGACGCACGGTCGGTGGCGTCGAGTTCGAAATCGGAGAACGCGACTTACTGCTAACAACAACGTTGGTATCGTCGCCAGCAATAATGGGCGAATCGGCTAACGTTACCACATCCTCATAAGCTTCATTTTGTGAAACTTCGTTAATCCATTCGGTCAAAGACTCGATTGCCGAATCATCACCGCGCTTCAGGGGGGCTTCACCTTTGCCACCGTGAGCAGTCGTTGCATACTTTAACAATGCGCTTTGTTGAACATTGGCTCGATCGACAAGCGACAAAGTGGCCAACAAGTTCAACTTTGTCATGCGTGATGGCGGGCGCACATGCGATCCCATGTGCGTAAGTTGCCAGCGGTCACTCGACGGCGCACGATGACACCCGGAATTGCCACAGCGATTGATCAACAACGGTTGAATTCGACCGCTGAAATAGGATACCGCTTGAAAGGAAAGGTTCGCCTTATTCAGTTCCGCATCGGTTAAATCTTCGGCGGCAGGGATCACAGCCTTCGGTTGGGAAACACCGATAACCGCCCGGCCAGGTGAAGGGGATGCCGACAACGCGTTTAAATCGACACCGGCTGACTCTGCGACGGAAGGCCGATTTGTGATCGCTGCGAGTTGGCGCCTCAGTCGCAACGTTTCGGGATGGGACGGGTCGAATGCGTCTGCCGCATCTAAAGCGATTTTCATTTCATCAAACATTTGATGACGAAAACACCACCGTGCATCGTCTTGATGGCTAGCCAGATGTGGGTGTTGACGTTGTCTTTGGCGGTACTGATACAATTCCGCCAGCGTCGGCGCAGAGTGCATCACCTGACGGGAACTTAACTTCAACTCGTTACCATCACCGCGATCAATGATCACATGGTCACCGATGGAAGTCATCCTGCCTTCGATGACATTGCCATTGGTTAGCAAAACGTAATCATGCGCGAGCGATCGGTCCCCAAAGATTGAAAACCCCAACACCACAAGCAGTAGCGATCGGCGTAGGAGCAAGCTCGAACGCGAGCAGTTCGATAGCGAAACATTCATCAATTCAACCTAAGCCGACTTGTTTAAGATGGAACCGCCCATATCAGTCGGTCGACGCACATCGGACATGTTTTCGTACGTGGTTTGAATACCAGTCGTCCCACGAAACAACGAAAGCAAAGACTGTGACAGATCAGCCAAATGGAATTGGCATACAAATAGGGCAACCGCTCGCTCGCGACTGGCATCAATATTTTTCGAAACCACCAGGCAGCGTTTGGAAAGCGACCGAGAAATCGCATCTTCTTGTTTGCTTAGGATTTCACGGATCGTCATTCCTAACGCCGGCGCATCGGACGCGCGGATCAAGTCCTCGCGGGCTGCGATTAACAACTCCAGGTCCCTCAACGCCGCGGCAAGGTGTTGCTGTGATTGGTCGACCTGGATCATTTCAAGCCGACTAGTCCCCATTCGCATTTCATCTAAAGCATCGTCCAATCGCTCGACACAGCCTTGCAACTGGTCAAGGTAATCCGAAACACGCTCGGTCCATCCGTTGGGATACTCGGCGGTAGGGCTCATTTGCTTCTCTGCAAAATAAAGAGTTCAAACATCGGATCGGCTACGGTGTCTGCGGACGCTTCTGTGATCCGTTCCACCATCACCCGGTCAAGTTGTTCGCTGAAGATTTCTTCGGCACGTCCCCCGTGAAAGTACGCTGGCTTGCCAACTGTACTGCGCATTGACGACATCATTTGCCCGAACAATGTCTGTCCGACAAAATCTCGAAATGCCTCGCGTAGCGGATCCTTTGGGACCGCGTCATCGTCGATCGTATGCTTGTCGGACAACTCGTGACGATCGGGCTTGCCATAACGGACTTCCGAACTCGCGTTTCCGTTTTGGTCGCCAGCGATCTGATCGGACGTTATAGGATGCTGTGGGTTTAGATCTGCTTGTTTGTCGGACGACATCAAGTCAAAAACGCCTCCGAAGTTGGCCGCATTGGGCAATTCGGTTGGTGGCAGTAGTGACTTCGAAATTAGCGAGGCGGATTGCAAGGGACGAATCATTCGAACTTCACCTCGCCGTAAAGATCACCTTTCTTTTTAAGTGTCTTGATGATCGCGATCAGATCGTCCGTTGAAACCTCAAGTGCATTGAGCGCATCTGCCAATGCCTTCAGGCTCGCATTACCCTCAAGAGTTTGCTGGCCAATTGGCAGGACGCTGTCAAAGTCTTTGCCACCGGCTTGAATTCGAAGATTGCGATAAGTAATCAAACCTGGGGCGATCTCGACATTCTCACCAATCACCACAATGCCATCGCGTTCATTGATTACCACACGCGACGATCGGTTGCTTAACTGGATGGGAATGTTCAACAAGTAAGACACGAATTTTATCGGATTGGACTGGTACAATTCGGGAATCGTTACTTCGATGTGCAATTGGTCGATCGCTTGGGCACGTGTGCGTCGTTGGGAAGAAGTAACGCCTGGCACCGCTGCATCGCCCAAGCTTAACCCAGGAAGATTATTGATCTCGTCTTCGACACGTTGCGCGGTATCAAAATCGGCAAAGTCGCGATCGAGCACTAAGGTCAATAATCCGTTTTGGTGAAACTCCGCGATGATGGTCGACTCCATTTTGCAACCACCTTGAATTCGCGCATTCGTCGGCGGCCCATCAAGTGCAACGCTAAGTGGTCCCTGGGCGAGTGCGAACACTTTCGGATTGTCGTTTCTTGGCCCTAACAAGGGCGTCAACATTAGATATCCGCCTTCAAGACTTTTCGCACTGATGGCGTTGACCGATACATCCAGCAGGTCGCCTTGCTGTGCACCGACGTTCGGCACTTTAACGGTTAACATCACAAGCGCGACATTCTTTGCATCCTTGACGTCTCGCAAGTTCAGGGCGCCGGTGGAATCGAGAGAAACTTGCCCACCCATCAACTGCATCATCCGCGCAAGCGCACGGGCGGTGGGCAATGCGTCACTGTCGCCCGTACCACGTAAGCCTACAACAAGGCCGAGCCCCTGCAGCGTATTGACCTCCTGGCCTTTCACTCGACAGATATCACCCAGCTTAAGCCCGGCCGCAACCGCATTCGACGTGGCGGTGCCGGTAAGACTTAAGAGTAAAATGATTGCGATTCGGATATGCATGATTTCCTTGCCGATCATCAAAACGGATTGAGTTCACCTAACCAACGGGTCACCCACCCTCGTTTGTAACTGTCTCGCAACTGACCTTTTTCATTCTTGCGAATATGAAGATCCAACAGGTCACGACTGAGAACTACGTTGTCGGGGGCGATATCTTGAGCCCGGCAAATTCCGGTTAAGGAGGTTTCGAACTGATTGTCATTAATCCAAACGGTCTTGTTCGCTTCCAGCACAAGATTACCATTGGGCTGAATGTCGACCACACGTGCGGCGATGCTGAAGGCGAGCGATTCGCGAGAATCGATCGATGCCTCGGCACGAAATTGCTGGTTCGATAGACCGTTGGCACGTGGAGCACCCTCGGCCTGCTGGGCAGGACGCAACTTACCTTCGGAAAGCGAAACCCAATCGTTCAGCAATGCGTCATAAAACATATTGCGTCTTGACTCGGCTCTTCCCTGTGCCCTTACACGGGCAAGTTCATCCACGCGAATGGTTACGATTTCTTGCAATCGAAACGTTCGACGAGGCGGCGGCGGCATATACGTCCAGCTTGCGGTGGCCATACCGATATCGGGCGTCGATCGTGTCCCCGAATGTTGGTTGGATGCTGTGGAGCGTTGCCCGGGCAATTCGATTAACGGCCCTTGAGGTGCAAACATGTCTGAACCGCTGGTGGGCACTTCATGAAACAGCGAAGACTGTTGAGCACCTGCCCAAGAATGAGTGATTACCGTCAAGAGCCAAACGGTCAATATGCGAGTCGATAAATTCATTAGCGCACCCTCGGCGGGCGTGTAAAGACTTCAACCAAACCAGATCTCGCGACCCTCGCGATGATTTTTTTTCGAGGCTCTAAGGTTTCGACGGCTATCAGATCTCCCGCGGCGCCTTTGGATAGCGACCGTGCGTTGGTCGCAACAGTCACTCCACCACCAACCACGTGAACCTCTACCAAATCGCCACGCTCAATCAAGACCGGACGGGTGATTGATGACGGAGCGATCGGACGATCCTTCTGTAAGGCATTAACCACCTGCATATCAACCACATCTTCGATACTCGTGATCGCTGACTCGATTGGGTATCCTCGTGGCACTGGCACCAGAGTCAAATCCGCGGCGGTGATGACCTGGCCTCGACGCAAGTTCTCGCGTGGGACCACCACCATCGGCCGTGTCGTGAAACGGACCTCAAGCGACTGACTGATCGGGTCTCGCGAGGTCATGCCAAAAATCTTTGCTGAAACCACACCCTCAGTCGGTTTGGTCATAAACTCGATTCGATCAACTCGACGAATATCAGCAAGTACTCGCAAGGCGATCTGTTCAGGATCGACTTCGATGTCATAAGAATCACGCAGCGACAAATCGACTCGATCAATCGCGAATTGAATCAGTCGAACGATTCTGTCTGAATCTTGCGAGTTTAACGCGGGCAAACTAGCCGTTTGTTCTGGGGCTGGTAAGGCTGCGGTTGAAGCGAATGCATGATTGACATCAACGCGGCCCGCCGGCGTTGTGAAGGTTGCTGAAGCCGCCGATGTATCACTCCTGGCAGTTGACACAATAGACGATAAGGCAGTGTCTGGCACTGCCGCGGAAGGATTCGAAGTTCGGTTCCGATTGGCCGGGAGATTGACCAGTTTGATTCGTACGGATTTTGGCCCAGTCCAGCCGATCGTTGGAATTGAGGCATCTTGGTCGATAGCAATGTTCAATCGGTCTCTTTCGACCACCATTTCGCCACCGTCGATAGGCATCATGCCGATCACGACGCCGCCAGCTCGTTCCCACCAACCGGAAGGTGTTCCGATGGGTGCAGCCACATCACGCAAGCGAATCAAGGGCGAAGATACGGTCGCATCGCTGTGCAGTCGCAAGGAATAATCGAGGGATTGATCGATGCCCGTGCTGGGAAGTGAACTAAGACGGTTGCCTAACGAATCCGGCGCTTGAGCGCCGGCAAGCCTGACGCAAAACAGTACCACCGGAAAGATGGAAAGATAAATCGATCTGGCGAGTGTCATAGATAACGCTGGCATGAAGGAGCCATCACTGCATGCAATTTTTTCATACAACGGACGATGGAAGTCTTAAAATGAATTTTGAAGATTACTAACGGCGAAGGTTCGATATGTTTTGCATGATCTGATCGCCCGCTTGGACCGCTTGGCTATTGAGTTCAAACGCCCGTTGGGTTGTGATTAGGTCGATCAATTCCTGAACGGGTTCGACGTTGGATGCTTCGAGATTCCCCTGGCGAAGAATCCCCAAACCGTTTTGCCCTGGGTTGTTCGGTTGTTCGGGACCGGATGCATCGGTTTGGCCGTACATGTTTTCGCCAACCTTCAGTAATCCATCTGGGTTGATGAACTGTGCGAGTTGGATTTGGCCTTGAATCGCTAATTCGACCGCGCCGGGTTGGCGTACCATCACTTCGCCATTACTGTTGATCACCACTGCGGTCGCGTCTGGTGGGATTTGGATTGGCGGATCAAGCAAACGCCCGACTTGTGCCGACCCGATTACGAGTTGGCCGTTGGCATTAATGTCCAAGTTGCCTGCGCGAGTGTAATAGGTTTCCTGGGTAAGCGGATCGAGAACGCGCAAGTATCCACTTCCTTCGATCGCGACATCGAGATCGCGACCGGTTTGCTGCAGGGTCCCTTGCCGCTGGTCGGTTTGAGTGCTGGTGACCCGAACACCCAAGCCGATTTGGGTGCCGACTGCGGTAGGCGTCTGGGTGGCATCACGTGCACCAGGATAGACTTCTGTCCGGTAGAGCAAATCCTCAAAATTGGCACGATCTTTTTTGAAACCGGTGGTATTGATGTTGGCCAAATTGTTGGCGATCACATCTAACTTGGTTTCCATCGCCCCCATACCGGTGGCGGCGGTGTATAAGGTTTGTACCGACATGGTGCTGTCGACCTAGAAAAAATTGGGGTGAATGATCAAAATGCTATCGTTGCAATACGCGACTGATCAGCGAACCGACGACAGTATCTTGGTTCTGAATCATTCGTATGTTTGCTTCATATGCCCTAGATGCTTCGATCAACTCCATCATCGCACCCGTTGGGCTGACAGCCGACGATTCAAGCATCCCGTTGGTTACAGGGCGATCATTAGCGGCGGCAAGATCAAAATCTGCCATCGGCTTAAACAGATTACCGCCGGCATGTGATAGGTCGCCAAACGACTTTGGCTTGGCCAGCATCAATTCAAACTGGTCTCCACCTTGGACGATACGACCACCGGATTGAATCTGATAAGGCAGGTTGGGGGCGATGCGAATCGGATTGCCGGAACTGCTGAGAACGGCTTCGCCCGACTGGGTGATCATTTGGCCGGAACTGTCGAACAGGAAGTTGCCGGACCGGGTCAACAATTGCTCGCCATCGCGTTCAACCACAAAGAATGCATTGGGTTCATTAATTGCGAAATCGGTATCGTTACCGGTCTTTCGCATCGCACCGAGATCAAAACTGGTTACGGCGGGCTGAATCGTAACGCCGCCGCCGACATCATCAATGCCGCCCAGCCCCGGGGACACTTTGCCCTCGTCGATCATTTCGGCGAATCTTGCTTGCAGAACCGGAAACTCAGGCTTAAATCCTGAAGTACTCACGTTGGCCAAGTTATTGCTGAGCACTTGCAAGCGATGGCTTTGAGCGTTTGCGCCCGATGCGCTTAAATAGACTCCGTAGGGCATGCGAATTACCTCCGTTTCCAATCAACTGGTCGTCCGTTCGCCACAAGAACGAGGGCGATGATCTAGGCTCTGTTTGAAAAGGGGCTGACCCTCTCCGGCGAGGCACGAAATAGCTGGAAAATCGTCTCGCCTCTAAAGGGTCAGACCCCATTTCAAACAGAGCCTAGTCCCAGTCCTCGATCAGATGGGGGTTACCAAGAAAAACCTATGCGTGGCAACGCCAATCTTGTGTGCCGCTGGTCAAATCGGATTCATCTTTACCGCAATGGGTGGTGTGCGATACAAGTCCGGGGCAGGTCCACAAGCCCTGATACCCCACATCGCAAACAATGCATGGCACCCAATGCAAGGAAGCAAAATGATTGAGAATGCCGGCGATCCGATCACCGATACCACTGTGGAAACGATCCTGCACACGGTGCAACGTGCGATCCGAGGGGACATGGAAGCGATCCTCTTCTTGGCCGCCGGATATTTGTTGCCGGCCGTGTTATCACTATTGGCCATCTTCATCGGTTACTTAGCCGCTAGTTATTTATCGCGGGTTGCCAGTGGGCCGGTGTGCCGGCGAGTCGATCAAACGCTGGGCAAGTTTATCGGCAAAGTGATCTTCTATGGCGTCCTGCTAGGTGTCGTCGGATTGGTCTTGAGCCAAGTGGGGGTAAAGCTGGGCGGGTTGGTGACGATCTTAGCCGCCGCGGGTTTCGCGATCGGTCTTGCCTTTCAAGGGACACTCAGCAATTTCGCAGCAGGCGTATTGTTGTTGGTTTTTCGCCCGTTCAAGGTTGGCGACTTTATCAATGCCGCGGGGGTGATGGGTAAGGTAAATGAGATCGACCTGTTCACGACGACGCTCGACACACCCGACTACCGGCGGATCATTGTTCCCAACAGTTCGATTTCGGGCAGTACGATCGAAAACGTTAGCTTCCACCTTCACCGTCGCGCCGAAGTTTTGGTCGGCGTCGCTTATCATGCTGATATCGACCGAACTCGCGAGGCGCTCACCCAGGCATGCTTGGCACTGGGTGAACGCGTGATTCAGGGCGAAGGCCGTGGGTACCAGGTGGTCTTAAGCGATTTGGGCGCCAGCAGTGTGAATTGGATCGTGCGGGCTTGGGTCGCGTCTTCCGATTTCTTCGCCGCGAGAGAATTGTTGACCGTTGAAGTCAAACGGCAACTCGATACAGCCGGGATCGTCATTCCCTTCCCCCAAATGGATGTCCATCTGTATCGGCAAAGCGAAATCGATGTCGAAACCGAACCGGGACAGGGCCAGCGACAGCGGCCACGGTTGCGAACGGCCGCCACCGAGGTTCGTCGCGATCCGTCCGCTTGGGGCGATCGCGCCGTTTAAGCGGGATCTAGACCGCTGGGCGTGTATTAATGCCTCACCTAAGGCCCGCCACGGGTGGGAATCGATTAAACTGTATGGTCGTGTGGTCAGATCGATGCCGCTGCGGCGATCTCATTGCGATTTGCCCGCAATGCAAGCATCAATGACGCCTTAATAACAGTCTCGGACAGCAACGAAACGATTTATGGACAAAAAAGCAAAAAAGCGGTTTGAAGTCATTAAAAAGAAGCTTGAGCCGTTGCGGTTGAGGTTAGCCGGCGCGAAACAGCAGCAAGATGACCCGCAAGAGGTTGCCCAGTTACAGGCAGAGATTGCCAAACTCGAAGGCGAAATGGTGAGTTTGAAGGCGGAATGACCAAAACCACCAACAGAGTGCGGTGAAGCAGCGGGTTCCCTTAGCGCCGGGTGGCGCTTTGCGGAGCCGATTCAAATGCTTGTCCTTTTTTTGGCACGCCGCTCGCGTTCTATCTGAGATGACTGTTGTTTAGATGACAAAAGTCGTTTTTGCCCGAGGCAAAATTGAACAACTGTGGCACATTGCAACAGTTGCGACCGTCACAGTCGAAGTCGTGATTTAGGAAATCTGGCAGTTTTCTATCGCGATTTTTCAGGCTCTGAATAGACTCAGGGATAGTAGCGTGATTTCCTCGGGCAAGACGATGACGCGAAACTAATCAATGGTTGGTCGGCGGCATGCTGGCGAGTCGGTTGACAATCGCGACCGCTACAGCCAGTTGGCAACAATGACCAGACTACAGCGACATAACCAGACAATCGGCAACATCGGTTGGGGCCTTTTCTCGATACCTCGGCCAGATTTCGTTTTGGAGAATTTTCGGATGCGACTGCAACGCGACTTTCGATTTGGAACAGTTTTGGCAGCGATGGGGCTGGTATCAGGCCTATTTCCGCTAGCCGCTGAAGCTCAAATTGCCCCGGTTAGCGGCGGCGAACTGGCCAGCCGGGTTGCGACGTATGAGGACTCCACCGGGCAGGGCTATTTTGCCGCTTCGGTGCAACCACCGGCTGACGACGCCCTGTTGAAACTGGTCGGCGGTGGACCGGCGAGACTGAGCATCGTTATCGACACGTCGGCCAGCCAGGGCGGTGCGTACCGAGCAGACCAGATGTCAGCACTGAACGCTTTATTGGCCGCTTTGCGTGCCGGTGATACGGTCCAATTGTTCGCCGCAGACGTGTCGACCACCGCCCTGTGCGAGCCAATCGACGCTAAAGACGCTTCAGCGATTCGTGTTGCTGTGGACAAGTTGAGTCGGCGATTACCGCTGGGCAATACTAATCTCTCCGGCTCGCTGCAGACCGCGCGAGCCTCTTTGTTGGCTGGGCCACGGGGCGAAACTCGCAGTTTGGTTTATATCGGCGATGGTGCGTCGATTGAATTGGCTGCGGATGTTGAAAAGTTTGAAACCTTGGTCGACGCCCTGCGGGCAGACCAGATTGCGGTGCATGGAATTGCCGTTGGGCCGTCAAAGAATATTGCCTTGCTGGGCACCTTAGCCAACCATACCGGTGGCGAATTGGCAGTAATCGCTGATGGGCAAGCCGACGCGGCGTCGAATATCGGCAAACAGATGGCGGCCGCAGCGACGCTGTCACCGATTTGGGTCACTCAATTAACCTTGCCCAAAGGTCTGGAAACGATTCAGACAGATCGGCTGCCACCGTTGCGTGTTGACCGTGATTCGCTGTTCTTTGGCTTGGCCTCATCATCCGCCGATGGTCCGATTCGCATTGAAGGCTCAACCGCACGCGGTTCGGTGGCGTTTGCGACTGATACGACGATTGAATCCAAGCACCCTGACTTTGCATTCTTGCCCGGATTAATCAACGACGCCCAAAAGAATAATGGATTGTTGTTGCCAACTGCTGGCTCGGGTTTGCTGCGGGAATTAGCACGAGTGATGGCCCTGCGGTCCGAAGAATTGACCGCCGCAGCTGAATTGGCGATGGCGACCGGCAGCCAAAGGGGCGCCGAAGCGATCGCGAAAATGGCACTCGACAACGACCCGACAAACGCCGCCGCACAGAAGGTGCGCGAGCGAGCGATCGCGGGTGACCGACTTGTTTTCCAAAATGAGGCCGATCCGTTCGGTGGCATTTTTGGCGATGATAATGCTGCAGCCCCTGCAGCCGAAGTCGCTGATCCCTTTGGCACCGATGCACCAGCGGCAACGAATGATCCGTTCGCAGCACCGACCGCGCCACCGGCCGCAGCGCCAGCGCCTGGGCGTCGCGCACCGGCCGCTATGCCGCCGGCACCGAGGCCGCAATTGGATCGTGGTGCCGCAATAGCAGCGGGCAACGGTGGATTGCTCGAAGCACCGTCAGGTTTGCTCGACCAAGTCGCAGCCGCGCGAGCCCAAGAAACGGGCCGTCTGCGAGCTCAGGTCACGGCACAATTGTTGGAAGCTCGACGGCTGCTGGATACTAATCCGATTGGTGTATCGAACAAGTTGAAAACTTTGTTGGCCCAGGTGGAAAATCAGCCAGATGTCGATCCGCAAGTCCGCCAAGAATTGGTTGGACAAGTCCGATCGGCAATTCAATCAGCCAGCCGACGCGAGGCCGCTGCGATCGAAGCTGAAGCGACTGCAATGCAGATCGCCGCCGCAGCAACTCAAACCGAACTGTTGTTGCAGGAAGCGTTCCGTCGTGAGGATCAACTGCAAACACTTTCGAATCAGATGAACTCCCTGATCAGGGAGGGGCGACTTCGCTACGCCGACTCGGAGATCATTCCGGCCATTCAGGAACTTGCCAAGGATTCTGTGTTCTCCAACCAAGCGTTGTTAAGTACACAAATGTTGAACTCCGCAACTCGTATGCGAGACCTGCGATTGCGCCGCGAGCGCAACTTCTTGGACGCGATGGCAATCGCCGAAGAAGCGAACATTCCGTTCGTTGAAGATTTGCCTGTGCAATATCCAGATGCCGAAACTTGGCAACGAATGAGCCTTCGTCGGCTGGAAAAGTATGGTTCGCTCGATTTGTTGGGTGACAACGAAGCCGAGCGAAACATCAACCGGGCGCTTAACGACGAGGTTAGCTTCTCGTTCATCGAAGAAACACTCGAGAATGCGGTACGCATCATCGCCGAAGATCGCGGTATCAATTTCCGCCTCGATTTTGCCGCGCTGGCCGACACAACGATCACGCCGGACGAGCCGATTACTTTGACCCTGAACAACGTATCGTTGCGGTCTTTCATCCGTGAAATGCTCGATCCTTTTGAGGATTTGACCTATGAGGTCAAAAACTCGATTCTGAAGATCACGTCGGTCGAAAAGGCCGAGGCGAACCCCACGGCTCGAATTTATGCTGTCGGCGACCTGGGAACTCCAATCATGATGGGTGGCGGCATGGGCGGAATGGGTGGCATGATGGGCGGTATGGGCGGTGGTATGGGTGGTATGGGCGGAATGATGGGAGGCATGGGCGGTGGCATGGGAGGCATGGGCGGAATGGGCGGCGGCATGGGCGGCATGGGGATGATGGCTGTTCCCGATGAAGCTTCGCTTTCGACCAAAAAGTCTGCCGTCAAGCCGAACGTCGGCACTAGCCAAGCGGAAGTTGGTCAAGCGACCACGGACGCGGACGAGAGTGCCGATGCACAGACCGCTCATCACCGCATCAAGCTGGAAAACGTTGCCGATCCCGCTTCACTGGAGGCGTGGTTGCAGTACTTCGAGGGCGTCAAACCCGAGTCGCCCGAGGCGTTGCAAGCCCATGATCGTCGAGTGCTGTCGACCGTCGGTTATTTCAATACGAAAGTTAAACAGGCCGAAAAAGCGGGCAACAGCCAGGCGGCCCGTGACGCGTTTGAGGCGATCCGCAATCTCGTCGGCGCGGCAATCCTCAGCGGTCACGTTCAACCCTGGATGTACCACGCTTACGCGATTTCGCTGCGAGGTACCGGGGCTGATATTCAAGAAATTGAACGGGCTTATTTATCAGCGGTCGATTTTGCCGATACGCCAGACGAGATTTTGATTGTCGCAGAGCAGTTGCGGCGAATCGGTTGCGACGCCTCGGCACTGCGGCTCTGTCGCGACGTAACAGCGGCTCAGCCTTACCGTCGCGAAGCATTTGTAATGGGGCTTCGTTTGGCCGAAAAGTTGGACGATTTGGAGGCAATGCAATGGGCATGCAAGGGGATTTTGAGCCAAGCATGGCCACGCGGCAGTGAGAAAGTTGAAGCGGACGCGAGGCTGTTGGCTCGTGCGACTCATCAAGCTTTGGTCCAACAGGGCAAGAAAGACGATGCGGCAAAGTTTTTAAACAGTCTAAAGGAAGCAACCTCGCATGATTTGGTGGTTCGCGTCAGTTGGACTGGCGATGCGGATATCGACATCGCGGTTGAGGAACCATCCGGCACGGTCAGCTCGGCACAAACACCTTATGCCGCTGGCGGCGGAACGTTCTTGGGCGATGGTTTTCCAGGGCTGGAGTCCAAAGAGGAAGGCGGCGTGTTGTCGGAAACCTATCTCTGCCCACAAGGCTACTCCGGCGTTTATCGAGTATTGGTTCGTCGCGTTTGGGGTAACGTCACGTCAGGCCACGTCACTATCGACATCCTTAGCGACGTGGGGCGACCGAGCCAACGTTACATCCGCAAGCAGATCGAATTGACCGAGAAGGATGCGCTTGTCAAAGTTGAGGTCAAAGAAGGGACTCGTAAGGCAGAGGTTGGCGAAGCCCAATTGGCTCACCTTCGTGACGTACAAAAGGGTGCAAACCAGAAGTTCTTAGGCCAGTTTTTTGGCGGTGATGACCCGGCCGTCCAGCAGCAGTTTTTCTCAGACCTAGCCGCCATGCGAGCCCTCAGTGGCGGCGGATCTGGCTTTACACCAGTCCTAGGTGGTCCAGGCGCGTTTGGCCTTCAAGGTGCTGTCGGTTTCCGACCAGAAATCACGGTCATTCCCGAAGGTGCGATGATGATGACGAACGCTGTTATTTCATCGGATCGACGTTACGTTCGCGTGACCCCCACACCGTTCTTCTCGCAAATCGGCGAAGTCAATACGTTCAACTTTGTTACCGGTGAGGAGGGTGGAGGCATCGGTGGCGGTGGCGGAGGTATTGGTGGCGGTGGCGGCGGCATCGGTGGCGGTGGCGGCGGTATCGGTGGCGGCCTCGGCGGCGGTGGTGGTGGCGGATTCGGTGGTGGCGGCCTTGGCGGAGGCGGCTTCAACTAATTCGCCTCCCATGGACACCGAGCAACCGAGTGCGTTTTGCCGTCACAGGTGACGCCACTCGGTATGGCGCCCTGTTTATCCCCAAGAAAGAAGTTTCCCTGAGAGGCATCTGTCGTCCAAACCCCTGGACGCTAACTTTCTGGTTCGACGAAGCACGAGCTTGATGTTACGTCCCGAGGCGAAATCAACTAAACTATCTGGGGATTGGTTGAAACGCATGTTGCGGGATGGATTGTCTGAAGGATCGGTGGAATGGGTTATTTGGTCACTTGCGAACACGGTTCCGATCTCGTCCCGTCATCGCTTGCCAGCTTCTTCAATGCTCAAGAGTCGGATGGTCGATTCGTTTGCGGCAGCGGATTCGATGTCGCTGCACGACAGGTGGCACGTCATTTCGCCGCTCGACTAGGGTGTGCGGCGGTTGAGGCCAAGTACAGTCCGATTGTGATCGACTGCAATCGCCCGACCAATCATCGCTTGTTGTTCTCGCCATTAGCGAGAAAACTTCCACTCGCAGAACGCCAAGCCTTAATTCGAGACGTCCACTCGGCTCACCACTCACGAGTTCGCACATTGGTCGACCACCAACAGAGATGTGGCGAGCAGACGATTCATTTGGCGATTCATTCGTTCGCGCCGTTCGAACCGGGAAGGGTTCCAGACAGAGATAATCGTCGTTTCGACTCGGCCCGTCGCACCGATCTAGGATTGTTGTACGATCCGTCGCGAACTTTGGAGCGAGACCTGTGTGCCCATTGGTATGAATCGCTGTTCGATCGTGTGCCGATGATCCGCGTACGGCGGAATTACCCCATGCGAGGCACACGCGAAGGCATCACTCAATCGCTCCGGCGGGAGTATCCTGCCGACAGATATTTGGGGATCGAGTTGCAAATGAATCAAGCGTGGTGCGCACGCGAATTGTCGATCAGCCGCCACGTCTTGGATGGGATCATCGACAGTCTGACAGAGCTTTGCGGATTGGATCAAAGTTTCGCGGCTTAGTCGTCTCGTGGGGCACACCAGGCTAGCGCCGAGAACCCGAACGGGTATCATCTACAACCTGGCAATCGGCCGGCGGTTAAAATAATTTGTCGTCACATCCGACGCAGTTAACAATCTTCTTTGATTGTCGCCCCTATCACTCCTGCCCCTGCCCCTCTCGCTACAAGGCCCGCACCTCATGAAATCTTTGTTCCAAACGACGAGAAGTCTTAAGTTATCCGTCGTCGCATTGCTGTTCCTATCACCAGCGACCACGGGAGCGGCAATTGGCGAAGAGCCCGTTGAAGTATCCGCAGCAAGAATTGACGGCAACGGCCCAGACTGGATCGCACTGACCGAAAAAGATTTCGTTCCAGTCAATGGTGATGCGGATACGTGGAAGTTTGTAGACGGGGAAATACACACAACTGGCAAACCGGTCGGTGTGATGCGCACTAAGAAGATGTACACCAATTTCGATTTGGTGGTGCAGTGGCGCCATCTCGAAAAGGGCGGTAACTCAGGAATCTTTGCTTGGGTCACCGACAAAGGCTTAGAAGGTCTTCAAAAAAATCAACTGCCCAGTGTTGGTATTGAGATTCAGATGCTGGACCAGGGATACCATGAAAAATACACCAAATCGACCGGCAAGGTTGGCGATTGGTTTACCACCCATGGCGATATCTTTCCTGTGGGCAGTTCGAGAATGAAGCCATTTCCACCGACGTCGCCCAATGGTTCGCGCAGCTTCCCAACCAAGGAATTGAGCCGGCCGGCGGGTCAGTGGAATCATTACTATGTCCGCGGCATTCAAGGCGAAATCCGCCTTTGGGTTAATGGCGAGGAGGTTTCCGGTGGCACACAATGCGATCCCAGCAGCGGCTACTTCTGCCTAGAGGCCGAAGGTTCACCGGTGGAGTTTCGCGGCCTGAAGGTTCGCCAATTGCCCTGATTTTTAGCTTATAGATCAGAGCTCCTTGTGTGAAACAGTCGACGCGGCTGTTTTAAAACGTTTGACCAATTCCTGCAATTTTTCATCCGGCTTAGGTTCGCCATAGACTTCGTGGCCCGGCGCACTCCCCCACCTTAAACTCTCACCGGTGTGGGAGACAAGTTGGTATTGAGATACGGGTGAAGTCCGGCTGGTTTCATGAAGCTGGATGCTGCGGGTGTCAAGGATTTCTCGATAGGGCAAGATCATCGCAGCCAACTTCGCCGCCCCAATCACTCTCGGGTCGCCAAAAAGCGAACCGACTCCGCCCGTCGGATAAACATCCGGTATTTCGATGTGAATGTAGCGCATCGTGTGTTCACGGGTGAACTCGGTCGTAGGCAACAGGACGCCATGTTCGTCGATGGCAAAAAAGCCGGGGCGACCATTGACGTCAGGGTGGCGACTGATCACATAGACCATCGCGACGGGGACGCGGTATTGCAAATGAACATCGACCTGTCCGCCAGGCAGCTTGCGCACCGCAATCACTTTGCTGACCCATGGGTGCGATGAAAACGCCGACGCGATTCTGGCGGTCGCCGATGGATCAATCAAGGACAATTGATCAAGTTTGGTATCACGATAGACAACTTCGGTAATATCTTGTGCGATATGCTCCGGCCGCTGGGTGACGTGAATTAATCCGACGTCGATACCATAAAACTTTTTCGCAATCTCTTCGGCTCCCCATCGATTCCATGCGACATAGCCACCGAGAATCAATAGGACCGGCCAGATCATCGCCAATGCCGCCGGGGCATGAATCAGGCGTTGCAACAATTGCCGGATCGGCAGTCGCGAGTAGGTCGGTTGAGCGTCGCCTTTCACTTTGAATCCATCCCATGTTGGCCGCAACGCGCCGTGTTACTCACTCGTCTGTCCTAACGAGTGACAAATTGCCCAGCCGCTTTCCGCTGGCGTTTTACGGGACGCATTCACTGCATCCCGACGATTAAGGTGTTACCAAATTTGCAGGTTCGACTGCAAGTCGATCCCGGTTTGCAGCAACACCTGTTCGCGAACCCGTTCAATCAGTCGCAAACAATCGTTACTGGTCGCCGTTTCCGACGCGACCAATAAATTCGGACGATCGGCGCTGATTGATGCCCCACCTTCGCGAGTCCCGGCCAAGCCAATGTCAGCGATCAACCGCTGGGCCGTGGCACCATCGGGATCGACAAACGGCATCGCGATCCGGCTGACGCCTGACAATTGAGACGAATTACGTGTGATCCAAAGTTTTTGCATCCGTTTGGTCAACGATTCGAGGTCAGATTTTTCCAACCGAAAGGTCGCCGATAAGATGACATCGCCACAGAGATCGGACCGACGGTGCGAAAATTGTGCTTCATCACCACTGATCGATCGAACAACGCCATCGCGACTGAGAATTTCGATCTGTTCGGTTACCGACCCGATGTCGCGCCCGCCCGCCCCAGCATTGCTGACCAGCGCACCGCCGACCGTCCCGGGAATCCCCAGCAAATGCTCCAATCCGGCCAAGCCCGCGCCGACAGCATGGGTGACAACATGAGACAGTTTAGCGCCGCCGCCGGCCGTTAATCGACTTCCCTCGGTGGACAGTTCACACAGCGGTCCTGCCCCCATCGAAATGACTAATCCATCGACGCCGGATTCTCGGGCGATCAGATTACTGCCACCGCCAAGAACGCGAACGGGGATGCTTTGCTGTGCTGCCCAACGCACTAAGTCAATCAATTCGCCCCGCGAAGTCGGTTCGGCGTAATAACGTGCTGGACCGCCGATGCCCAGCCACAAATGAGGAGCCAGCGGGTAATCGAATTGAATCAGATGAGCGAGAGAATCAGGGAATTGCATTGAACGTGAATCACAACAAGGAACATCGACCTTTGAAAACCCGGACCTACCAACTAGTTGGCCGAGCCTTAGTTTCCCCAGAATAGCCGATTTTCCGCGACATCGCCTCACCACAAGAGGCCAGAAATCATCCAGCAGCTAACCCAAATCGCGTGGCACCTTCCGTGACACAGGCCAACGCGATCTGAGTTACGATTTTAAGCTCCGTCTTATCCGCGACGGACTGCCGATACGGCGGCACGAATCAATTGTCGAACCGGACCCTGCGACTGATACCCGGTCAACTGCGAGCGTTCCCAACGCCCAGAATTGCTCTTGGAAAACATGATGATTTGCGGCACCATCTGGCCTCGCATCAACTTGCTAGCCAATTCTGGTTCCGCATCGCGATCAACGATCGCTACATTCACTTCATTCAATTGCCCCGATGCCTCGAGGTCTCTGATCGTCGTGTCCTTGAGCGTGTGGCAAGCCGGACACCATTGGGCACTTACAATTACCATCAACGGCTTGTCGGTTTGCTGCGATTCCTGGTATGCACTGGCATAGTCCAACGGGCGAGCAGCCGCCCCGGAAAAGTTTGCCAGAACAACGGCGATCAACAATTTGAGCATACGTGACTCCATCACTGAAGGAAAAGTTAGCAGCACCCCCGAGTCAAAATCGAGAGATGCGACGTTTAACCAGATTTTAACGATAAGCTAAAGCTGGCCGGCGGATTTTAAAGTTGATCATTGCTCCAACAAGGTCAACGCGGCATTTTTAGCCAAATAAGACTGTGCCAAAACGGTGTCCCCCCGCTGTGAAAAAAACAGTTGCGAAAATTATGTCGCTCTTAAATTGAAAACAATGGCGGAATTTCCGTCTTTAAAACCGGCTACGCCGGATACACCAAACCAGCCTCTTGCAGCCAACAATAAGGACAATTTCGTGAAGTTACGCATCGGTTTGATCGAACTGGGACCGGCCTGGCAAACTCGCCACCGTCCGGCACTGCGCATGTTGCAAGACCGATTTGATGTCCGCGCCATCTGCTGTGGCGTCGCGAAAAAAGCTGAGCCGGTCGCCAACGAGTTCCAAGCTGACCTCCTTGACGGATTCCGCACCATGGTCAGCCGCGGCGATATTGACGCCGTGATGATCCTGGAACGTTCCTGGCAAGGATGGCTGCCTGTGCTGGCCGCTTGCGATGCCGGCAAAGCGGTCTATTGGGCGGGCGATCCGCAATTCGACCCGGTCGCCGATGCGGAGGTTTATCGACGGGTCGATGAGTCCGGCATTGCCTTCATGGCGGAACTTCCCCGCCGATTCGCGCCGGCAACATTGCGATTAAAGGAACTGATCGCCACAAAACTTGGCGCACCGAGACTAATCTTTTGTCACCGGCGATTGTCCGTTTTGCCTTCAAAGCCTGGCGGAATCTGCGATAGCGACCCGCTGGCGGAAAGCCGCCGCGAGTTGGTCGAATTAATCGATTGGTGTCGATACGTCGTCTCCCGCGAACCATCCGCAGTGACGGCTCTGGTGCATCATTTACCCGGTGGCGATGTGGCGACACCGACACCTCAGCGAGAACGCGATTACCAATGCTTAAGTCTGCGTTTCGCTTCGGCCGGCTCAGCCCCCGAAGTGATGTGCCAGCTGAGTTGTGGGCAATACATTCCCGCAGCCTGGCATGAAGCGATCAGCTTTCGTCCGCCTTCGGCGATGCAAATCTGTTGTGAGCATGGGGTCGCGTTCATCGATTTACCGTCGACTCTGGTCTGGTTCGACGAAGCGGGACGGCATCTCGAATCGCTTGAGACCGAGATGTCCGTCGGCGAACAGATGCTGACTCAGTTTCACCGAACCGTGACCAGTTTGGTTCGCCGTCGAAACGACCTGAACGACGCCTTTCGCGCCGCTAGCGTGCTGTATGCCGCTGACCAAAGCTCTGCTGAAGGGCGTCAGATTCAGCTGCCACTGGGGATGCAACCGGTTACCGATGTCGCCCAAACGCTCGCTTGGAAACAACCGACTTAGGGCATGCCGGAAAACCTGTAACCGCTGTGATGCTAACCGCGGCTTGCTTCGGTTTTCAAACCCTCTCTTCAGTGAATGTCGGCCGTGCCGATCGAATGGAACCGACGATCAAGTTTTGACGTTAACGGTTCGTAACCGCAGTTCATTCAACTGGGATGTGTCGACCAATCCAGGGGCTTCGGTCATCAAGTCGGTCGCTTTTTGTGTCTTGGGGAACGCGATCACTTCGCGGATGTTCTCCAAGCCTGCCAACAGCATCACCCAGCGATCGATGCCCAGGGCAATCCCACCATGCGGCGGTGCTCCGAATCGCAGGGCATCGAGCAAGAACCCGAATCGATCCCGCGCGGTTTCTTGGTCGATTCCCAACAGGTCAAAAACCTGGCTTTGCGTCGCCGCGTCATGAATTCGTATCGTTCCGCCACCAGCTTCGCTGCCATTGATGACCAAGTCATAAGCTTGAGCGCGACAGGCTTCGGGATTTGACTGCAACAACGGCAAGTCGGTCGCCAGCGGGGC
The DNA here is from genome assembly GCA_002428205.1 of Planctomycetaceae bacterium UBA6163. Lineage (GTDB taxonomy): Bacteria > Planctomycetota > Planctomycetia > Pirellulales > Pirellulaceae > UBA6163. The sequence goes on from DIUH01000082.1 coordinate 20,506, forward strand.
GGTGAACGGGTGATGTTTCGCGTGCCAGTTGCCCGTTTCGTCGTCCTTTTCGAACATCGGAAACTCGGTGATCCACGAACAATGCAGCGAATCAGCGGCATACAGTTTTAGTTCGGCCCCCAATCGTTTCCGTAAACCAGCCAAACCGCGGCAGGTTACATTCCAGGAATCAGCCAAAAACAACAGCAAATCGCCAGGTTTGGCTGACATCGCGGCGGTGATACGACTCAATTCGTCGGCGGTAAAATTCTTGCTCGTGGGGCTCCAAAGCGAACCATCGGGTTCCACTCGGAACCATGCCAGCCCTCGCGCGCCGAAATCGCGTTTAACATATTCCGTTAACTCATCCAAACGGCGTCGCGAAAACTCTTCGGCCCGGCCGTCGACCTTAATCCCGCGAACGAACCCACCGTCATCCGCAGTCCCACGAAACACACGAAACTCGACCGTTTTGGCGATGTCGGTAATGTCGACGATTTCAAGCGCGTAACGAAGGTCGGGCTGGTCGCTTCCGAACCGCCGCATCGCTTCTTCATACGACATCCGCGTAAGGGGCAACTGGACCTCGCGTCCCAGGACCTTTTTGGCGACCCGTGCGACAAGACCATCAATGATGGCGATAATGTCTTCGGCGTCGACGAATGACATTTCCAGGTCCAACTGTGTGAATTCGGGCTGGCGATCGGCACGCAAGTCCTCGTCGCGGAAACACTTCGCAACCTGGACATAGCGGTCAAAACCGGCCACCATCAGAATCTGCTTGTACAGTTGCGGTGATTGCGGCAATGCATAGAAATGTCCCGGATGAACGCGACTGGGCACCAAGTAATCTCGGGCGCCCTCGGGCGTACTGCGGCCAAGAATCGGCGTTTCGACATCGATAAAATCGTGCTCGGCAAAGTAGTCCCGCATTTCCTTGATGATCAGGCTGCGGGTAATCATCGACCGCTGCATTTGTGGGCGGCGCAAATCGAGGAAACGGTACTTCAACCGCAAATCCTCATTGGGCAGGTCGGATTGAGAGGGGACAAATGGCGGTGCGGCGGACGTATTCAACACCTCGACCGCGGCACAACGCAGTTCGATTTCGCCAGTGGCATGCTTTTCGTTTACTTTCCCTTCCAAGCGGTGCGCGACCAACCCCTTCGCCTTGATCACCCATTCGGCTCCGACTCGTCCCGCGAAATCGATCTGCTGTTGATTCGCTTCGGGCGGTCCGATGACCACTTGAGTAACGCCGTATCGGTCGCGAAGGTCGATGAAAACCGCCCCCCCGTGGTCTCGTTTGCTTTCGACCCAACCACACAGGGTCGCTTCGGAACCGACATCAGAAACGCGTAATTGGCCGCAGGTGTGGGAGCGTAACAAGGCGTTTGCCCTTGATGGATATTCATGGATATTCGGAATGACGCCCGGAGCGAAAAAACAACGCCCGGAAAACTGCCCAACTAGTCTGCCGGGCACGAGCATTCTAAGCAACTTCGCCATCACCGAAAGCGTACTGCCTGAGCATCAATTCAACGGGGCGATTTTCATCGTCGTTCGATACTTCTGCCCGGCTCGATAAATCACGACCGGCACGTCGCGATTGATCATCGTCAAACCCGCAAGCGTAACCAGATGATCGTCGTTTTCGATCGACGATCCGTCAAACTCCAAAATCACGTCACCACGCTGCAAGCGTGCTTCGTGCGCTGGCGATCCGGGGCGAACGTCTTTGACCAACGCTCCGAATGGCGATCCGGTGGTTCGCAATGAATCAGCAGCCTGGAAGTCGGGGTCGAGCGTGACGCCCAAGTATCCACGTCGCAGTTTCCCGTAACGAACCAATTCCTCGGCAACTCGAATCACCATGTCGATCGGAATCGCAAACCCAATCCCCTCGCTACCACCTCCGCTGCTGGCGATCGCCGTGTTGATTGCCACCACTTCGCCTCGCATGTTCAACAGCGGACCACCGCTGTTGCCGGGGTTGATCGCAGCATCGGTTTGGAAAAAATCCTGCAACTCGATCCGTTCGCTGCCCAGCGTCAGGTCGCGGCGACCGCGGGCACTGAGGATCCCGAAGGTGACGCTGTGGCTGAGACCGAACGGGCTGCCGATCGCGATCACGAAATCGCCAATGTCGATACTGTTGCTGCGGCCAATTCGGGCTAGCGGTAACGCAGCATCCACCTTCATGACCGCCACGTCGGTACTGGAGTCGGCAATCACTTTACTGGGTCTCAGCTTTCGCCCATCCTCAGTCCGAATCACGATCTCCGATGTTTCGGCTCCAGCGATCACATGCCGATTGGTCAAAATCCACGGACTTCCGGCAATCTCGACCATAACGCCCGCCCCAGCCTCGTCAAACGCCTCACTGCGACCTTGCTTCTTTTCAACCTTGCGAGCTTCGATATGAATGACGCTCGGTTTGACAATCCTCGCAACCCGTTTCACTAACCCACCCAATCGGTCGACATACTCAATGTCTTCGTCGATTCGATCGTAACGATCCCCAAGGTTCGAATCGGTCGACGATCCTGCGCCGCCGCGGTTAGACGATTCGATCATCACTGGCTTCGTTTCGCCGATCACTTCGCCATTGGCCTGGCGCAGTGGCGCAGCATCGTATGCCGATGACCATGCCGGGTCACCAATGCGCAGCGATTGATAGGGAGCCGGTGGGGGCTGGGCCACGACGTCCGAGGCAGCCGAACAACAAGACAGCACGACAAGGGAAGCAGAAACCCAGCGTGGGAAACCACAACGGAAATTGATCTGCGAGGGGCGCGCAACATCACGCGCGGTTAGCGATTCTGGCATCGGCCGATTCTCAACTGGGGGGAGGGAGGTTTGAAGCCGAAGCCTCAATCCAAGCATCGGTTAAAATCGCTGCGAAATTTGCCATCTCGCCGCGTGCTATCCCTGGCCCCAAAAAACCGAGCGATCTTCTCACTCGGTTCAAAAGTCGCTTCCGACACAACCAAAACGTAGGCTTGCAAAAGCGATTCGTTGTCGTTGGCATTGACTACAAATCGCTTGACAATCCCGCTTTGCGTTTTCAGACAAACGCTCTCAGTATCAACGAACGACCGTCAATTGGTGGTGTACCCGTAGTAGCCTACCGAATCGTCCCAACCGGTCGCCTTGGCTTCGCTGCGTTTTTCGGCCTCGCGTCGGCAATCGATGCAGTCGACCACGTAAGGAACCGCCTGCAGCCTTCGCAAAGGAATCGGTTTACCACAATCCTGGCAAACGCCATAACTGCCGTCGCTGATACGATTAATCGCGGCATCGATCGCTAGCAATTCATCGCTTTCAACTTCCAACAGCCGGCTGTTGATCTCATCCTGTACTGAGTCGGCCGCAGCATCCAAGATATCACCCGATGCTTCGCCATGCAGNNTCCCTCAACAGGCTCAGGTCGCCCTTGATGGAACGAGCCAAAGCTTCGCGTCGCATGAGCAACGTTTTTCGAAGCTTGTCGATGGTTTCTTTCCGAGCCATTGTTTACCTCTTTGCCTTTTTCACCGCGTGATTGCCACTTCCAACGCACTGGACCGACAACGTGCCCGCATTTCAAACAACGCAAATCACGTTCCACGAACAGCTAACGAAGATCCGTCGCCTATCCCCGTCGATCCGCCCCCATTGCTGACGGTGTTCGTGTTGACGCTATCCGCCCTAGATCCCGTCGCTGGCGACCACCCGCCCAACTGTTAGGTAACGGTAAGGTGGACTGATTTTGCCGCAACTTCGGACTAGGTCGATGACGCCGCCCAAGTCAGTGGCCATCTTACGCACCAGACATGCGGTTGGTTCCAAAGATCAATCATTTGCCGCTTCTCACGCGATTTTAAAAACCGGACACCCCAATCGACCCTCGATTTTCCGGGGAACAGCGTGATTCCCTCTCGACAGAACCGATTTTTCCGGTCGCAAAGAGCCTGACGCCGCGGAAGGGGCAAAGACACGGTAACAACAGCCCCTGACGGTTGATTCGTAACGCCGATTCCGGCCTCGGGCGGGATGCTGCACAAATGACAGCATTGTGCGAATACGCGACGTTCCCCGTTTTTCCCCTGGGATCCGCCCGAATAGCCGGGCGATTCCCTCAATGAGTAGGGGTGCTGGGGCGCCGAGGATGCGAATCAAATCACTTCAACGCGATCCGCCGATCAAGTCACCTCAATTGCCTGAAGAATCTCGTCGATCTTGGCAACAACCAACTTCAACGACCGATTGGCCATCTCGAAGTTCGTGTGACTGCTAACATCGGCTTGAATCTCGTCATACAGCTCAGCGGCGTTTCGCAGTTTGGCGAACTTCTTCTTCGCCGTTTTGATGTACGCAGCATGGTCTTCAGCCAATTTTGCCGGCGCAACCGCGAGAATGTAATCGTAAAGCTCGCGGGCAACTTCCTTGAGGTCGTCATCCTCTTGGGCCTCGTCGCTGTGCTTAAGAAACGTTCGCACCATCCAAAGATGGGCAAGTTGGTCGTCGATCTGCTCAACCGCTAACACCACAGCACTACTCGATGCATCGCTCATGATCGTCCGAAAAAAACCTCAGGCAGAGAATGAAAACTCAGAACTTGCGGGAAAACGAACACCCCGCAAGCCAGCAGTCTAGTTGATTGTAATGACGTCGTGGTGCCGATACGAAAATCTGGTGGTGATAATCAAGCCCCATCCGAAAAATCGTCGCTACGACAACGCCCGCGCGCTTTTAAAAAACGCGGCTGGTGCGATCCAAAACGATCCTGACCAGCCGCGGCGAAACACGCCGAATCAAAGCCCGAACCGTGGTCTCGTCCACAGCAACACGGCCGAGAGAACTACTTCAGCTCACCAGACTTGGTGATTTGGATCGGTAGGCGTGTACGGCCTGATTGCGAACCATTTGCCTCAATTTTCTTCACCAGGTCCATCCCTTCCAAGACACGGCCGAATACGACGTGCCGGCCATCCAGCCACTCGGTCTTGACGGTTGTCACGAAAAATTGTGAGCCGTTGGTATTGGGGCCCGCGTTGGCCATGCTCAGCAATCCGGGCTGGTCGTGGCGATATTTGAAGTTTTCATCCGCAAACTTCTCGCCATAAATGCTCTCGCCCCCGGTTCCGTCGCCACGCGTAAAGTCGCCTCCCTGAAGCATAAAGTTCGGTATCACCCGGTGAAAATAGCTGCCTTCGTAAGACAGCGGCTTGCCCGCCTTGCCTTGCCCCTTCTCGCCCGTCGCTAGGGCACGAAAGTTCTCAGCGGTCTTGGGAACGTCATCGCCAAATAATCCGAACACGATCCGCCCGGCAGGTTCGCCACCAATCGAGACGTCAAAAAAAACTTTGTGAGTGACCGGGGCCGACGCTGTGCCTTGTGCGTGTGCCTGCGAAACGACCATCGCAGCAACGCACAACAAACTAAATCGCAACATGGGAGAATCCGATTGACCGAGAAATTGGGAACGTACGGACCAGCCAGCAGGCCGGACCGGAAACTAAAAAACGTCCCTTCATTGATACCGGCAAGCGTCACCCGATTGAAGCCCTGTTCGCCTGCCACAACGGAAGCCAATCAAACGAAACACCCACAAAGATGCTTCACCACTAGCAAAGCCCGCCAGCGACAACACGCCGCCGGGCGGCTGTGGCACCGCAATTGCAATCACTGCGTTGCGAACCGGGCACTTCGAATTGAGTGCGAGAAAACCAACCCTTTTTGCAAAGCCACCATGAACAGCCGATGGAATTTTCGCCACGCGCGATGCTTTTTTGTCCTGCTGGCCCTAGCCGCGCCGGTCTTGTCACACGCACAAGATGCCAAACCGACGGTCGATACCGAAGCCTTGCGTAAACAAGTGGTCGACAAGGGCCTGCAATTCCTCGCCGAGACCGGACAATCCCCTAGTGGCACGTTTTCTGACAGCGCTGGCCCTGGCGTAACGGCGCTGGCGATCACGGCCGCGCTGCGGAACGGGCGAGACACCGATGACCCAATGGTCAAGAAAGGGCTGGCGGCACTGGAGCAGTTTGTTAAACCCGATGGCGGGATTTATGGCAACGGACGCCTGAAAAATTACGAGACCTGCGTCGCCATGCTCTGCTTCTCTGCTGCCAATCGCAACGGAAAGTATGACGCGATTCTTGCTCGCGCAAAAGACTTCGTCACCGGCGTCCAGCGGGGCGATGGTCAACGCGCCCCGTCGGACCCTTGGTATGGAGGCGTAGGTTATGACGCCGATGGACGTCCCGATCTGTCCAATACCGGTTACTTCATCGAAGCGCTCAAGGCGGTAGAAACCGGTCCCAATGATCCAGCGATCCAGCGGGCGCTTGTTTTTATTTCCCGATGCCAAAACCTCAACAACGAATACAACGATACTCAGTTTGCCGCCAAAGTCGATGACGGAGGTTTCTATTATGAGATTCCTGTTACCAAGATCGACCCCAGCACATCAGAAGAACGATTCACACCCAACGGCGGACTGCGCAGTTATGGTTCGATGAGCTATACAGGCTTGAAAAGTATGATCTTCGCCGGACTGGCCGCCGAAGACCCGCGGGTTAAAGCGGCGACCCAGTGGATCGAAAAAAATTATGATGTTGAGAATAATCCCGGGCTGGGCTCAGCAGGCCTTTATTATTACTACCATACGTTCGCGTCGGCTCTTAAGGCTGCGGGAATCACAACGGTTAAGGATGCCCAAGGTAACCAGCGTGATTGGCGTGCCGACTTGGTCCAAGAACTCGCTAGTCGCCAACAGCCCGATGGATCCTGGGCCAACGAAAATCGCCGCTGGTTCGAAAATGACAAAAACTTAGCAACCTGTTTCGCATTAATGGCTCTGGGGCATTGCGAGCCGATACCATAGATCTAAGCAATGAGCGGGAAATAAGTGTCCGGTACCTTTTGTGCGAAGCACCCGAAGGGCGAGTTCCTCGCAAAAGGTAGCGAACACTTGTTTTCCGCACGATCCTAAGGGAGTTGATTCAGGGTGAAAAAACCTTCAACCGTCCAGTCACTATGGGGCTTACAGTTCGCCGCGCTTTTAGTGTTATCCGCTTGGGCTGCCGTCGACCCATTGTTTCTGCCAATGATCGATACGGCCCAAGGATGGCTCACCTCACCTGACGCGGGTTATCACCACTGGACTCGCACACTGGGCAACATCCGCCCGATCGCGCTGCTTTGCGTTCTATCGATCGCTTTTGCTTCGATGACTTGCATCCTGGGCGGTATGCTGCTGCAATCAAGTGTTCCAAAAAACTCGTCGACATTGCGATCGGTAAGTGCTTGGCTGACTCTAACCGCCACCTTCGCGCTATGGTGCAGCCTGGTCGTTCATGTCGAGGCGATCGCGTGGCAAGGAAAACGGTTTCGAATCGCCGCCCAAGTCGATTCAATGGAACGCATTGCTGGCCAGTTGCGAGAATCATTTCCGACCCAAGATGGAGAACTGCCACACCTTGGCCCATTCATGGCGTATCCGTTCGGCCAACCTTCAACACTCATTTTGTTACAATCACCACCGGTAAATAATCACTCGCGACGCAACCAGTCGCTTTATATCAGTGCAGTAGAACGTACTGCTTCGGGGGCGATTCTTCTACAGCTCAGCGGCACCGACGGCGGGGATTGGGCCGAGTGGCATCCTCCCGCCAGTCGCCCTCAATCTTTCATCGGCGGCCTTGGCGATCGCCACAACCTTGATTCCTGTTATTCAATCGGCCGCGGATGGTACTTGGTGCGTTACTCAAATACTTAAAGCTGTAAGATCACGGACAAGAAGTTCAGCTTGCTTCTCGATTCGGCTCTCAATCGCTAATCAATTTCAGTGCCACGCGGCACGCATCGAGGTAATCGTTGATCATCAATCGTTCATCGATCGTATGAATGTTCTTTTGCCCGCAACCCATTGTGACTGCGGGAATGCCATGGCGATGCAACCAGTTGGCATCCAACCCACCGTTGGAAACTTCACGATAAGGACTGCGGCCCAAAGCTTTGATCGCCGCTTCAGCCGCAGCGACCGATGGGTCATAAGCGGCCAAGGCGAATGATTCATAGTCGACGGTCGAACTGATATCGACCCTGCCCGAAACTCCCATGTCGGTCTTCACCGCAGCGGCCGCAGCACGAAACGCCTTACCAATTTCTTCAACAATCCGCTGACGCATTGCGGCATCATGGCTGCGCGCTTCAGCCCGAATCGTCAATCGCGGTGTGATCACGTTCGTCGCGTCACCACCGGCGATCACGCCGACGTTCGCCGTGCCGATCCCCAAACCAGGCTTGTCCACACGCCCTAACCAGCCGTTTGCATAAAGGTCGTGAATCGCTTCGGCCGCCATCACAATTGCACTGGCTCCGGTCTGCGGTGCGACGCCCGCATGTGCCGCAACGCCGTGCAGCGTGATCGTGATTCGTTCGCCGCCAGTCGCACCGACGGTCAATTTGTCTAGCGTCCCGCCGTCGAAGTTAAACGCGCGGTCTATCTTGCCCAACAGCGACGGGTCCAAATGCCTCGCTCCACACAAGCCGATCTCTTCTTGGATACAGAACAGCAGCTTGATCGGCCGATGCGGAACTCCGCTCCTCAACAATTCCGTCACGGCGGTAACGA
>DIUH01000212.1:0-752 GCA_002428205.1 Planctomycetaceae bacterium UBA6163
GCTTATTGCACCGCCCCAGCCTGCAATCCATCGCGTGCGTCGCTGATGTCGGGCCAACGTCCCAGCACAACCGGTTGCTACTTAAACGAACAGAACTGGCGTCCCGGTATCTCTGACGACAAGTTGCTGAACTCTCATTTCCAGTCCCACGGTTACAACACGTTCGGAACCGGCAAGATCTATCACGGCGGATATGGCAACGGCGGCGAGTGGACAGAGTATCACAAAACGGTCGGCAAAACCGAAATGCATCCCGATGCGAAAAACGATGGCGTCGGGGGGATCAAGTTCTATCCGCTGGCGAATCGTGATGAGGATATGCCCGATTATGATGCCGTTACTTATGGGATCAAGAAGTTAAATGAAGCCCATGACCAGCCGTTTTTCTTAGCCGTCGGTTTGGTCAAGCCACATATGCCGTTCAGCGTTCCTCAAAAATGGTTTGATCAGTTTCCACTCGATTCGATCGAGCTGCCGCCATGGAACGAAAATGATTTGGATGATGTTCCGCCGGCAGGCGTCCAGATGGCAAAACCGCAAACCGACCATGCACAGATCCTGCAGTCGGGCCGCTGGAAGGAGGCGGTTCAAGCTTACCTAGCAACGATCGCTTTCACCGATTCGCAAGTCGGCCGCCTGATCGATGCGCTCAACACATCACCCCATCGTGACAATACAATCGTCGTCCTTTGGAGCGATCATGGTTGGAGCCTTGGCGAAAAGTCGCATTGGCGAAAGTTTGCCCTGTGGGA
>DIUH01000212.1:906-1445 GCA_002428205.1 Planctomycetaceae bacterium UBA6163
TCCGCAGCCAACAGTATCGGTATATCCGTTATGAGAACGGCGACCAAGAATTGTATGACACATTGGCTGATCCGCTGGAATACACCAACCTCGCCGATTCGGACAAACACCAATCGGTGATCGAGGAACTTGCCCAGTGGATTCCTAAGGTTAATGCTGACAACCTCCCTTCACCCCGGCGAAACGTTGGCCAACCCAATAACCCGCGCCGCAAGCCGAATCGCTAATCCAGCACCGAAATCGTACTCGTTTTAACTTTCCCCCATTTCTTTACCCACCCCGGAGTCGTTTACTATGTCCCGCTTTCTTTGTGCTTTTGCCGTTGGAGCTATGTTGAGCCTTACGTCACCATCCTTTGCCGCCGATACAGACCCCCGCGTCTTTGAAATGCGGATCTACTACGCCGCCCCAGGAAAACTCGACGCCCTGCATTCGCGATTCCGCGATCACACGACCGCCCTGTTCGAAAAACATGGAATCACAAACATCGGCTATTGGACGCCAGTTGAAAACTCCGAAAGTGAACTGGTTTACTTCCT
>DIUH01000212.1:1560-10725 GCA_002428205.1 Planctomycetaceae bacterium UBA6163
TCGGGCAATCGTGTCTTTGAACTGCGCACCTACACAACCACCCCAGGCAACTTAGCCGCGCTCAACTCACGCTTCCGCGATCATACGGTCAAGTTGTTTGAAAAGCACGGCATGACCAATGTCGCCTACTGGACTCTGGTTGATGGCCAGGAAGGTGCCGACAACACCTTGTTGTACATCCTGGCGCACAAGAGCGAAGACGCCGCGAAGGCTTCGTTCGGTGCCTTCCGCAACGATCCCAACTGGACCGCCGCACGCACCGCGTCGGAGAAAGCCGCTGGCGGCTCACTGACCGTCGAAGGTGGCGTCAAGTCGCAATTCATGACCGCCACCGATTACTCACCGATTCGATAGTCAATCGACTATTCAACCAGCGCACCCTTGGCACGCAGCCTGATGATGGTAGCACTCATCATCAGGGCCACTAGAATCGCGCTAACCGCAAAATAGGCGGCGACCAATCGCAAGTCGCCAATGTTCGCCGCCGCTTCGCCAGATCGCGTCAAGTTCTTATCAAGTGGCAGGGCAAAGATCGCTGAAAAAGGGCTTGTTACTCCCAGCCACTGCGTCGCCGCAAGCTTGACATCAAGAATATTCAACAGCGCAACAACTGTGACGGGCAAGCTGTAAAGCAGCAGGATCAGTGTGTAGGTCGTGATCAATGAAACAGAAGTCTTGTGGGAAAACGCCGAACAAAACATCGCGATCACGCCATTGGTGGTGCACACCATCAACACGATCAAGAACATCAAGATAACGGACAGCCAGTTCGACCAATAACTGTCGACCAATCCAGCGGCCAACAGCAGTGGCCAAAGCAGAAAGCAGGTAAGAACAAACGAGATGCGGAAACCGACCAACAATTTTCCCCACAAAATTTGCCATGGGGTGATCGTACTGGTCAACAACAGGTCAAGCGTTTGGCGTTCGCGTTCACCGCTGATGCTGCCGGCCAAAAAGACCGGCCCAACCAACATATTAAAAACAACCACATACACAACAAACCATCCGCATCGCTGCACATCGTAGAACAGCAGCCACGCCATCAAGGGAATCGCAAGCAACATACTGATCTGAATCACCAGCCGCAGCATCAACGTCCCTTGACTGAATATCTCGCTATGAATCTCTTTGTCATAAACCGGATTAGCCCCATCCGCCATCAAGGTTTGCTTCTTCGGCGGCGCGAATAAACGATCCGGAAATTGGTCGCGCTGGATCACTAAGCCGACCGCCCGTTCATTTTCTAATTCTGGGTCGATCACTTCCTTGCCTTCGCTGCCAATGTCTGGCGGATACAGCATTCGACCGGCCGCATTTCCACACAACAAGATAACGGCCGTGATCGCATAGGCCGGCACCACCAACAGCATCAACTTCAATCGCAGTTCACCACTGCCTTCAAGGCTGGACCAAAACAGAATGCCACCCATTACAAGCGGCAGGATGATCAAATAACTGACCACCAACGACGCGCTGGTTCGCGAAAAATAGCTGCTGCAGGTGACGCCGATGGCGCCGAACAGAATTACCGACACGATCAGGCCCAGGTATGCCGCCAAGACCTCAAACAGGCTGACGCCGCCAAGCGGCAAACAGAGCACAATGATCGGCAGCGACGCGAGAATCAACATACCGATGTGTGTCAGCGAAGCGACCATTTTGCCAATCACGATGGCACCCGGTTTAAGCGGACTGGCCAGTAACATCTCAAATGTCATTCGTTCTTTTTCGCCCGTGACCGCGCCAGCGGCAAAGCTTGGCGCCATCAACGATGCGATCACATATTGGCCCAGAAAAAACAGGTCGACCAACCTTCGTGCCGATGGCGGACTGCTGGTCAAATCGAGACGTTCGTCGGCTGGCCAGGCCAGTAACACGACGATTGCTAACAGAATCTGATAAACCGCAAGCAGGATAAATGCCCGCCCGGTTCGCAGGTTGACTAACAATTCGCGCTGCAGAACCGGGTTTTCGGTAAAATACATCTCGATGTTGATCCGCGAGGTGACACAGATTCCTAAGCCTGCCAAAAAAGGGGTCTGACCCTTTGAAGGTTAGTCGATTCTATTCGCATTCTGTCCTCGCCGACGAGGGTCAGACCCCTTTTCGGATAGGCTCGTCGGGCACGCGGCCGCCCGATTTTACTGCGCCGCAAACCGCAACAGGGCGTAATTCCGTTTTCCTTTGCGAAGCACCATCACCGTTTCGCTGGCCAAGTCGGCTTGCGTCAACTTGCGATCCACTTCGCCGACGCGTCGGTTGTTGACATAGACACCGCCTTCCTGAATCGCTCGTCTGGCCTCCCCTGACGAAGCCGCCAAGCCAGCTTGACGAACCGCATCGACAATCCAGAGCCCCTCGCCGCCTAGCGATTCACGCTGCAGTTCACAGCTCGGCACGTCAGCAAAGATTTCCGTCAAATCACGGTCGGTCAATCGATCGATCTCGCCACCGAAGAGAATCTCGCTGGCCTGGTTTGCCGCTACTAGGCCTTCGTCGCCATGAACCAACTGCGTCATCCAGGCGGCGAGACGTTTCTGTGCCGTTCGCTTGCCGGGATCGGCTTCGGTTTCTTGCTTCAAACTCAAGTATTCTTCGTGATCGATCTCGGTCAAGAAAGCAATGCATCGCATCACATCAGTATCTTCGACTCGAAACCAATACTGATAGAACGCATAGGGGCTGGTCCGGTCGCGATCCAGCCAAATCGCACCCGATTCAGTTTTGCCCATTTTTCGGCCATCGGATGTTGTCAACAGCGGAGCCGTCAATCCGAACAATTGTTCGCCGATCATCCGGCGGCCCAGATCGATGCCCGCCGTGATGTTGCCCCATTGGTCGCTGCCGCCACCTTGGATCCGACAACCGAATTGTCGTGCCAAATGTACAAAGTCATATGCCTGCAACAACATATAACTGAACTCGGTGTAGCTCAGCCCCGTTTCGCTTTCCAGCCGCGATCGTACCGATTCTTTACCCATCATTTGGCCGATAGGAAAGTTTTTGCCAACGTCGCGCAGAAACTCCAGGTAGCTGTAAGATTTCATCCAATCGAAGTTATTCAGCAACAAGGCCCCGTCGCTGCCATCGAAATCTAAGAATCGCCGCATTTGTGATGCGACACCGTCAACATTTCGCTGCAGATCCTCGGCGCTTAACAGGTTTCGTTCTTCGCTCTTGCCGCTGGGATCTCCAATCATTCCCGTTGCGCCACCGACCAACGCGATCGGACGATGTCCGGCCCGCTGAAAACGTCTCAGCATCATCAACTGCATCAAGCCACCGACATGCAGGCTGGTCGCCGTCGGGTCAAACCCGATATAGATCGTTTGCCGCCCTTGCGACAGTAATTTGCCAAGGCCAGTTTCGTCGGTGCACTGGTGGATCAAGCCTCGCCAGCGAAGTTCGCTTAACAGATCAGTCGTTGTCATTGTGAATTGGGTGGCAAATCGGAGGTGGTTAGATTGCGTCGTGATAGGATCGCGTGGGCCAAAGTCAGATCTTCAGCCCGAGTGATTTTGAGGTTTTCGGCCGATCCGGGAACCAGGGTAACGGGAAATCCGCTCCGTTCGACCATTTCGGCGTCATCGGTCACCGGTCGACCACGCCAACGACGATAAGCGGCGTCGATGATTTCAAAGCGAAAGACCTGAGGCGTCAACGCTTCCCAAAGTTCGTTGCGATCGATCGTAGTCGTGTTTCCCTGTTCGCCACGTCTTTTCAGCGTTCCGCTAATCGGTGTGGCCAAGACCGCGGCACCCGTTTGAGCGGCCGCATCGACGACATTGCGAACTTCGGTCGCTGAAACCAGTGGCCGGGCCGCATCGTGCACCGCGACCAGACGCGCCTCGGGTGATCTTTGTTCAACCAGCGGCGGTGTTCGCAGCGCAGCCAGTCCCGCCTGGACACTGTCGTATCGTTCGTCACCGCCGTCGGTTAGTTCGACCTCCAGTTTAGCGGCCAATTCAGCGATCACTAAACGATCCTCGGGCCGAATCACCATCATGATTCGGCCGATTCGGCCGCTGGACCGTAACGCTTCGACCGCATGTTGCCAAATCGGTTTGCCGTCCAGCGGAAACAGGACCTTGTTGTCGCCGCCGCCGAAACGTCGACCACGCCCGGCCGCGACCACAATCGCATCGGCGACACAACCTGGCAGAGCCGTTTCGCTGGCGGCGCTCTGGCAATCGACGGGATCAGTGGACGAAACGGCCATAATTTGCAAACGACTCGACAAGGCGATCGAAAGGACGAGATACAGATAGCGAAACCAATCGTATCGCTTAACCTCGGCGCTTGCCCAGCCGGGGAACTGGCTTGTGGTTCGCATTGCCGCTTTGTGTGTCGGCAAGGTGGTTTTCGGCAACGCTAGGTCCGCGAGCTAATCTACACGCAAACTTAACAGGCGATTCGTGTCAATTGGCAATTGATTGGCAACAACTTAAGGTCGACGGGGTATAATCTTGGACTGCGACACTGGCCGATTTGGCCCAGTTGAAGATTCCGCTTGGCCGCTGAGTCGAACATAACCGGTTGATACTTGATTATTGAACGTTCGGATTGCCACCATGTTAAGTGCATTGCGTTGGATCAACCCACTGTTTTGGCTGCGCAACCTGTCGCAGTTTGTCGGTTATTGGTTTCGCTCTTTTCCGATCACCAAGATTGGGCCAGCCTTGCCTGCGGTTCTTGCCCTGTTGGCCATTTTGATAACTATCTTGCTGACTTATGCCAGCGATTCGCAGTGGCGTCGTGGTCTGGTATTGCAGCAGTTTCGCAAAGCCAAATTGAATCGTTCGAATGATGAAGTTTCTTTGCTGGCACGCCGACTTCTGCGAGACACGCCCGACGACAATTCGTTGCGGTTCCAGGCGGCTGCGGCAACCGCCGAAATCGCTCTCGAACTCAAACGCGACGCGGGACAGCAATCCACAGACGAAACATCGCCAGCAGGCGAGGCCAAGCCAGAGCTACCGACCGGTTCCTCTACGATCGCCGATGTTGTTCAAACGCCGCAGGCGCCAGCGTCGCCAAACGAACAATCCAATGATAATGATGAGGCGATGAATGATTTCGATTTCGATGCTTTGTTTGGCAATGATTCCGCGGGTACAGACGTGGGAGTTGCCGGTGATGCGACAGACACATCAAAGCCGAAAGAGGAATTGGAAAAAGAACGCAAGCTTGCCCAAGGCGAAGCGGCGATCGCAGACCTGACCCGCCTCGCCCTTGATGACAGTGTTGGCGAAGCGGCCGTGTGGTTATTGGAAAAAGAGTTTTCACCGATTGATTGGGAGCGATGGGATGAGAAAAAACGCGACCGGTTCGGAAAGTTGTTAGAAGTTGCGGCCAAAGAGTTTCCTGATAACCCCATGGTCTCGACCGTCTATGCCGATTACTTGCTAATAAAAGGTGAACGCGATCGGGCGATAGTGGAAATCGCTAAGTTGGTCGCCTTTCAACCGGCCCGCGCGTTACAAGGGGCGATGTTGTTGCGACAAGCGGGGCGTGAATCCCAGGCCGAAACCATGATTCGCCAGGGGGCCGAAACGCTCAAGAAACGGGGCGATGAAGAACCTGAGAACGCCGAAGTCGCTTTGGTTCGGGCGCAGTTCGCCGTGTTCTTAAAGCGATACCAAGACGCGATCGAATTGCTCGCCCGAACAGCCAAACTTTCTGACGATCAACGCTTGCGCACCGGCATGGCGGAAGTTTTCGTACTCTGGTCACGAGACCAAGAGGGGGTAACGAATTCGACCGAGCGTTTCGCACGCCAATTAACTTTGTTGAACCGAGCCACCCAAATCGCTCCAAACCATCCACTGGTACTGACAGATTTAATGTCCGTCGTTTTGCAATGTTCTGATGATAAGAATCCGAAAGTTGCAGAACTTCGCGAGGTTCTCGTTCAAGGTGTCGCTCCCGAAATGGCACACTTTATTCGCGGCACTTCCGCCATGATCAATAATGATATCGAAACCGCTACTTTGCATTTGGAACTTGCGGCCGAAACGTTAGAAATGGTCCCGGCGGTTCTAAACAATCTCGCTGTCGCACTCGCCTCGCGAGATGACAGCCAGTTGGAACGTGCATTGATGTTAGCCAATAAAGCGATCGATAAGACGCCCAATCAGCCATACTTTTATGAAACACGTGCACAAATCTTTTTGAAATTGAAACGATTCCAAGAAGCGATCGTTGATTTCGAGCGCGCGATGACCGCACAGGCCCTTAGGCCACAGGTGCACCGCGGATTGTCCGTCGCTTACGGAGCGATGGGGCAGAAGGAACTGGCCGACCGCCACAACGACCTCGCACTGGCTGCGGAAAAGTCAAACGCCGCACCGTCCGCCGAAAGCAACAAAAAAGATCTAAACATTAACTTCGGCTCGCGTCCTGATACTGCGGTGGATAATAACTTCGGAAACGAAGCACCCAACGGTACCGCTGATTGATTGGCGTTGACGCGACCAGCACGCTTACGCATGATTTCTTCGCTCCGATCTGATCCGAACCCAATCGTCCGCCAGAAACTTGCGAACCGATATTGATCTGCCTCACGCAATGATTCGCGCTCACCGTTTCGTTTCTTCCTTCCCCGTGTCCCCACGATCTTTGAATCGAGGCAATGCCATGAAAAGTCACTTCGCAGCCACTCTGTTCACGCTGGTTTCCCTTGTTTTGCAGCCCGACGGTTCCAGTGCGCAAGATTCAACACTTCCAAAACTACCGCAAACGATTAAGTCTAAATCGCTTCCCACAAAAGTAGTCGCCCCAGCTCAGATCGCCCCCACCGAAGCGAATGTCGCTTACGGAGAACATCCGCGCCAAGTACTCGACTTCTGGCAAGCCAAATCCGATAAACCAACCCCGGTGTTGTTCTTCATCCACGGCGGCGGATGGATGGGGGGCGATAAGGAACGTGTTGGCAGGATAGGTCAATACTTAGAAGCCGGCATTTCCGTCGTGTCGATCAATTATCGATATGTCTCACAAGCTTATGATGCCGGGATTATGCCACCGGTAAAGGCACCGCTTCATGATGCGGCACGGGCGCTGCAGTTTGTTCGCAGCAAGGCCCAACAGTGGAATCTTGATAAGACACGCGTCGCCGCATCAGGCGGATCGGCCGGTGCCTGCTCAAGTCTCTGGCTCGCCTTCCATGACGATCTGGCAGATCCCAATAGCGATGATCCGATCGCACGGGAATCGACACGTATTCTTTGTGCGGCTGTAAACGGAGCCCAAACGACGCTCGACCCGAAACAGATGAAAGAGTGGACACCCAACAGCCGCTACGGCAGTCACGCTTTCGGAATCTTTAAGGATACCGAAAAGAAGTACACGCAAGATTTCGAAGCATTTTTGGCTAAACGCGATGAGATTGCCGATTGGATTGCCCAGTACTCGCCGTACGCCTTGGTTACCCCTGATGATTCGCCAGTCTATCTCGCTTTTGCCGCACCACCGGCGATCGGCCAGGAGCAAAAGGATCCGACGCATTCAGCCAATTTTGGGGTCAAACTGCAGGAGCGGATGAACGAAGTCGGTGTTCCGTGCGAACTCGTTTATCCCGGCGCTCCAAACGTTCAACACGCATCGATCAGTGATTACATCATCGCAAAGTTGACGACAAAGGAATAACCCAAGATCACCAGGATTATCACTGGCGACGGTTATCACTGGCGACGGNNTTATCATTGGCGACGGATTATCATTGGAGACTTGGGGCGATAGATGGACGTATCGCCGTGGTTTGAAGATTGGACACCGACGTCGAGATTGGCTATAACCAACCGTCCTGCCCTGAGCGAGTTGCGGCTCTTATCACGCCTGCCCAGTCCCTCCTGCCGATATGGACGATACGATGTCAAATCGTTGCCTGCCGATTTTTGGTACCAAGCGTTCACGCCGTGAAGTGATCAAGATTGGTGGATCCGGGTTGCTGGGCATATCGCTTGTCGATTTATTGCATGCCGAAGCGGCAACTGGCATTGGGTCGACGGGAAAATCGGTGATCAATGTGCACCTTGATGGCGGTCCGCCGCAGCATGACACGATCGACCCCAAGCCGGATGCACCAGCGGAAATTCGTGGCGAATTTCAATCGATCCCGACTGCCGTTTCGGGGTTTCGCGTTTCGGAACTGATGCCGAAAGTTGCCGCGTTGGCCGATCGAATCGCCTTCATTCGCTCTCTGGTGGGGTCCGCTGGTGCCCATGACGCGTTTCAGTGTCAATCCGGCTTTAAGGCCGCAAGTCTTCGTTCGATCGGAGGCCGGCCGGCGGTGGGATGCGTGGTTTCAAAACTGCTAGGCTCGCCCCAAGACCAGGCTCCCGCATTTGTCGATCTCATGCAAGGCAGGCCTCAGGTGCGCGACAGCGCTCGTCCCGGCTTTCTCGGTCCAACCTACCTTCCTTTTCGACCCGATATTTCAAAGTGGTTTACACGAGAGTTGGAACCTGGGATGCAAAACGAATTGGCAAGACTCGGTTCACGCCAATCTTTGAAACTGACCTTAAGCGACGGGCTGACGCTTCAGCGACTTGACGATCGGATGAAATTGTTGGCCAAAGTCGACCGTTTCCGTCGTGATTTGGATCGCGGCGGTTCGATGGATGCGATGGATAGGTTTGGCCAGCAAGCGGTTCAGATTTTGACCTCAGGCCGTTTGGCATCCGCGTTAGACTTAGACCAAGAGCCTCGTCAGATACAAGAACTTTATACGCTGGCGACATCAGCCAACTCGCAGCGTTTCTATACCAGCGAGGACGGCAATTCCGGTAAAAAATTGTTGCTCGCTCGGCGTTTGATCGAGGCAGGTGTAAGGTGCGTCAGCGTCTCATTCAGTGACTTTGATACACATTCGCGAAACTTTCCACGGATGCGTGATTTAGTTCCGATTATCGACCACGCCCTGCACGCTCTACTGGTCGATCTCGACTCGCGAGGAATGTTGGACAATGTAACGGTCGTGGTTTGGGGCGAATTTGGTCGCACACCCCGGATTAACAGTTCAGGCGGTCGCGACCACTGGCCCGCCGTCAGCCCGGCAATGATGTTCGGTGGCGGGATTCGTGGCGGCGTCGTCATCGGTGAGACCGATCGCCTTGGCGGCGAAGCGATTTCGCGACCTGTGACGTTTCAAGAAATCTTCGC
>DIUH01000212.1:10752-16415 GCA_002428205.1 Planctomycetaceae bacterium UBA6163
TCTGTCGCTTGATCGGGGACGCATCGAACCAGCGTCATCAGCGCAAGAGACGTGCCGTACGGTTCATGATAATTATAGAGTGGATAATCCCACCACGAACCGTTCTTTTCTTGTAACGGGACGATTAATTTGGCCAGCATGTTTTTGTACACAGGCCGCGTCTGCTCGGGTAATTGCTCCAGCGAGAGTGCGGCATAGTAGTGGCCATAATAATAAAAATATCCGGCGACCTGAAACCAGGCTTCATGAGGAATCGGACGTTTTCGCCCAATGTCCAACCATCCATTGCGCAAATACAACCGCACCAGCCAATGCTCGATCACGTTGTCGGTGATCGCCTCGTCGCCCCACAGTCGCAATGCCAGATTACAGCACTGGCTGCGTCCCAAACTGCCCCCAGGCCGATTGATGGCTCGCATCGGTTGGTATTGCAAATATTCACCATAAAGATAGCTGAAGTCAGCTTTGCGTTGTCGCTTCAGAGCCGCTGTCGCTCGCTCGACCACTCGCTCGGTCGGGACAATGCCGATCGACTTAGCCTCATGCAACGCGACAAGAACGGTGCCGCCAACGAAACTGATCGAGTCTGACGTCGGTTGCTTGGCCTGGTAACGGAAATCATAGTAACCCCAACCTCCATCAACCGACTCATATCGCGCCAGCTTATCGAATTGATCACGTATAAGTGACGCAAGCTTTGCTTGATGTTCTTGATTGCCAACATGCCGACGATGCAGTCGCACGAGTGCTTGGATCGAATATCCATGTCCCCAAACATTATAAATCGCATCACCGCCAGCCCGTCGTAAGTTGGGCAAATGCTCCAACAACCAATCTTCAGCACGCGCCAGCGACGCATCCACTTTCGCCGATCGCTGGTCGCCCATCTCTCCCTTCATCTGCTCACTCATTTCCGCTAGTGCGGAGATGCCTAGTGAGGTGGTTGCGGCACGGAACGCGTGGTGGGCGCCCGGTACAGGTGCGTAGATGTTTAGTTCCTTGGTGCGGGTTGCCGATCCCCATGAACCGTTATCGTTCTGACAACCGACCATAAAGTCGATCCCTTCAATAATGGCATCGACGATCGTCTGGCGTTCGACTGTCTCAACAACCGGAATCGTCGGCCGTTGGGAAAAGTTCATCGGCTCGGCCAACGTGCTTGGACGAGTCGACTCGGCCTGCATCGGTGCGTCAACAGGCGATGCCGGTTCCTCCTGCGTTGGCACTTGGATTTGGGCCACGGCGATCGATCCGCCATGCAGGCTTATCCAGCAAGCAATAAACTTGATCGCGACCCGTTGTTTTACAGACGTTCCGTTCTTCATCGAATTGATTTCATATCGGCGAGGGACACAACAAACCGGCAACTCATTCACTTTTCTGTGCTGTCGGGTTTAGCTTGCGATTCGTCATCCTGCTTAACCTTGAACTCCGCACGCGCGTTCATGGTGGGAAAAATTGAATCGGCCAATTTTCCAAGCTGTACCGTTAGAACGCAATCAAATTGTCGATTGGCATAAGGTAAGGACGCCAGCGACTTGACGCTCGCTCCCAAGATCTGATCTGGATAAGCCGCCACGGTAACGGTCGCCTTATCACCAATTTTGATATGCCGAAGTTGATCTTCGGGAATCGAAATCCTTAATTGCAGCGGTTTTTTTGCTGCCACGGTACCGATGACCTGTTCGGGACTGACTGATGAACCGGTTTCCAGCGTCGACGCTTTGTCTGCGATCGCACCGCGTGTCAGCGCACCATGAAGAAAAATACCGTTCTGGGGCGCCACGAGTACCATTTGCTTTCGTTCGGCTCGCAGGTCATTTAATTTCTTTTCTTGTTCGGCGAATTTTTTGCGTTCCTTTGACATTTCGATTTCGCGGCGCTTTCTAGCAAAATCAAGGTCGCGGATCGCAGATTCGTAAGCCATTTCAGCTCGAGCAAGTCCGCTCTCACGATCGAGCGTTAATCGTGGAATCGCTTTCTCAAGCGTTTGCTTTGCCTGCAGTTCGCTAAACTCGAGTCGGAACTTCGCCTGTTCGACGGCTTGCCGCGCACGCTTCAAAACGATCTCCTCCGATTCCTCTGTCAAATCATCTTCGAGGTACATCTTTTCAAGCTGAGCCAGTTCCTCTTCCGCATTTTCCAGCGACGCTTTGACGTTAAGAAGATTAAACTCTGTCGACTTAATCTGCTGTTCCCGATCAACCCGAACGAATTGGTCATGATCTTCGCGGGCTCGGGTTCGGGTCCGCTCGGCCGCCTCGCGATCGAGTTGTTGAGATTCCCGGAACTGTTTGAACTTGAATTCGGCGTCGCTCAGTGCGACTTCGGCCAATTGAATATCAAGTTCGGCATCAGCGATTTGTTTATCGACGTCCTCGGTTTTGAACCAAACCAGGTTTTGGCCTTTCTCCACAGCCATCCCGTGTGCCACGATTCGCTCGATGACCAGCGATTTGATCTCTTTGGTTCCAGCCTTGATTGCGACAGTTGCAGGCGACTCGAAAGTGCCATCAACTTTGACAACGATCGGCTCACTCGCTTTTGCATCCTCCTTAACCGATTCCTTGGGTTGGTCAGCCAACGATACAGAGCCGTGGGCGCCTAAGATCAAGGCGGCAGCGATTAAAACGAAGTAGGCGTGGCGTGCGGTGTGTCCGCGACCGGGGAGTGGGGTTGGGTTAAGCATGGATCGTAGGGTTTGCCGAGGATTCTGAAGTTGGAAATCAAGATTTGGCCTGCGCTATCTTGGTCCAACCGGCAGTCCATGTCCAGCGACCAGCCCTTACTTCGTTGTTCACTAACCGACGACATTTAATCGTTTTACCTTCGGGTTGCGTACGCCAAGATTTCCTCGCAGAGCGATTCGCGGAAGTGGCGAGCGAAGCGGATTCGATGATGCCTAAAGCCGGTCATCAAATCGCTTAGATCCTATCCGAAAAGGGGGCTGACCCTCTCCGGCGAGGCCAAANNAATCGACTCACCTCCAAAGGGTCAGACCCCTTTTGTGATAGGCGCTAAGAAAAACAATCATTTGGTCAACCGTTTGCCCAACCGCAAACGGAAGCCGAAGCATTTCGAAAAGAAAAAAATCTTTGCCCCCGAACTTCGGTATAGTTTGCACAGTCTCTATCGGCTGGTTTCATCCGCCTAGCAATAGCCTGTCACCCTTCGCTCGGAGAACTCTCATGCGATCAGATTTGACCGATATTACGCTTGTCATCGACCGCAGCGGGTCGATGCAGTCGATTCGCAATGACGCCCAAGGCGGCATTAATGCTTTTATNNACCGAATACGAGTTTTTGCACTGTGGGGTTCCGGTGGGCGATGTTCCGGCTTATGTGCTGGAGCCTCGGGGAAGTACCGCATTGTTGGACGCTGTCGGACGAGCGATCAATGAAACCGGCGCGCGTTTGGCCAAACTGCCAGAATCAGAGCGTCCCGGGCTTGTCATCTTCGTGGTGATGACCGATGGCGAAGAAAACTCCAGTCGCGAGTTTACGAAGGCTCAAATCAAACAAATGATCGAGCACCAGCAGAACGTTTTCAGTTGGCAATTCACCTTTCTGGGTGCCAACCAAGACTCATTTGCCGAAGCGGGATCGATGGGGTTCGCACCCTCGGGAACCGCCGATTTTTCGGCAACCAAAGTGGCCGGCGCGTGGTCCGCCACGCTCGCCAAAGTTTCGCGAATGCGTAAGGCACGCACCGATGGTGACACCGTCGACAATTCGTTTACGCAAGATGAACGCGACGAGATGAAGTGATCAACGGGTAATCGCCAACGATTGAATCGAAAAATTGCCACCCCAATGATTTAACAGATTGAAATGGAGTTGGGGGAGGTGAGATAGTGAAAGCGGTGTCGGATTCGTCGTCGCTTTATCATTCGGTCACATAATCTGCGATTTCTTCGCGGAGCGATTCAGGGGAGAAGTCGACTCGATCGTACAGGTCGCTCAATCGCAGGTTACACTGAATCGCTTCTAAGGAGATTGCCGCCTCCAGCCCTTCAAACGTTTCTCTCAAAAATCCCGCGTCGGTTCGTCGCATCAGGATCGCTCGTGGTTTTACTTGTTCCAAAAGCAGGCAATACTGAAGCGATGGAATCAACAGGTAGTTGTTCAGTTTCTCATCGAGATCGATCGAACGTGTTGAACGCGAAAGGACCTCGATAACAAGCACGGGCGATTGTTGGTAGCTGTCATTTTGTGAGTTTTCATCGCAGACTACCAAGGCATCGGGGTAATAAAACCAAGTCGATAATCCACGCTGGATTCTAATCTTGGTGTCTGAGTTGAATGCTTGGCACGGTTTGCCTTTCAATTGGATCCACAAGCTGCCCTGCGCATTCGACGTAATCAGATTGTGTCGATTGGACGCTCCGGCCATCGCACGAACCCAACCGTCGACATACTCATGTTTGGACTCTGCTTGGCATTCGGCTGCGAGGTAGTCGACGGCATTAATGAAATCTGGTTTCTCAGCACTGCTCACGATCAATTACTCAACTGTGTTACGGAATATCCGAATGGGGGACACGCCGGTGTCAGTTTACCACCTCGTTAGTTGGGATATCAAGAATTGCGACCGGGTGCAGTTTGGCGGTACGTTGCAATCGGTTTGATGTGGCTTAGGCTTCCAGCCTGAGTTCAGCAAAGCAATGTGCGCGTAGCGTCGGCAAAGTTTGCAACTGCTGGCCGCAAGGAACCGGGCTGACCATTTAATCGCGGCGCGGAATCGGCTGCACCGTCTGCTTCCGGCGGATGTGTGGCGAGCGGACACCACTGCAATTGACATTTATTGGTCGGCGCTTAAGATTTTAGGCCGGTCGCCGGTGTAGAGGCTCGCATTTACGTCGCTATCTCGGTGTGGCTGGACCCTGACCCCAAAAAACGCACGATATTCTCCCCCATTCTGTTCATGTACCCCATTCTTCCCATCGTACTGATTACCGGCTCCGTTTTCCGGCAACAGACCTGATCCGGGGGATAGGGTTTGCGGTGGGGGAAAGCGGAGATGGCAAAATGGAAAGCCCACCTAGCGGAACTTGGCTTGGAGCTTCGTTCAATCGCATCGGAAACTGACCCTAGCGAGATTCGTTCGCAAACAGTTGATCCCCCGAGGTTGCCCCGCCTCGGGGGATTTTTTGTTTCCACAGGCGTTCGAATCGCTCGCCGCATTTCTAGCCATTCCGACTCATGACCAATCAAACCAACCAAGTTGCCGCCAATCGTTCGATCGAGATCTACGACACCACGCTGCGCGACGGAACGCAGGGCGAAGGGGTCAGTTTTTCGCTGCAGGATAAACTGAACATCGCCCAGCGTTTGGCCGAAATCGGGATCGATTTCATCGAAGGCGGTTACCCGCTGTCGAACGAGAAGGACGTCGCGTTTTTCCAAAAAGTCCGCCACCTCGANNNNGTCGCGGCCCAAACGCCCGTGGTAACGCTGGTCGGCAAAACTTGGGACTACCATGTGACCGAAGTGCTGAACGTATCGCTGCAAGAAAACATCGATATGATCGGTGAAAGTGCGGCTTTCTTGGGACGCGATCGTCGCGTGATCTACGACGCCGAACACTTCTTCGACGGCTGGAAAGCGAATCCCGAGTACGCGGCTAAGACGCTGCAAGCAGCGGCGTCGGCCGGAGCGAGCCA
>DIUH01000212.1:16455-17099 GCA_002428205.1 Planctomycetaceae bacterium UBA6163
TGCCACAACGACAGCGATCTGGCGGTCGCTAATTCACTGGCCGCCGTCGACGCCGGCGCGGGGCAAGTTCAAGGGACGATCAACGGCATCGGCGAACGATGCGGCAACGTCGATCTGATCTCGATCATCGCAAACTTGGCGATCAAGAAAAAAGGGTTCACCGTTTTGGGCGGCCGATCGCTGGAATCGTTGACCGAATTGAGCCGCTTTGTTTACGAAACCGCCAACCTGCAGTGGCGCGGTAACCAGCCGTTTGTCGGCCAAAGTGCGTTTGCCCACAAAGGCGGGATGCACGTCCACGCGATCAACAAATCGGCGTCGACTTACGAGCATATCGATCCGGCGCTGGTCGGCAACGAGCGACGGATTTTGGTCAGCGAACTGAGCGGGCGCAGCAACATCGCGGCCGTGACGTCCAAGCACGACTTGGCGAACAATCGCGAATTGATGGACGCGATCTTGGGCGAAGTCGTCAAACTGGAAAACAAGGGTTACCAGTTCGAATCGGCCGGAGCGTCTTTCGATCTGCTGGTCCGTCGCGTCGCAGGAACGTTCCATGCACACTTCAAGCCGATCAAATACCGCGTTGTCGCCGGCGACCGCGACGCCGACGAACACCGCGTGTTTGCCGAAGCGATCATCAA
>DIUH01000311.1 GCA_002428205.1 Planctomycetaceae bacterium UBA6163
ACCGGACGAACATCGATCGTCACCGTCGCGATCATCGGCAACGTTTCGGTGATGTCGGCATCGATCGCGCTTTGCTGAATCGCGACGTAGTAGGTGAACGTATCGATCCCGGCGAAGTCGGTCAGTGGTACGTAAACGAAGTGACCTGTAGCCGGATTGAGCGTGAAACTCGCCGCGTTCTGCGGCAGGTCGACCACTCGCACAAAGAACGGCGTAAACAGGTTGTTGGCGAAATCGTCGTTTGCGACGACGGAGGGTTGGCCTGCGGCGTCGGTGTCGAGAGTGTCATCTTCGAAAATGGTGTATCGATCATCGACGGTGATCGTCAAATCGACGTTGATGACGTCGACCATGAAGTCCTCAACTTCACCACCGACGGCCAAGCCGGTTGGCTGTAAGCCGCCTTCGGGTGACAGTCGGAAGCGGGCTTGGCGAGGCCCATCGATCAGTCCTTCGGGCGTCAGAATGTTCAGGATATTGACACCATCATCGACGAAGACGCTGTCCAAAACCTTTTCTGAAACCGGATCAAAGACGCCGTTATCATCCCAGTCGATCCAAGCATCCAGGAAACCGGAACCTGTGACCGTAGCGGCAATCTGGGCACCGGCCGGATCGAGCGGGTTTAAGAATCCGAGAACTTGGGCGTTGTCACCCGTGGTGTCTGGATAGGCGGAATAAATCTGCGTTTCATCCGGACGCAGGAAGACGATTCGATTGACCGTCGTGAGCGTGCCAATGCCCATTCCGTCTTCGTCGTCCAGATTTTCGATCGAGATGGTTTCTGGGGAGAGCGGATCGATCGAAATCGCCAGCGCGTCGCCGCTGGAACCTAAGCGATTACCGATCGACGTAGCGAGTTTCGCGGCGATATCGGCGGCTGTTTCACCCGGCAGGAAGCGAATCGCGACATTGCCCGCGGCCGGTGCGACACCGATCGGAACAAGCTCGAAAGTGCGAACGGCGGAGCCGATATCGACCGTCAGTTTGTCGCCCGATAGGGGTGGGGTTAACGGATCGATGGTGACGCTGGCCAGCGGTGTGCCTGAGCCGGTGATTACGAAAATTGCCGATCCCGAAGGTGACGACAGAGTCACATTGGCTGGCAGGTCATCGCTAGCGCTGGCATCGGATTCATCATCGACCGAACGTCCCAGTCGCGGCGTTGCATCGTTGATGATGGCATGGCGAGCGCCATCGTTGGCCAGCAACGTGCCAAATGTGCTGGGTGCGTCACCGAAGTCGATCCCGACACTGGGCAGGATAATCCAGAAGCGTGTCGAGCCATCAGGTTGATTGGCTCGCAACCGATTGCCGGCGCGATCGCGAATTTGTGTGTTGTCGAGAATGATTTCGTAAACACCCGCCGGTTCCCACAACGTCGAAAGCGGCGTCAAACGCATTTCGCTGGTCGAGGCGTTGTAGCCCAAGACGTAATCGACGCCTTCGGTCAGGACGCGATTGTTGCGTCGCACCGTAACCGTTTGTGATGAAACGGTCGTCGGATCAACCCCAGTCCCTTCAAACGGTGCGTTGGGTCCGCGGCCGTCGGCCAACAGGATCGAGAACGCTTCGACGATCGGGTCGGGCAACGAAACGACGGTTAAGTTCGGGTCTTGGTCGATGCCCGAAATGTCGTTGTCGATCGGATCGAGCAGGATCGCGAATGGCGCGTCGCTGTCGGACCGGTCGACCGCGCCGCGGTCTTTAAACACCGATGTACCACCACCGCCAGGCGATTGCCCGGAGTCGACACGTTTCTGGCCATAGACGTCCAGTTCAGGTGCAAAAATCGGTGATGCCGGGATCCCCAATTGAGCCTTGAAGTTGACGAAATTAAAGCGATCTTGCTGGGTGTCAAGCGAACTGTCGACAGCCGATGAACCGGGCACCAAGTAGAAGCTGTCGTTCAGGAACAGCGGTGTACCGGCCGACGCGATGATTGCATCGGTTCCGGTTGGCCCGTTGGCCCCGTTTCCTTGGAAGTAGTTCGACCGGATCACCGTCGCTACACCAGCGTTGGTAATCCCCGTGCCGAATCGTGTGATGATATTGTTCAGGATCGTCGGGCTGGCATTGGCACCGACTTGAACACCGATTCCACCGCCGGTTCCAACGAGCGTGTTGTTCACGATGCGACCGAATGGAACGGGGCGCTGTGGGGCGGTTGTCGTTTCACCGGCGAACAAAATCCCGGATGAACCGGCGATGATGTTGTTCTGGATCACGATGCCCGGAACCAGTCGTTCGTTGTTCAGGTTGGGGAAGTTGATGGTTGACCCCGGATGCGGAACGCTGCCTGCGCCTTGGGTTGTTCCCGGTTGCACGTTGATCCCGCGGATCTGCGAATTAGTGATCGTGTTCGCTTCGACAATGAACATGCCCTGGGGTCGAGGCCGGTTGCGGTCGGCTTCGAAACCGGTTGCCCGGTCGCCCTGCAGAACTTCGATATCATCGATCCATGCGCGATTGTCACCTGCTGGCGTAGCCTGATCTTCGGCGAACAGGTAGACCCAAGTGAGCGTTGATTGCTCGCCATCGAACGGGAACTCGACCAACACTTCGCGACGCTCGCCCGACGCCAGCGGATTAGGCGGAATCGGCACACCGCCTTCGCCGCCCGGTGTTCCAGGCACCAGCAATTGCGGTTGGCCATCGATCAGGAACAGCAATCCGTGGGTGTTTTCCAAACTGCTGACGCTGTACTTGAATCGGATCAAACCACGACCGGTGACACTGCCAAGCGAAGCGGGAGTCTGTTGATAGAGCGCGGCAACGGGGAACGGTGGCAATCCAGGCGGGAATGCCGGAGTCGGGTTAAAGACCGCGGGTGAGGCCAGCGACCTCAAGCCGGTGATCGCATCGGTGGTTGTGGCACTCCAGTCTTCAATGATGAAAGGTACCGCCGCAGCAGGAACCGCTGTGCCGGTGACTTGTTCGATCAGCGCGGCGATCTCGGCGTTGGACGCGGTCGAGGCCGGAATCGTCCCTTCGAAGCCTTCGCTGGCGGTGATGCCGAACGAGTTGATATGTCGATCGTTGGTGTCAAAGGTATTGACCAACGCGATTCCCTCACCCTCGACCCAAGCGGCAACGTCATCGGTGCGGCGGATTTCGAGTTGGTAACGTCCGGTCAACGAGTTGGCGAACCGTGCCGGATCATTATCCCGGGTTCGCGAACCCACTTGAGCCAGGTTAGTGACAAGGCGTTCGGGGCCGGCCGTACCGGTTGCTTGGTTAGCGGTGATCCCAGTAACCATTTCACCACGTTCGGCAAAGCCGACAATGATGTCATCGATATAGAAGCCCTCGAAGGCGTTGTTCACGCTTCGGATCGAACGGGTGTCGCTGCGGAACTCGCCGAAGTTAGCATCGGTGAATCCCAAGGACGCATCTCGCATCGCCCCTGCGGTACTGAAATCGAATCGCAGCATCACATCGCCTTGACCGGCAAAGGTTGACAGATCGACGCGTGCTTGTCGCCATTGTCCGGTGTTGTCGAACAATTCCTGGACCCTTTGGTGCGATTGTGCACGCGGCGTTTCGCTGTTCAAACCGGCATCGGACAGGTGTGAAAGGAAACCGGCCAATTCGGCACGCTGGCTGCCGGCGGTTGGGTCGGCACCGCTGAGTCGAGAGTTGTTGGTAGCCAACAATTCCCAATTCAAACCACCGTCGCGAGATGCAAACACACGGGCGCTGTCGCGGAACGGGTCACCGCCATCGGACGAAACGTTCGACCCTTGATGGTTTTCGGTATCGAGGAAGTAATTGAAATACAAGGTCGGTCGATCTTGCGGAACCGATCCGGCCAACGAGAAGGTGCTCGAAACGAGTGAACCGAGCGCACCGCCGGGGAAGTTATAAGTATCAACAATGTTTGCATTGCTGCTGAGGTCTTGGTGCTGGACCGTGTTGAGGATGCCGAGTTGGGTGTTGGCCCCTGGATTCATCGGCAGATAAGCCTCTTGGCCTGAGCCTTGGTCTAGGCTCCATCGTTCGAAGCCGAAGTGCATGCTGACGCCCCCGACCCCCTCGTTGATCGAGCGGTTGGCTCCGTTACCGGTAACCGGTACGGTAACGCCGTGGGCACCAGGAGCGCGGCTGGCATCGGGCGCTGGCAGGATGCCGTGGCCAGGATTGCTGCTGCGTCGCATGGTGGGGTGCCAGAGGTTGAAGTCCAACGGCGAGAAGGCGAGGCCGATCGCGGCGTTACCCAAGCCCGTCACGCTCATCACTGGGCTATCGGCGACGCTGGATTGACCGGCATCGGCGATCGTATCGACGTCGGCTAGCGAGCCATCGATGGTCAGGAAGTTATCAACTTCCATTTCCGCTAGGTCGATACCGGCGAACGCTCCTTGGAAATTGACCAACACGCCCGGGCCGAGCAAATCGCCGCTGGTGCGAATGTCTGCGGGGCCGATGGTCGGCAGTCCGACCAGCGCATCACGCACGCTCAGCACGCCATCGACTTCGTCGCTTAGGTTGACCGCAACGTTTCGGTGTACACGGACGGTCGAAACCGTAATCGGCGCGAGCGTGGTGACGTTGACCGTCGGTGTCATTCCGCCGGTGAAAGCGTTGGTGAATGTAAACTGCGATACGTTGGTATTGGCGTAGGTATTGATGAACTCGATCACGATCGAGCCGGCTGGCAAATCGGTTCCCGTAACGCTGATGTTACCGGCCAACGCCGGAATGCCCGACGTGATCGCGGTTGCGACCTCTGCATCCGTCGCATCAAAATCGATCGGAAGCGACGAGCCGGTGATCCCGTTGACCGCGTCGTTGATATTCAACGTAAACGTTCCGCCAGTCGGGTTGCCGAAAACGCGGATTTGTTGACGTTCGTTGAAGTCCAGGTCATCGGTAATGACTTGCAACAGCGCGACGTCTTGGTCTTCTAACAATCCGGTGAACTGGACCGAAACAGGGGTTCCCATTAAGGCCCCGCCAGTTGCAAGCGCATTGCCTGGACCGATCAACGGGTGCAAGTCCAGCGCGGCTTGGACGTCTGCCGCTGTTGCGTCAAATGCGATCGGTTGCGAGTTGATTCCGCCAAATCGCAATCGGAATTCACCACCGTTGACATTGAACCCTGGCGTCAGACTGATCTGCTGGATTTCGTCGCCGACGAGTCTGCTGGTATTGAACGTCAACGGCTGTAGATTCTTGGCGGCCAGAGTACCTTGGAACGTGACCGTGACAGGTGATGTGCCATTGCCGCTGAGCGGTCCGCCGGTCACTGCGACATTGCCAACGCCACCCACTCCAGGCAACGCGCCGATCGCCGAGCGGACGACTGCGGCGGACGCATCAAACGGAATTGCGGCGGTGGTGTCGATTCGGAAGACGGTGGCCCCATCGCCGTGAGCCGTCAGTGTGGTCGCGTTGTGACCGCGGACGACGTTCAGTTGGGTTCCGATACGATTGATCACGCGAATGTCTTCGCCACCGATGCGAATGTTGAATCCGCTTGCCGGCAACGCGGAAGCATTGACAACGGTGATTGAATCACTGACCACCTCGACCGGTCGATTGGGCAAGTGATGCGCAATGGCCGTTCCATTCTGAGCCCGCGAGACGGTTAAAACATTGCCCGACACGTTGGTCACCAACATGTCTTCTTTGTCGATACGGATGAAGAATGGGATTGTCGGCAATCCCGCCGCGTTTGCAACGGTCAAGGTTTGCGAAGAGAAAAGGTTATTGATGGCAAGATTCGGCGAGGAAGCGACCGTGAACGTCGCCACGCCAGGTACGCCAAGTGGACCAACGGTGGAAGTCGTGACCATTTCAAAAACGGTCGCGGTATCCGGATGCGCTGTTGCGGTGGTGCCATTGATTCCGCGAGTCACGGTAAAGTTATTTCCGATCCGCGACGTTACCAACATCTCCTCGTTTTGAACCCGAATGATGAACGGGGTACCTGGGAAAGGACGGGTTGCCGGAAGGTCCGAAATGCCGTCGATCACCAATGACGTGGCCGTCGCATCCAGTGGCGCCGCCAAACTTGAAACCGCGCCTTGGTCTTGTACGAATGATGCTGTGAATGTTCCACCGTAAGCGCTGGTATCAAAAGACTGTTGTTCATTGACACTGACGGTGCTGGGTGCGTCAACCGAAATCGGAACCGTTGTGCGGCGAACCGTTCCGTTGTTAAACGTCAATGTGAAGAAGCCTTCGGGATTCGCAGTGGCGGGCGTCACGGTAACCAGTTGTGCTTCGTTGCCCGAATCGAAGGCGACGACACCGTTGCCGTTCAGATCCAGTGCGACGAGCGATCCGGCGCTGGTCGTGGCGAACAACGTGTTGGCGAATTGACCGCCGTTGACGTTTTGAGGGCCTAACGCCAAGCCTTGGAAATTGAGGTTAGCGATGCCCAGCGTGTTGGCCGTATCGATCACTCGCAATACGGTGCCCGTGTTCTGGTTGATCTCGATGAACTCACCGGCATCAGTCACGCCGAACAGGTTACCCGTATTGAGGAAGTTACCGAACGACAAACCGGTTACGCGACCGGCAAGTGGTCCAATGGGACCATCGGCGCCGCCGACCAGCGGCCCGCTGACTCCGAACGAGCCGAGCCTGGAGAAGCCGACCGCAGGTGTGCCAGAGTTTCCGTTTCCATTGCCCGCATTACCGTTGACGATGACTGCGGTAACCAGGTTACGGGCGACGGGGTGATTATTGAAGGCAGTGGCGATTTGGGCCGCGGTTGGTCCGCCGGTGATCGCGTCAGCGGCCGGCGTGCGTACGATCCGAAGAAAAATCGTCGTGCCAATAACATCAGTGACCTCGGCTAGCGCAGCTCCGCCACGTGCCAATGTGACCTGGATGTCGATGCCGTTGCCCGCCAAACCTGGAAGCTTTGATTCGACCCGAATATCACTGAAGGGAGGATTCTCTCCGCCACCCACGGCTCGGAACGTTGTCGAGGCGAACGTCACGCCGGCGGGCTGGATGTCGCCCATCAAACCGTATCTCGGTAATCCACCGGACGCGATCGCAGGGGTTGCGTCGCCGTTGGCACGTCCGCGATACAGCTTGGAGTTTGAACCCAAGCCGGCCACGTCGGTTTCCCGAGCGACCAAATATGTGTCGTAGACAGGTACCGGCGCGGAGCTTGGTCCGGTCGTTGTGCGACGATGGAATGTGAACGCATCGACTTCGTCAGAGGTCGTAAACTGCTCGGCACGCGCCAGGCCGTTACCTAGATTGAGGGGCAGGTCAGCCGTATTGGGCGCCAAGGGGCCGGGGATGTTGTCGTTGCTCAGCAGCGTCGCTACGCCGGTCGACGGATCGATCTCGACGACTCCGCCGACGGTCGTCGTAACCCCGACAACTCGTTGATACCCGAACATTCGTCCATCAGAGCGAATGACGATATCTTGAATGTCGTTTGCACCCGGAACCAAATTAGCGGCGACCTGAGTCAAATAACGCTCAGAGGAGTATGGGTTGACCGTTAACAATCGGTCGCCATCGCCTGAGCCCACGTTGTCGGTTGCGACATACAGAACCACGTCCTGCAAGCGGAACGGTACGACATGGTTGTCCAAAGAAGTTGGATTGGAGATGTCGAAGATTCCTGGCGTTACCGGCGCGACCGGAACTCCATTGGACGTATGCCCCTGGAATCCGAAGTGATCTTCAACGATTCGTCGGACGGTATTAACAGGTTCGAGTCGAACGAACCCAAGATTTGTGCTGGTCGGCAAATCCGAATAGAAGGCTGTTAATTCACGCGGCAACATCTGGTTGCTCATCACGGCGACGAAATAGGTGCCAGTGGGTTGAACGTGGATTGGGCCGATGTAGGCGTCCTTACGACCGACCGAACCACGGCTGAGGTCGTCCAAATTTCCGCTGGGGTCTCGCGGTTGATCGTCTTCGATATTCGATTCTCGACCGATCCAAACCAACACGCCGTTTGCGTCATAGACCGCAACCGTTGTATCGGGGCGATTCAATGCATCGGCGTAATCGATGTCGAAAACCACGGCAACGGTTCCGGGATCATCATTCACACCGGGGATCACTTGAATGCCAGTATGCTGGACACTGAACCGGAACCAATCGACATCGGTTGCGGTCGACAGCGAACCGGAAATGCCCAGCGCGGCCATATCGGTTTGCAAAAGGTTGACCAACTGCAGGGCATCATCAAATACATCGCCCCGGCCGGGAACTTCACCCGCTTCGGCGATGAAGGGTGACCGAGCCGGCAGGCCGCGGACATCGATTGCGGTCTGCGCGTTGCGAATGTCCGAATAACGAACGGTCGAACCGGGGAACTCATCAACCTGTTGCAGACGAATCTGCAGTTGATATTTCCCACTGCTCTTTCCATCAAGCGTGGTGATCGATCCGGTTTGCGGGTTACTGCGAACGCGAACGAAGTAGGTACCTTCGGCGCCGGGATTACCCGTCAAAACGTAATGGAATCCGGCATCGCGGAAGTTTTGGGTGTAGAAGTCACCGCCCAGCAACGGGTTCTGTGTCAATGGTTGGACGTTCGCGTTGCCTGGGAAACTGATGTCACCCGAACGGACTGAACGCGCCAGAACCGTTCCGTTGGCGTTGATCAATTCGACAATCACATCCAAATTAGAATCGGTTCGGTCGACGTCGATCCAAATCGGAGTGCCGGTGGTACCGCGGAAACTATAAACATCGACATCGCCAGGATCATCAGGACTGATGAACCCATGGATTTCGAAACCTAGCCGGCGATTTTCATCGCCACTCTTTTCATTCGGCGCCAAGACGCCAATCTGTTGTGCGGTCGTCGGAGTGCGATTGATGTCCTTTCCGGCGGTGATTGGGTTTTCGCTTTCGCGAATGATCGCCACGTTGCGATCGTTACTCCATTCGTCAAATCGCAACCCTCGCCATCCACCAATCGCGCCGGCCGATGGCACCGGTGTGTTGTTGGTGTTGGTCATGACAGTGCCGTCGGGGGCAAACCCCGCACCGACCGAATCATCACCGATGTGTGTCATCACGACCGGGAATCCGGGACGTCCGAGCACATGAATTGTGCCACCGATGCGATCGATCGTTTCCAGCGGTGTACCCGTTGCGGTGAAACCGGCATTGGCCCCCGACAGTTTGATCACCAAGCTTTCGGAATTGCTGCTCTGCAACCGCAAGCCGCTGAAAGTATGGTGGTTATCCACCCGGATTTCGCCCGTGACGACGTGCACGATGTCTGTGTCGTCCCACACGCTTTCGGTTGTCAGTTCTGTACTGCGGACCAACATCCCATTGGTCGAATTACCCGCCAGACGGTTCAATCGGATCATCGGCCCGTGGTTATCGGCAAACTGACTGAAGACATCGGCGGTACCTGTGGCCCGGCCTAAATCCGGCAGGATGTGATGATTCAACGAATTGACATTGATATTCACCACAGGTCCGTTGTTGCCAACGAAGGTGTTGCCCACGATGACCGGTTGGCCGCTGCGAATATAAATCGCTGCGGGTGCGTTAGCGCCTCGGCCGTTGCGAACGCTGCCGCCGGCACTGCCGCTGGCATTCTCGCGAATCAAACTGTTGGTGATTCGCAAGTCGGCCTGGTGTGCCTCGATCACGTTAAAGTTTGTCGTAACCCCTTCGATCGCTGATTCGCCACCGCCAAACGTCAAGATTACGTTGTCGAAATGGCCACTGGAGAGGTGGCCTAAATAGACACCGGCCCAATCGCCCGCCTGGCCGGTCGAGAACCCTGAGGAATCGGAATCAAACGTCCCACTACCGCCATATCGATCGTCCGCCAGCGAAGTGAACACCACCGGACGGTTTGCTGTGCCTTCGGCGATAATGGCTGAACTGCCGCGTTCAGCTTCGATTCGCGAACCGCTGGCCTTCAGCACAACCCCTGGGTCAATGACCAATCGCCCAGCGGCGCGTGCGACCAGTTGGCTTCCGGTAAACAGTGCGCCGCCCGGATTACCCGAGATGATGAGGTTCTCCGTCAACACGTGTGTGATGTCGGTGTCGTTGAAGCGTCCCGGCAACGTCAACCTATCAATCGAGGCACCCTGTGCGGTGCGAATACGGATAAACAATCCGTCGATGGTGTTGGCGTCCAAGAAGTTGCCGACAATGTCTGGCCCGATCCGGCCGAGCGAGTCGTCAAAGCTGTCGGGATTGGCGGAGATCGCCGAATCGGCATTGCCATGAATGTGATTGAAGCGAATCGACGGTCGGGCATCTTCCAAATGAATCGGGGCAAAGACCAGTTGTTCTGAATTGACAAAGACGCGGCCACCACCGTGTCGGATGTCGATGTGGGTGACATGATTCAAGAAGATGCCATGATCTTCCAAATCGGAATCGCCACGGAATACGATC
This sequence comes from Planctomycetaceae bacterium UBA6163, assembly GCA_002428205.1. Lineage (GTDB taxonomy): Bacteria > Planctomycetota > Planctomycetia > Pirellulales > Pirellulaceae > UBA6163. Next base: position 10,363 of record DIUH01000311.1, read on the forward strand.
CCGCCAAAGTCGCCTCGCTGGGCCGCAGGACCGACGCCGTCGGAGTTTCCGCCCATCGTGTCATCGTGGAATGAACGCATCCAAACCGGCACGGACGGAGTCCCAAGAACTTGAATGGCTGACGCGGCGCGGCTGAGGTTTACCGCCGAGGTACCCGCATCCAAATTGGCGGCCCGCGCCTTGATCAATACGCCCGCATCGAGAATGACCGTAACGCCTTGCGGCACCAGGAACTCCGCACCATCGCGAAGCGGGTTGCCGGATGTATCGGTGCCCAGCAAATAAGGACGGTTGTCGGCTGTTGTCAGGATGTTGTTATCGAGGCCACCGTTGCCGACGATGCGAATCAGGTTCGGTGCGTTCAGCAAAGTAGGCGTGCCTGCGACGTCCAGCCGATCGAGATTCGTCAGGCTTACAATCCGCCCATTGGCGACCGCTGTGGTCGACAAACCGCTGCCGTTGATCGCAGCGGCAATTGCGACGGCGATGTCTTCTGGGGTCGTTAAACCGACCAACGGTATGGTTATGCCGCCCGCATCGACGAAGGTGAATCGTTGATTGGTAACGCCATCATTAATCGTGAAGGTATCGCCAGCGGCGATTTGTCCCACAGCGGTCATCGGGACTACAATTCGCGAACCGGCAGCATCGATCGCCTTGTTCAGTCGATCAAACGGATTGGCCAGCGAGCCGTCGCCGCCTCTGCCGCCGGGTAATAACGGATCATTATTGCGGTCGACGAAAATCGTCGAATCGACCGAGCTAGGGTCGCTGGGATCGATTGGACCGCTTGCTTGGAACCAGAACTGATGCACGCCGCCTGGTGTGCCGTCGGAATTGCCGTCCATTGCCGTGCCATCGGCATCGCGCAGCGAACCGCCACGATCGGCTTGGAACGAAATCTTTAGCTCGTATAGGCCGTCGGTTGTCCCGCCATAACCAGAATTGGGCACATTGGGGTCATAATTTTCGTTACCCGTGCTGCTGACACCGATGAAATAAACGCCTGGTGTCAGATCGAGTTCGATAAACGAGTCGTTACCGAAGTAACGATTGTTGCGAGCGACCAATTCACGCCGGTCACCGTTGGTTTCGCGATAAAGGGCCAACGAGGTATCCAACAAACTTGGCGAAGCCAAACGTTCGGCGATCGTTTCGACCGACAAGCGGCCCGTTTCGGCAACTTCGAAGCGGAACATGTCGATATCGGTGCTGTTGGGCGGAACCAATCGTTGCAAGTGAACGATATCGTGGTCGCCTGGCAGGATGTCTTCGGGCAATGGAGCGCCCATCAGTGACGGCAGTTCGTACGAGTGCCACAATCCGACCGCGTGGCCGATCTCGTGGAACATGACGCCGGTGAAACCATCGCCGTAGAAACGATTCGAATCCTGGAATGCCGATGCGCTGACGATCGCGCCAGAGCCACCACCAAGACCGGCAGCGGCACCCGGAGGAATGCTTGGCGAGAACGCACGCAAGTCGGTTTTACCAATCTGCAAGCCGCTGGACGGTGTCTCGATAAACTCGTACCCGGAGTAACTGGCGATTACGTCGAAGATCGTGCGAACGATTCGCTTTTCTTCTTCGGTGATCTGGTTGAGGAAGACTTCGCCGGGCGATGTTTGATTCGGGAACGAGGGTGGGAAATGGTAAGCCACCACGCGCGTCGCTGCGGGCAAGCGCGGCGTGGTGCCGCTGGCGCCGACAGTACCTGGCAACAACGGAATGTGGATTTCGCGTTGGATTTGACGATGCCCCGGTTCGTCTTGCCCACCGGCCCATGGTGGCAGCGGGATGTTCTGGGGTTCAATTTGCGAAGCGAGCGTTATGCCTGCGGCACCGAGGTTGCCGAGATTCGTTGCCAGATCGAATGACGAATTGTCATCATTGATCACCAAGGAATTACCGGTCACGGCGACATCGACCAGGTAGGATCCGGTGCTGCCGTCTGTGCTGGAAATCTCGACGTAGTAAGACCCCGTCGACGGGATTGAATGATTTAGTACGCCTGTCCCGCCAGGGCCAGTTGACGCCGCGGCCAATAGATTGCCCGAAGCGTCCAACAGCCTAGCGGTGACATCCAGAGTCGCGGCATGAGCCGTCAGATCGACCTGAATGTTCGCTCCACTGGTCAGCTCGAAGCGGTAGTGATCCAAGTCGCTGGCGTCGTCGTTGAATCCGTTGATGTCACCAATGAAGCCGTTGCGGGTGAAGCGATTTTGATCGAACAAGGTACCGACGCGAATCGCCGTTGCGGTCGTTTCGGTACCACCATCGGAAAGCCCGATGTCGAGGCGATAGGTCCCTTCGGGGATCGGATCGGCAAAGGTCAACGTGATACGATTGGTCGCGGCCTCGTAGACGGCGAACTGGGGCAACAGCGTCTTGTCGTCGTTGATGCCGAGCGTTGTTCCGGTATCAACGAGTCGGAAAAACTTAGGATCTTGTGCGTCGTTGAGGTTCAGCAGTTGATCATCAAAGTAGATGACGATCTGGTTATCTGCCTGAGTGAGCGCCCCACCGACACCCCGAGTCACCGGTTGTGGAACAACGGCGACGACCTGTGCCCCACGATCCAAACGGAACTGGGTTACGAAGTCGATCCCACCGAGCAACGCTTCACCACTGGTGTTTGACAGGGGTGCGATGCCGGTTCCGATCACCTGGATTTGATAATCATCATCGGGGAAGGCAACCGAGGGGTCGGTCGCGTTGAAAGACGCGCTGCTGGCCGGTCGCAGCACGATTTGTTGGCGTTCCGACGGATCGGTGCTGCCCGGGTTGACCAACCCGACATAACCGAGCGTAACGATGATTTCGTTGCCGTCGTCGAACGTACCATCACCACCGCTGCGAACCAAGCGAACGGTATCAGTATTGATCGTCGATTCGTCCAGGTTGGCTCCACCACGGAAGTAAAGATTAAACTCACGTGGGGCGACGTTGATGATGTCGCCATCTTGCAACAGACCTGACTTGTCAGGTCGAACAGCCAGCAATTGTGGTCCGATGGGCAAGGGTTCGCCGGTTTGGATCGTCAATTCATAAGACTGCGACGCCGACCCCGATTGGGCAAAGACGCCGACCGCGTACCGCCCGGCTGCGGGCAGTACCAAGCCGTTGATAAACTCCGACAATCCGATTCCGCGGTTGTTGGCCGTTGCGATCACGGTCCCCGATGAATCGTAAACCCGGAACCCGAGGTTGCTTTGTGTAGCACGATTCACTGGCACCGGGGTTCCGAACTGTGGTCCGGCCATATACGCGGACCCGGTCGGTCGCAGCACCACGCCTAATGGAATCGCTGAACCGACTTCGAACTCATAGAAGTCGATGTCGCTGGTCGGGTGATCGATCGAAACGTTATCAACTACAACGGGAACGTTCGGCTGTAGGGTTCCCAAGTTGGTCGCCGTGGCCAGGGAATCATTCGATTCCAACCGGTCACCATAGAGAATGTTCGCGTTGAAAATATCGTCTTCTTGGGGTCCCAAGAAACTTGCGTTGATGAACGGTTCCATCAACTTAGTACCGTTGACCGGTTCGACGTGAGCGATCCCGATCCCATGGCCTACTTCGTGAGCGATGATATTTTTGAAGTTGACGTTGGGGCCATCGGGTCCGTCGGCAGTCAGCGAGTAGAAGATATCAGCGGTATCGATGACCATATCACCATCGAAGCCGCTACTGCCGAAACCGCTGGGGAAGTAGTTAAAGGCCAGCACGCCGAAGTCGCCGTCGATTGCGGTACCGGCGATTCGCATATCGGCGCGCACACCCAGCACACCCACGCTGACCGGATCCGCAACGCGGGCCCCATCATCATTGGGTTCGAATTGGAAGGTCAGCCCCGACGTTTCCTCCCACATCTTGTACCCTTCTTCGACCAGAGGGAACCAAGGTTTGTCGGCGATGACATTGGTACTGCCGTTACCATAAATACCATCCAGGAACGCGATCAAGTTACTGGTGCCAAGATTCGTGCCGCTGCCGGGATCGAAAATCGGAGTCCCATCGGGCACGATGCCCCACGTCACCGTGATCGGATCACCGAGGCCTGGCGCGGAATCGACGGCCGAGTTTCGCCAACGCCAGAGCGCATTGGTCAAGATCGGACTGGTCAAACCTGAACCGCCGTTCGCTTGATTCTGCCGCTCGTTCCACGCATCGATTTGATCCTGGGTAGACCCCGGTGCGAAGGAAGCCGACGTGATGGGCACAAAGCCAATTTCGGCGGCCAGCAATTCACGTCGCTCGAGCGTCTCGTGGGCGAGACGGCGACTTTGATTTCGCTGCAGCGACTCGGTTTTTGCGGCGGGACGGCGGGCGGAAGGGCGACGAGCAGGACGTCGTTTGATCATGGAAGCCTGGCCTGACAGAAAAAGAACAACTTGGCCACGGTTTCATCGACGTGATGCTGTACGTGGCCAGGAGCAAGTCGGAAAAATTAACTTTGGCTCTGGTATGACAAGAATCTGCGAACCATGAAGGATAACTACATAGTTGGCGATTACAAAATCAGTTTGACCTGAATCTGCGCGAATCGGGGGATTGACAGTGTCGCACCCCCCCCGATCGCTCACTTTCCCCGCGATTAGGGATCAAAAATCCGCTGCGTCGGTCCATGCCGCATCGATCGCTTCCAACAATTCGGACCGCCGTTTTTCCGCTTTTTCCTTCGCTGAATCGATCGCCAACGTGTTGATGACGTCATCTTCGGGCAGGGTAAAATCGGCCGCTAATGGACCGTTGTCGTTCGAAGCGAAAACCGGTCCATAGACACTTGCAAAATCATCCACGCGGGTGGTCGGTGCGGTGTTTCCGGCCAACGGCATAAACGGTGGTGCCGCCAATCCGGGGTCGCTCAGCGAGTTGCCAGCGGTAACTTGTTCCCCCTCACCTCCCAATGCGAGCCGGTTTAGCCGCGCGACTTCGATGATGACCGCCAAGGCGTCGATCGGTTCAATCAACCGACTTCCGTCAACATCATAGAAGCGAAGCGGGCTTTCCCCGAGGGCAGCTTCGATCGGCATACCGCCAGAGTTCCCTTCTCGATTCCACTGGGAGAGTCGGTTGAGAATCAACAGCGCATCGATCGGTGAAGTTTCGCCGCTGGCATCGACGTCGGTGAAGTTGCTGGGGTTTTGCAGCTCGCTTGCAACGACCTGAATTCGCACCTGACCGACGTTGCTTGGACGACCACGCGTATCGCTAATCGTGTAGGTAAACGTTTCGATGCCAACAAAGTCGCTGCCCGGCAGATACCGAACGATCCCACCGCCGAGCACGAACGCTTCTCCGCGAGTCGGCGGGGTAATGATGCGAATCGAATTGAGATCGAGTTCGCCATCGGGGTCGCTGTCATTGGCCGCCACGTTGATTTCGACAGCACGGTCGCGGAACGTGTTGGCAAGGTCATTGACCGCCACTGGTGGCAGGTTCATGTCGATCGTGATCGTCGCCTGCTGGCTGCGAGCACCGAGGTTGTCCGCAACGGTGTAACGGATCGTATCCGAACCGCGGAAGTTGGCAAACGGCGAGTAAATGATGGTGCCATCGCCTCGGACTTCGACTGATCCGAACGCGGGTAGAAGCGTAATCTCGATCGACGACGGATCGATCGTACCATCGACATCGAAGTCATTGGCCAGCGGTCGAATGGTGGCAGAACCGCTGAGCGGTAAAGTCTCAAAGTCGTCTTGAACCGTGGGCGCATCGTTCAACCCAGCAACATTGATGGTGACTGTGGCGACATTGCTGAGTTCTCCAGCGGCGTCGATCAAACGATAGGTGAACGTATCGGGCAGGACTTGTCCTGGTCGCAGCGCTTGGATCAACGGGGCTTGGGTTGGGTCGTACAGGATATCGCCCGAAGGCAATACCGTAACGATCGCACCGTTCTGGGAAACCGACGACACAGCGGTCAGACTGAGAAACTCATTGGGATTGGTCTGCAGGTCCGGATCGATCGCAACAGCCATCACGTCTTGAAGCGGAACGGTAAACAGCGAGTCTTCGTCACTGTTGAACGACAGGTTGCCCGCTTCGGGCGCATCGTTAACCTCCAACAAAGTGATCGTCACCGATGCCGGGGTGCTGCGAGCACCTTCGCTATCGACCGCAACGACCGTCACGACCGTCGATCCGACCGCGTTATCACGAGGCGTAAAGCGGAAGAAGCCATTGTCCGTCACTGTCGGTTGCGTTTGGAACAACGCTTGGCCAGCGGTCGGTACGGTGACTTCGAATCGCACCGTTTGTCCGGCGGCGACTTCGTCCGCTGGGCCCGGCGATATCTGAGTCGCGAAAGGCACACTGGTCGTAAACGGCCCCGAATCTTCCAGCACTTCGATCTCGGTCAAAACCGGCACAAAGGTCGGCGGATCATTGATCGGATTAACCGTGATCGTGAACGTTCGCGGTGGCGAACTGGTATTGACCTCCAGCGGCGGATTATTCGGTCCGTTGTCCCGAGCGAAAATCGTGAATACCGCAACGCCGTTGGCATCCTGTACCGTCTGGAATGTCAAGGTTCCGTCGGACGAAACCGCTGGTGTCGCGGCGAACAGATTCGCCGGATTACCGGCCACGGGCGTGATCACAAACGAAACCGTTTGCCCAGTCACCGGATGAAGTTCGTCGACGGCTCCCGGAGGGCCCGCGGCGATATCGGTTACGAAGTTCGGAATGATTGACTGGCCAATGATGCTGGTGGTCGTCGCGTCTTCATCAACCGTGACCGACAACGGTCCAGAGAACTGGGGTGGATCGTTCAAGGCCAAAACATTCAACGTGACCGTGTTAAAGGCTTCGCGGAAATCATTAAACGGTACCCCGTCCAAATCGGTCGAAACCCCGTTGTCGATCACGCCATAGATGAACGAGTCGGTCCCGTTGAAGTTGGCGCGCGGTGTGTAACGAAGCCCGATCAGCACGCTGGGATTCTGCGGATCGAAGACTCGTGACAGTGTGCCGCCTTGTGCGGTCGAAGCAGGCACAGGCGTGGTCAGTCTCAGCGTCTGGTTTCCACCGGGCGTGATGTTGGAAGACTCGTTGGCCGGCCCAGGGTTAAACACGTCCAACAATCCGACATTGCCGCCGGAACCGTTCAGTGGGATGAAGACACCTTGGAACGACACGCTGTTGTCAGGTTGCAAAATCGCCGAGTCTTCGTTCAGTGTGTAGACGATCGGAGTCGTGGTGTTCAACTCGGGTCGGTCGTTTACCGGACGGATGTTGATGGTCAACGTTTGCGCAAGGCTAGAAACCTGGTCACCACGGATCGCATTGTCCGGTCCATTGTCGGTCGCTCGGACTTCCAAGACCGCAGTTCCGAAAGCGTTGGGTGCCGGAGTGAAGGTCAACACACCGGTCGGGCTGATCGTCGGGGCAACGGCAAACAGTTGCAACGTTGGCGGTGTTAAACCTGCAACGGAGAACGTGACGCGTTGTCCGGTAACCGGATCGGTTTCATCGATCGCGGTATCTGGAGGTCCGGCAAAAATGTTGAACGCAAGACCATTGAGTCGGAACGCACCGCTGTCTTCCAAAACGCTGATCGAGTTGGTCGACATCTGGAACTGAGGCCGATCGTTGACCGGGTTGATTCGCAATTGCACAAACCCTTGAGTGACCAGTTGGTCGTCAATCAATCCGCCGGTTGCCAGATCCCAAGTCTCTCCGCCGAGCGGATTGTCATCGATTACCGAGTAAACGAATGAATCCAATCCGCCGAAGTCGGAATTGAAGTCCCGCGGCGGCAGGTAATTGAATCCAGTAACTTGGCCACTTACCACCACCGGCGTAAGCGTTCCGCCCGCGCTGGTTCGTGTGGGGATGTCAAACAAGTCCAAGACCTGATTGCCACCATCGACCGCAAGGGTTTCATTGTTCGGGCCGACAGTGAACACGTCCAACAGGCCGATGCGATTGAATCCGAACACGCCCGTAGGACGACGCAGCGGGATGAACAACACTCGGTCTTCGGCCGACGTATAGGTGATCGTTCCTGCGGCCGCCGCCGGGTCCGATCCGTCACTAACCTGGTAAACGTTGTCAGGCCCTTGATTGTCGGTAATGCCCAGTACTGCGGGGTTCAACGCCGGTGCGTCGTTCACAGGTCGAATGTTTAACGTAACGGTAACGGCTGTCGTTTGCGGATCGGTGGGATGGTTATCGCGGGTATTGATCACGATCAAAGCCGTGCCGAAAGCATCACGACGTTGCACGAACTGCAAATCGGCGCCGACCACAAAGCCATCACCATCTAGGATCGGTACGATCGCTGGCGGCGTTTGGAACAGGCCAACTGGGATAGTCGAAGCGGCTGAGTTGATCGTGATCGCAACCGTTTGCGATGCCAATTCGTCCGTCGCTTCGGGGCGTCCTGGCAACGCGTTGGTAATCACACCAGGAACCGTCACCACGGCGGCATCGTCACGTTCGAGCAGGTCGATTGGCGAAAGCACGTCGACGACCGGCGGATCGTTTACCGCACCCACGGTGATCGTCACCGTTGCAATCATCGCATTGGGCGAAGCACCGCGAGCATCCCCTTCGGAACTGAGCCGGTAGGTGAACGTATCGATGCCGTTGAACGCCGTATTGGGCACGTAGTTGAAGCTGCCGGTCAGCGGATCGGTAACGGTTACGGTGCCGTTTGCGGGCTGATCGACAATTACCACTCGCGGCGGCAAGAACGGACTGATCAGGTTCAAATCGTTATCCAACAAGGTCGGATCTGGGGAGATCGGCGTGACCACCAACGGAACGTCTTCAAGCGTTGAATAACTGTCGTCAACCGGTTGGAACGGGGCGACCGGAATAATCGAAATGCGATAATCTTCCACTTCGCCACCGACGGCGCTGCCGGTCGGACGCAAGTTGCCCGTGGTCGACAAGCGGAACCGAATCCATGTCGTTCCGGGCACGGCATTGGACGGCGTGGCGATGTTCAAGATATTGACACCGTCAACAACCGCCCGGTTCTGCAACACCTGCTCGCGGCTTGGATCGAACACGCCATCACCATTGAAGTCGACCCACGCATCCAGCAGACCTGCACCGGTCACCGTAACAGCGACCGAGGTTCCGCTGGGGTCAAGCGGGTTCAAGAACCCGAGCACATCATTCGGCGTCGGTGCCGTTTGATCGGCTGAGGGATCGAGGAAGACAAAATAGGTCTGTACGCCTACCGTGATTTGACCAAGGGCCACACCATCTTCGTCATCGAGCGTCTGGATTCGGATCACCGGATCATTCGGGTCAACTTCGACCTCGACGGCACGTCCGGTCGGGGCGAGCTCGCCGGTGATCGCCGCAGCCAATTTGGCGGCAATCGTCATCGGTGTATCGGTCGGGAGGAGCGAGACGGGAATGTTACCAGTCAACGACGCGACCCCAGGAGCCACCAATTCGAACGTGGCGGCGTCAGAACCGACAGCCACACGAATGCGGTCGCCACTGGTCGGCGCCACCGTTGTCGAAATCGTAATCTGGGCCCCGACCGGCGGCAGCGTGCTGATACCGAACAACGCCGAACCGCTTGGCGAGGTCACCGTCACCGGAATGACCGCGTCATCGGTTGCCGGGAACGGCTGGCCGTTGGGTTCCGTATCGACAACGCGTCCGAGTCGCGGCAGCGCGTTGGCACCGACACTGTGCCGCGCGCCGTTGTTGGCAAGCAACGTACCGTAGGTGGTCGGTGCGTCACCAAAATCGAATCGCACTTCCGGCATCGTGATCGTGAACCGTGTCTCGTCGTTGTCACGATTGGATTCAACCGGATTACCCGCCAAGTCGGTTACCGCCGGTAATGGAATCCCTGCAGTGCTGATGGCCCCACCGGGAGTTCGCCTTTCGATCAAAAGCGTGTTACCAAACAACAGCGTTCCACCGCCCGGTGTAAACGTCGTGACCTGCAGCGGTGATGTCGCAATGGCTGTGGTCAAACCTGCGGCGGCCGAGGCAGGCGAGAACATCCGCGTCGGGATGAACGGCACCGCGATCGCGCCACCGGAAACACCGATGGAGCCAAGCAACGGTGTCGTAGTCGAAATGGTAGCCCGCACCTGTGCGGTACCCGCCGGAATGATCGACGGTTGTTCGTTCAACATCACAAATCGACCGGTTGCCGTCGCGGGCAAGGCACCGCTGAAACCGGCGGTGATTTCCGCAGCAATCGCGGCGGCGATCTGTGCGGGCGTTGCAGTCGGTGACATCACGACGCGACGATTGGGGGTGACCAATGCGGAGTCAGTCGTCAAGACAAAGCTGACCAAGATGTCGCCATTCTGGATCGCAAACGTAGCGTTCTCCAACCCTGCTGGCGTTGCCAGGGCAGAAACTCGCAATTGCAGTGGCCCGGTTACACCTGGCACACCAACGACGACCAGTGCCGAATCGCTCGCATCGAGTTGGTCATCAGGGGTTCCGCCCAATACGACACGCCCGTCGCCGATCGCGCGTGCAGCCCCAAGACCGAGTGATTGGGTCGATACCGCGACAGCAATCTTGTCAGCGATTTGATCGACCGTGTCGGTGCGCTGAATCGTGATCGCGATCGAGCCCGGATCGACCGGGTTGATCCCATCGGTGAACTCAAACGTAACGCTGTTGTCGCCCGCACGATAACGGAACTCGTCACCTACCTCGACGCCGCCACCGGTCCCAAAGAACCGCAGCCCCGCGACCGTGCCGCTCAGGGTGTGGCCAAAGAGACTGCCGATCTGAAGCGATTCGGTGCCCAAGACGGTTGGCGCGAGATCGAGAACGCCCTCGACACTTGCCAGCGCCGTCAGGATCACATCGCGAATTTCAGTAACGGTTCCGGCTGATGCCAAATTGATCGGAATGTTTCCACTGGCAACCGCGCCGGACAAGTTGATTTCAAAGTTTCGCAGCTCACCACTTGGGCTGACCACGGTAAACACATCGCCGTCATTGAAGAACGTGTTGGGCCCCAGCACTTCGATGGCCAACGTTTGAGGCACCTGCATCACGAATCCGCTGTCGAACTCAAACACAGATTGACGTCCCTGGCCGTCGGTCACGATGTACTGCTCGCCATCGGTGATCATCTCACCACGCGGCAATGTCAAACTGACGCGATCACGATTATTCAACGTGATTTCATAAACGGCATCCGGACGCCACAGACCTGCTAGCGGTGTCAAGCGAATCAATCGTCGGTTGTCGCTGTATCCGAATGTGTAGTCCACGCCCGGAAGCAACGTGATACCGTTTTCCGTAAGGATCACGGTATTTTGATTGATCGTCGAAGCGTCGGGCCCGGTACCGGCAGGATCGAGCAATTGGATTTCAAAGAAAGTGACCGGCCCACTCCCTTCGGGCAAACGAACGAACGAAGCGTCTGGGTCGTTATCGCCAAAGGCGACCTGAACGCCTTGGCCTTGGATGAAATCGACTGGCGACACCAAAACCGCAGTCGGCTGAACCGCATCGGAACGGTCGATACCACCGCGATCGATAAAGACATTGCCACCGATACCGCCCGGGGTGGTCACGGTCGGATCGTCGACTCTTGGAATCCCATAGGCGTCGAATGTCGGAGCCAAAATCGGCGAAGCCGAAATCCCCACCGGTTGCTTGACCGTGTTGAAGAACGTCGCACGGTCGTTCAAGTTCGAGAACGAACTGTCAATGACCGAAGATCCCTCAGCAGGAATGTAAAGTCTCCGGCCGGGATCTTCGAACAACGGAACACCCGCCGGGATCTCAAACGACTGAGGTGCCAGCGGACGCGTCGACGCGATGGCCGTATTTTGAAACGCGTTGCCGTTCTCCACGGTCGACATGCTGGACGCATCGATACTTAAACCGGTTCCGAAACCGCTGATCACGTTGTTCAACACCGTCGGACTGGTGCTGTTGGATACGTCGATACCGACACCCGCCCCCGAACCCACGACCGTATTGTTCACGATCCTGCCGAACGGAACCGGCGCGAGCGAAGAACCGTTGGTCGGTGTGATCCCCGAGAAGACAATGCCGCTGCCTTGTGTCGCCGTGATCACGTTGTTAACGATCACCGTGCCAGGAACCAATCGCTCGGTGTTGGGGTTGCGAAGCAGCGCCACACCACCGGGGTGTTGCGCCAGCGTTGAACCGGTGCCTACGCCAGGTATCACGCCGCCGGAATAAGTGGCACGAATCCCGGTCTGGGCAAAGTCACTGATGAAGTTCGCTTCAATGATCAACTGACCTTGCGCACGGG
>DIUH01000442.1 GCA_002428205.1 Planctomycetaceae bacterium UBA6163
CGTTCACCGAACCGAGCGTCGAAGTCGATTTTTTGTGGAACGGCAATTGGATCGAGTTCGGTGGTGCCGGAATGGTCGACCCGGCCGTGTTGACTGCGGTCGGCTACGATCCAGAAACCTACAGCGGTTTTGCGTTTGGGCTTGGGGTCGAACGGCTTTGCATGCGACGCCACGGGATCACCGATATTCGCGACCTGTTCAGCGGCGATATGCGGTTTTTGCGACAGTTCTAAGAATCCTTTGTTCGACACACGATTATGCTCGTTTCCTGGAAATGGCTTTCACGCTACGTCGATTTGCCGATGCCGTTGGCAGAACTTGAATCACGGCTCGCGCTTTCGGGACTCAATCACGAGTCTACCGAATCGGTGGGTGACGATTTTGTGATCGATTTGGAAGTGACATCCAATCGCGGCGATTGCTTGGGTCATATCGGCATCGCCCGAGAAGTTTCGGTACTGTATGACCTGCCGCTCAGGACTCCGATCGTCGATCTATCCAGCGCCGGTGGCGATGCGTCGCTGATGACGTCGGTCCAAAACGATTTTCCCGATGCTTGCCCACGCTATACGGCGCGTTTGATTCGCGGAGTCAAAGTTGGACCGAGCCCGGATTGGCTGGCTGGTCCGCTGAAGACAATTGGCGTCAACTCGATCAACAATGTCGTCGACGCGACGAATTATGTGATGTTTGAATGTGGCCAACCGTTGCACGCGTTCGACTTTGACAAATTAAACGGCAATCGGATCATCGTTCGGCCCGCCGCCGCAGGTGAGTCGATCGCGGCAATCGATCATCGCAATTACACTCTCAATCCGTCGATGTGCGTGATTGCCGATGCGACGCGCCCCGTCGCGGTTGCCGGTGTGATGGGCGGTGCGGACACCGAAGTCACCGAATCGACCAAAAATCTATTGATCGAAGCGGCCGTGTTCACTCCGCTGTCGGTTCGCCGAACCGCGAGAAAATTGAAACTGTTCAGCCCATCGTCATTCCGCTTCGAACGCCGCGTCGATTTGGCGATGGTCGATTGGGCCAGCCGGCGAGTTTGCGAGATCATCACCGGAACCGGTGGCGGCGAGGTCGTTGGCGGAGTGATCGATACGGCGACAGAAACGGCAAAGCCACAACCGGTGGTACTAAGATTTTCTCAACTGAAACGAATCTTAGGCATCGATATCGATCGCGACGAAGTGCTAAGGATTCTAGCTGCATTGGGCTGTGAAGCGGGCGAAGAACTGGCCGATCGCGTTTCGCTCCGCACGCCCTCGTGGCGCCACGACTTGACTCGCGAAGTCGACCTGATCGAAGAAGTCGCTCGGGTTCATGGTTATGAGAAAATTCCCGAAGACCATCCGATTACCGTGGTCCCAAGTGCAAAACGACCATTTGATGTCGCGATCGAAAAGATCCGTGGCGTGATGGTTTCAGCGGGCATCAGCGAAGCGATGACACCCAGCATCGTGACCGAGAAAATCGATGCGATGATTTCGCCGTGGACCGATCGACCGTCGCTTTCAACTCAGGTGCCGATGTTGGAAGGGGCACGAAAATTGCGCCGATCGCTATTGCCAAGCTTGCTGGCCAGCCGTGCATCGAACTGGGCCGCTGCGAATCTTCACGCCGACCTGTTCGAGATCGCTCACGTCTACCTGCCCGGCAAATCCGACAGCGATTTACCCAGCGAACAATACACCTTGGGGATCGTCTGTGGACTCGACTTCTTTGCACTCAAAGGCATGATCGAAGAACTCGGTCGACGACTTGGCCTCCCTTGGCAATTGCAGTATGTCCCCAAAACGATCGACGGGCTGAGCAACGACTGGACAGTTGAAATTCGTGGCCCCGAGTCCCAGTTCGGTTTCATCAGTGTGATCGATCCCAAACTTTGCAAAGATTTGAAGTTGCCGGGCGAAGCGACCGCTGCGGAACTGTCGATCGGATCGCTGTTGAGCGTTGCCAAATTGGTGCCGACTCAAAAGATGGTCAGCGCCTATCCGTCGATCTTGCGTGACTTGAACTTGATCGTCGACGAATCGGTACGCTGGTCCAGTCTTGAACACGCCGTGCGCGCCGCCGTCGGTACGGAACTGGCGGCCGTTAACTACAAAGAAACTTATCGCGACCCAGCGAAAGATGGTGCTGATCGGAAACGGATTTTGTTGTCGGTGGAGTTGCAAAAGAGCGACGCGACATTGACCGGTGCCGAAGCCGATTCCATGATCGCCAGCATCTTAAACGAGTGCGAACGGACCGTCGGCGCGAAATTNNGCGTTTACCAATACCAACCGCCGTGTGAATCCGCGCCTCCTAATCGATCTGCACCGTTACTTTCGCGGTGAATACGGCGGCAGGGTCGCTTCGGTCCAGCAATGTCGAAAGCATATCAAAGATCGTCCGTTTCGCCTTCCCTTCATATAGTCGCTTGCCTTGATAATCGACCGTAATCGGTTGGTCCAAATCGGTCATATCGTCTCGCAATAAGATCGTCAGCTCTTTCGGATCCGAATGCTCGATCGTGAACTTCCCATCCTGGTAAGACGCTTTAGTCAATTGCCGCGCGGTCGCCTTCTGCGGCGATACGGATAACCAATAAAACCGATCGTGTAGCACGTCGTCTTGTAACCAGACAATTTTTTGCGGCACAAGATTTCGTGAAAATTGCCCCATCCATTTCACTCCAGCCGCATCTTGCCGATCGACCCAATGCCCTTTGCCTTGATGGATCTCAACCCAGTGCTGATATCCATCCGGATCCTGCTTCTGCAGATCGGCGAGTTGATCCTTCCACTGAACCGCTAACGCGTTTCGGTTGTAAGCCGAATCTCGCTCACCCATATGAATCGTAAACGGTATGTTTCGCAAACCCAGTGGCTTAGTTTCATTCGGATGGCCTGCCATCATCGCCGCTGCTGCGAAGCGATCGGCCATTCGCGGGGCGAGCTGAAACACGCCGTCGCCGCCGGCCGAATACCCCGTGATGTAGACGCGGTCAGGATCGATCGACTCAAACGCGATCATATTTGCGATCAAGCGAGTGAAGAAAAGATCGATATGATCTTGATGCCACAAATTCCAAGTATCGGTCGGTGCTCGCGGGGCGACGTACATTCCTTCGTCTAACCGGTAAAGACGCTTTTGGTTTTCCCATTGCCCATCATTGACTCGCTTGGGTGTACCGCCACCGCCATGCATCGAAATGTACAGGCTGTACCCTTTTTCGGGTCGTTGTCCAAACGTTTCGACATGATATGGCATTTCCCATTGATCGATCTTAAGACGCTTCGCATCGTGTTCCTCTTTGCGAGACTCTTTTAACTCCGCGGTAAGCTTGGACACCAAAATCTTCAGTGCGTCCGCGGCTTGCGATTTCGTTAGTGGCGTAGTTGCGAAAGGCTGGTTCGCAACATCAGCAATTTTTTTGTCTGACGACTTCAGAAAGTCGCTTAACAGCGAAACCGGATCGGGGTCGTTTCCAGAGGATTGCTTCGCAGGCAAAAAATAGCCTAGGAATAAGCATGTGATCAAAATTGCGAAGGGGAATCGTCGATTTCCAGGGTTCATAAATTTTGCGATGGGTGATGGTTTATAAAAACACTTGGATCCTGTACGAAACCAAATCAGTCGATTTCGATGACAGTGATCGCGGCATTTGGAAAATCGTTCATGCGGGTCAACAGGTCCGCGCCCTCGGCCAAGGTGACCGTGTCGCTGATCAGTTTACTCGGTTGCAGCGTTCCCGCTTCGATCATCGCCAATAACCGCGAATATTCGAACGCTTGCATTCCATGACTGCCATAGATCTCAAGTTCTTTCGCAATCACCGCTCCCATCGGAATTGACGGGTTCGCTTGATCGCCCAACATTAGTCCGACCTGCACGTGGCGTCCTCGCTTTGCCAGACACTCGATCGAGTTCCAGCAAGTCGTGTGGTTACCCAATGCATCGATCGACACGTTTGCTCCTCGCCCCGTAATTTCGCGGATTCTAGAAACGACCGACTGTTTGGATGCATCGATCGTTTCAGTCGCCCCGAGCGTTTTGGCAACGGCAAGTCGACTCGGTTGGATATCGATCGCGATTACCATCGCCCCGATCGCATGGGCGATCATGATTGCGGATAAACCGACACCGCCGCAACCATGGACCGCAACCCAATCGCCCGCTTTAGTTTTTCCTTGATGAACAATCGCCCGAAATGAAGTTGCGAAACGACAACCGAGACTCGCGGCGGTGACATAATCAACCGAATCGGGCAACCGCACCAAGTTGACATCCGCGAACCGAATCTCGACCTGCTGGGCAAAAGCGCCCCACTGTGTAAACCCTGGCTGGGTGTATCGGTCGCATATATGAGGATTTCCTGCGGCGCACTCTGGGCACGTTCCACANNCCACAGCAGAAGGGGACCGTCACACGATCACCCGGTTTCCATTGATTGACCCATTCGCCAACGGAAATCACCGTCCCGGATAATTCATGGCCGGGAACATGTGGCAATCGAACTTCGTCATCATGCCCCATCCAGGCATGCCAATCGCTCCGGCAAACGCCACAGGCATGGACACGAATCACTGCGGCATCGGCGTGCGGTCTAGGATCGGGGACCGATTTGATCGTAAGTGCCGATCCAAACTGTTCAAAAATTGCTGCTTTCATAGCTTTATGTAAGATCCGATCAATCGCCGCCGTTTACCGAATTGACGCCGAACCGTCGCTTTTCTGCAGCGATCGCGCGTGCCAGTGCCCTGTCCAGCGAATCAGCAAACGCTTTTTTATCTTGGCTGTTGTAAGGACTCGCGCCGCGTGTTTGGACACCGGCGGACCGCACGCTTTCAAAGAAATCTCGCGTTGCCAATCGCGATTTGATGTTATCACGATCGAAGACATCGCCACGAGGATCGATCACATACAAACCTTTTTCGACCAAGATCGCGGCTAATGGGATATCGGCGGTTACTGCGATGTCGCCGGTCTGCGATCGATCTGCGATGAATTGATCGGCGACATTGGCTCCCTGACGGACAACGACCGTCGAGACAGTCGTCGCATTTGCCGGAACCTCAATCGGGCCATTCGCCACAAAAACCGTGTCGACGGATAACCTCTTGGCGGCACGGAAAACAACCTCTTTCACATCACGCGGCGCCGCATCGGCGTCGATCCACATCTTCATGGAACTGTTTAAACTTTTGGGGCGTTAGGCTCTGTTTTGCGAATGAATCACGCAATGCAGGATCCGCTCAGATCGGCAACTGAATATAACGCCCCAACAGTCTAGCCGCAAACAACGGTTTCAATTGAGTTTAGGAATGACTTGTGCGGTTTGCGAATCTGCAGTAAGCATTGGCTTGCGCGGTATCCAACAACAGGCAACCTGATGGTTGGACACCAGCGTGCGGTAATCTCCCTCACAAACCTTATGGACTTTCGCCCTGTCTGATTCTTAGCGTGTCACCATCGCCACGCCGGGCGCGGGTTCGGCCTTTTCAGACTCGGGTGTGCCCGCCGGTGTTGGTTCGGCTGCTGGTTTTTTCAACGATCGGACATAGTTGATCAAATGCCAAACGTCTTCCTCTTCCAATTGCCCTTCGACCAAAGTGACGGCAGGCATCGGCGTTCCGGCGATCCCTTGCTTGAGTCGACGATACAAATCTTCAGGAGTTTCTCCGCCGCGGAAGACGCCTTCTTCGAAATTGCGAGGCTTGATCGTCTTGGGCGGTAACGCTCCGCGAGCAATCAAAGGCGTTAGTGACTTGACATCATCCGGCTTTAACCCCGCTCGGATCGTCCAATCTTTTGTCCAGTCATCATAATCGGCTTCCTGGCCATCACCACGTCCGGTCGCACCGTGACATTTCGAACAGCTTGCAACTGCACCGACAAACAACTCACGCCCACGCTCGATCGACTTCGTCAATTCCGCGCCTTGTTCGCCAGCGAGCATCTTGGTCAATTCTTCGTGATTGCTCGGGATCGGCAGGTTCTCTGGAATCTCAACTTCGACAACCTGATCCTCGGCATCCAACCACGCACTGGCGGCTTCGGCTACCGAATCGGTGATCAACTCCCAATCCTCTTCAAACTTTTCCTTGTTCGTCGTCGCCTCCGCTGGGTTAATGATCCGATCTCCCGCTTCCAAATCTAATTCCATCGCGGCGGCGTCGTACGCGGCCCGTTCAACTTGGCCTCTTATAGTGAGATAAATTACATAATCGACTAACTTGTTGATTGAATCGTCGTCCAACGGGCCAACCTTACCGTCGGGTAATTGATAATCAGCGACCATCGATGAACCGGCGATCCCGTGCTTGATCAAGCGAGCCAAATCTGACTTCAGCGGCATCGCTCCTCGCGCTGTGCTTTTGAACTTGAAGATGCCCGGACGGTAATCACGTGGATACGGTTCGACCAGCGCCGCCGTTTCGCCTCGGCCATTGCCGGTGATCCCGTGACACCGCGCGCAGTGGGTTCGATATAGCCCGCGTCCCTCAATCGACTCGTGCCCCGATGCGGCTTGCAAGTTTTCGACCGAGATCAGTGTCTTCAAATCGTCATCCGATGTGATCACTTCGGGCAATTTCGGTTCGTCGGGAGTCCCGAACAATGCTTCCAGGGCCCAACGTGTATCGGCGACGACTTGATCCATCGACGTGTCGTTTTGGATTTCCCACTTTTTGGCATGAACCAAGTTTTCTTCAAATGCAACCGGGATCTCTGTCCTACAGCCGCTTACCGTCAGTGCCATGCAAACTAAAGGGGCAGTCATCCACTGCGTTAATTTCTGTCGATTCATCTCTGTTCGCTTCCAGCTATTGAAGTTTCGTAACGGTTTCTGTTTCAGGTACATTCGATCGGTCGCGTTCGGCTAGCGGTCGTTCATCGATCAACATTCGTACCGCTGGCGTTTCAAGGTCATCGAACTGACCACGCCGAATGCAGACCACACAGGCCAACATCGCAGCGCCGCCCAACAACAAAGCCGCAGGTAACGCGACGTATAATACGCTCATAGGTCTCCCTCGCGAAAGGTTCCCGTCGCCAGGATCATGGTCAATACGGTCAACGAACTGGCGGGCATAATCAGTGCGGCCGTCAGCGGATGAACCATTCCGGCCATCGCCAACGCGACGGCCACTAGATTGTAAGCGAGCGACACTGCAAACGTTCGATAAATTAACCGCACGGTACCGCGTGAAGCCAACATCAATTTGACCAACCCGCCCAATGCCGCGTCGGCCAGAAAAACCGGTGCGGCTTCCAAACTCGTCTCGGCTCCGCCGCGAACCGCGACTCCGACGTCTGCCGCTGCAAGCGCGGCCGAATCATTGACGCCATCGCCGACCATGACAACCGGCCCGTCGTGATCATTCGCTTCGATGCGTCGCAACTTTTGCTCGGGCGATAAATCGCCAAGTGCCATCGCGGGTTCGATTTCCAGCGCCGTCGCGACCCGATTCACCGCCAGCGGATGGTCGCCGGAAAGAATCCCAACCCGCCAACCGAGATTCCGCAGCGATTGAACGGTCGCTGATGCATCGTCCCTTAATTCATCGGCCACGCCGAACGCCTTGGGGGCGTCGTTGTCGATCGCATAAACGATCGGGCTGGCTCCCTCGGCCGCGACCTGTTGGACATCATCATCAATGGACCGTAAATCGATGCCCTGACTTTTTGCGAATGCTGGTTTTCCGACAAGGACTCGGCGACCATTGACCACGCCGCTGATCCCGCCACCGGTCATTTGGTCAACCTGGGTGGCGTCAAGCTGTTCAGCGCCGGATTGATCGGCATAAGCCACAATCCCCTTAGCGACCGGATGGGCACTGCCGCGTTCGATCGCGGCAACCAGGGCAAGGGCGTCGCGGTCGCCCGGCCAGTGGGTGACCGACAATTGCCCCTTGGTCAACGTGCCTGTTTTGTCGAACCAGATCGTGCCCGGCGTCGCAAGCCGTTCAAAGCAGTCGCCACCTCGAACAAAGATTCGCCGTCGCGCGGCGCGTCCGATGCCGACCGCCAACGCTAATGGCGTTGCCAAGGCCAATGCGCAAGGACAAGCGACGATCAACAACGCGACCGAATGCGTTACTGCGATCGCGGGCCCGCTGGACCACCAAATCATCGCGGTAATGAATGCCAGAATGATGACAACCGTAACGAACCACCCGCCGACGCGATCAGCCAATTGAACGACAGGAGCTTTATTCGCAGACGCATCTTCGACTAATCGCATCAACCGACCGACTCGCGATTGCACCCCTGCGGCACTGACCTTCACATCTATCGGCGACTGCAAGTTTGCCGTTCCCGCTTCGACCCCATCGCCGACGATGACCTCCACGGGAACACTTTCACCGGTCAATAGCGACCGATCGACCGCGGTCTGGCCCGACACGACCGTGCCATCCGCGGGAATCCCCTGACCGGCGTCAACACGGATGCAATCGCCGACCACCAAATCCGCCACAGCAATCTTTCGAACCGCACCATCGGGGCCGACCAACTGCGCCGTGCGAGGTGAAACTTGCATCAGCAAATGGACCGACTCGGCCGCGCGTCGCTGTTGGCGAAATTGCACCCACCTGCCAACTAATAACAAGAAAACCAACATCGTGATCGAATCGAAAAACACTTCACCATAACCGGTGAACGCACCCACGATTCCCGCAACCGCGCCAACCACCAATGCCAATGCCAGTGGCAAATCCATATGAGGCGTGCGAGTCAACAGCGCACCGATCGCACCGCGAATGAAGAGGCTGCCGGGCCCGAATACCGCCGCAGCACCGAGCCCCGCACCGACCAATCGGAACAGATTCGCATGCCCAACGGAGATGCCCGAAAAATGGCCGGCATATAACGCCACAGCGATCCACATCGCGTTCATCGCACAAAACGCGGCCATCGCGATCCGCACCAACAACCGACGGTTCTCGGAAACCGCTGCCGCACCACGAGCGTTATCGATCAACGGACCGATGCGATATCCCAACCGGGCCATCCATCTAGCAATCTCGCTAAGCCGGATCCGCTTGGGATCATAAATTAACTCAACACAATGATCGTTCATCCTTACCCGAGCCGAATGCCATCCAGGGACCAACGGCACCGATCGTTCGATCAACCAAGCACACGCACCACAGTGCAAGCCGCGGACACTGCAGGAGGACGCGACTAAACCGCCGCCAACTGCACGCGGCGCGGATTCTCCTAATAACTCGGTTTGATCCAATTCATCAAACGGATCGTCCCCCGACTGGACCGCCCGATTGACTGCCGAGTCGCCCGCGGAAACGCCCCCAGACCCCAGACGATCGCGCAGCGCATAATAATCTTCTAATCCCCATCCATGGATCAATTGATAAGCACCCAAGCATCCGTTGCAGCAAAACGTCGGATCGCCCACACGCGCTGGTGGTGGCGATGGCAACCCACAATGCGAACAGGGAACCGATGTCGCTTTCCCAACGACCTTTACCGAATCGCGAGGTGAAGACTGAATATTAGAAATTGCATTCTCATTGCTAGAACCATCCAAGGCCGCTGGCACAGAAACGGAATCTACTAACTCCGCTTCTTCAAACTCGGTTGAAACGTTTGCAGCGTCTTGACCTGAAAACCTCATGGTATTTTCACCATCGGTTTTTGATCACCCTTGGAGGCGGCTTCTGGCGGATCACAACAGGGCAGCGGTTCACTGCGGAGCCCGGTTAAGATTCGCATCCAATCTTGGCGATTCTGCGATGCATCTTCATCCGCATAACGCCTTGCCGCTTCGCCCAACGGCATCAAATCGGTCGCGGCGCGACCGCTGGCTGTGTAGATCCCTGTGATGATCAAAACGCTAGCGACCAGCAGCGGCATTGCTGGTCGAAAACGCGGCGAAACACCGACCGCGCCAGCGACCAAAGCGGTCAGCGCCGGTAATGTCCCGATCCAAAAAGCGAACATCACCAACGATGCGGCAACCACATTGCCCGTTGATGCGGCGACCAAAAGAAATAAATACAGCCATCCACAGGGCAACCAAGTGGTGACCACGCCAATCGCAACGGCACGAAGATTTACCGGCAACCGCACAATCATCGGTCGCAATCGTGCGATTCGCGATGAAACCCATAATGAAAATCGTTGTCCCAGATTCGGTCTGGCTGCGTGGCCGCCTTCACGACCGGATACCGATACCGATTCATCGACCGGACGTAACCAATTCAATAACTTCCAAACGCCCAAACCGACCATCGCAGAACCGCCAACGCGGGCCGCGGTTTGTTGCCATCCCAGCCAATCGCCTCCGGTCGTCATCAGCCCACCGATCCAACCTGCCGCGATGCCCGCGAAGCCAAACGTGATCAAGCGGCCGAAGTGATAGCCGACAAGCCTGAACATCGCATCGCGTCGCGAAACATTCGCCCCTCCGACTCCGCTAGCCCATAAAGCCATCGGGCCACACATGCCGACACAGTGCATGCTGCCTAATAAGCTGGTCACTAAAATCGCAGCCGCAAACGCAATCATTCTGCTGCGCCCACAACTGGTTCATCGCCAATATTGATCGTTTGTTGACACCAATACGCTTCGTCCTGGCCACGCGAAAGCGAGAACTCGATCTCCCACAATCCCTGTTTCGCCATCGGCAATTCAGCGGCATATTTTCCGGGTGAAAGTTCCTGCAACGTCGTTGTCGTGACATCGACACCGCGAGCATGATGATAGAACCGCAACGATGCTTCGCCACCGCCAACCGGATTGCCATCAGAATCAACAACGTCAATCGCCAACTCTCGCCGATTCGTTTCGGAGCTTGTATCGCCCCATCGGACCGCCGACTTCCATCCCAGTTGATCGCTGCGCTTGCGTCTGGCCAGTTCGTCATCCCAATTGAGCGCGCGTTCGTGGTAATCGGGCACCACCGCGACACTCGGATCGCCGGTCGCAAGATTAAATGCGAGACCGCCGATTACCAGTTGCAAAATCAAAAACGCAACCACCACAGTTCCCCACAGCCATGCCGAACGGGTCGCCCACGATTTTTCCGGGTCCTCGCTTGCAGTGTGAGATTGATGATTCCGCTGGTCCATTGATTCCGCCATCTTATTATTTGCCGACCCTTGTCGATCGATACCAAACTTACTATTGATCGTTAATCCACTACCGCTATTAGCTGCGTTATCTTAATGGCCCCAGCAATCGATATGTCTTCGTTTGCGTATTGCCCGATTGGTCGGAGATTTCCAAAACCGCATCGACGTGTCCCGATTGGGACGTTACCCGAGCGTTAAAGTCGACAACGATCGGCACGGTGGCCGTTTCGCCAACCTTTAATTCTAACCCCGCCGGATCGAGCACTTCCAGTTTGACCGACGCCGGTTCAAGCGCTTTAATGGTATAGACTTGATCGACGCCGCTGCGGTTGACCAGTCGCAACCGCAACGTGTTGCGAACTTCCGTGCTGCCGATCCGTGTGAACGGATTGCCGGGGGCTCTGGTCATTTGGGCGTCAAACGCGTACTTTCCACCCAGGACGTATAGGAATAAGCCGCCGACGACCAATAAGATCATCGGATAAATCACGGTACGGGCACGCAGCAAACCTTGTCCTTTGCCGTCGATTCCGTCTTGCGAATCGTATCGGATCAGACCTTTGGGCAGTCCGACCTTTTCCATCACGTCATCGCATGCGTCGATGCACTGGGCGCAATTGACGCATTCCAGTTGCAATCCTTGGCGGATATCGATACCAGTGGGACAGACGGCGACACAGCGATTGCAGTCGACGCAGTCGCCGATCGTTTTTGTCTGATCGGCGACGTTGTTTTTTTGCTGATCGGCGGAGCGATCAACGACATTGGGCAGCGGGTCGCGTCGGCCTTTCTTTCTTGGTTCGCCGCGATTGTAGTCGTAAGCGACGATCATCGACTTGCGGTCCAACATCACCGATTGAAAGCGGCCATAGGGACACGCGATCAAACAGAGCTGTTCGCGGAAGAACAGGAAGTGATACAGCATCAGCACCGTGGTGACCGCCATCACAAGAAACGCGGTCGGATGCTCCCAAGGCGGGGTTTGAATCCAACGCGACAACGCTTCGATACCGACGAAGTATGCTAAGAAGGTGTGGGCTAGAAACATACAAACGACCAAATAAACCAACCAACGAGCGACGCGCAGCGCACCGGTCACCTCTCGCTTCGGTTTTCCGCCTTTACCCGTCGTGCCCTCGAAGAATCGATCGATCGGTCGGAACAAAAATTCCATGTAGACGGTTTGAGGGCACCCCCAACCACACCACAATCGTCCGCCTAAAGCGGTTGCCAACACGATCGAGAAAAACACCAGCAACATTCCAATGGCCAACAGCAATGTATCGGTCGGCAGAAAAGTTGTACCCAAAAATGTGAACTCGCGTGCGGCAACATCCAACAAGATTGGCGGTTTGCCACCGATGCTCAAATGTGGCAACAAGATAAAGATCGCTGCTAGTACAAAGCCCACCACTCGACGACGCTTCCACAACTTGCCCTTGGACAGCAGTGGGTAGAGCCAACGGCGCGAGCCATCGCTCTCAAGCGTGCTGAGGACGTGTTCCGGTGACGCCAGCATCGTTTCGTCCTGCGGCTGGTTGGCCACGGAAGGTTGCTTTTCGCAGTTCCCGTTTTTGCCGTTTTCGCACTTGCCACAGCACCCGTCACCGGAGACGGGCAGGCCCCTCGCGGGAGGCGATGATGAGCTGTCCATTTTCGCTAATTCTGACCAATTGGTGCCGAATAGTGATCCAGCGGGCGATTCCGGTCCAACATAGTGACCGAGATCTAGCCGGCGGGGCGGGCGAAATGCTGTGCTCGCGAACGTCGGTGAGCCAGGGCACCGAATGTGACTCTGACCCGCTACGTCATAGTGTCGAGCGTTTGGCCTTATCGGACAAGAGGAATTAACCCTCCAGCGACAATTAACCACTGGTTGACCGCACTCCATCAATACTGTGCCACCCTGTCGCACGACAGGCAATTCATGAAATATTAGTGAGTTTTGGCACGACAAAAAGGCTGACTTAATTCCGACGATTCCCACTGACTCCGACACCGCATTGCGTATATTCTCCCTAATGCGACAGCTCACAATCTGATGAACGAGTCGTCCGCCTTGATCCTTTTCCTGCCCCCACGGAGCTATGCCAGCATGTTCACACGCCCCGCCATCATCACAACGCTGCTGTTAACCACAACCATCGCGGCAGGTTACATCGCGACCTCCCAACGATCCGACGCCCAGCAGCCTGGCACGGCTCAACGCGCGACGTTTATGCGACTGAAACTGCAACCGGTGAAGGACATTCTCGAGGCGATTGCCTTAGAAGATTTTGATCGCATCTCAGCATCGGCCGAACGCATCCACCTGTTATCGCTCGATGAGAGTTGGATGGTAATTCAAACCGACGAATACCGTCGACAAAGCGACGAGTTTCGCCGCTCGGTTGCGGTGATGTCCAAAGCCGCGAAAGATAAAAACATCGACGGGGCCACCTTGGGTTACATGCAGATGACCCTTAACTGTGTCCGTTGCCATCGTCAGTTACGCATGCCTGAACAATGAACCAGTGGCCCACCAGAGGTCGTAACGCCACGCGATAAAATCACGGCGAACCTAGCCGGCCAAGGTCGATTCGGTGCGAAATTGAAATGCCAAGTTTTGCATCTCGGTAGCCAATCGGCTCAGTTCGCCACCGGCGACCCTGCTTTCGTCAGCGCCGACGGATGTTGTCTGTAGATTTATATCCACGCGACTGATGTTTTGCGTGATCTCACGCGCCGCAACAGCCGACTCCGTCACACTGCGTGCGACCGCTTGAGCTCGTTCGGCGGCCAACGACACATGCTGGGCGATTTGTTGGCTGGTGATACTTTGTTCTTCAACCGCCGTGGCAATCACACGATTCAGCTCATCCACTTCGCCAACAATTTCCGTAATCTCTTTGATGCTGTCGACCGCTTGGCTGGTGCTCGATTGCATCGCTTCGATACGCGCGCGGATGTCCTCGGTTGCCGAAGCCGTTTGTTTGGCAAGCGCCTTCACTTCGGTCGCAACAACGGCAAAGCCCTTACCCGCTTCGCCTGCTCGAGCCGCTTCGATCGTTGCGTTCAAAGCCAGCAAGTTTGTCTGTTCAGCAATGTCTTGGATCACTTGAATCACGTTTCCGATCTCCTTCGCAGCGACTCCCATACTGCCGACACACTGGTCCGATTGGTCCGCGGCCCGAGAGGCCCGATTCGCGACGGATGCGGAACGTTCGGCATTATCAGCGATTTCGACGATCGTCGTTTTCATTTCTTCCATCGCCATCGACACCGAGACAATCGTCTCGCTCAGCTCTTCGCTGCCGCGAGCCATCGCATCCATACTGATCGACATTTCCTCCGCAGCACTACTGACGATTGCCGATTGACCCTTGGACTCTGCCGCCACAGAACTTAACTTCGCTGATGAATTGGCTAAGTTCGCACTCGCTTGATTCAATGTCGTGGCGCTGCCGGCGATCGAGCGGATCACACCACAAATGCGTTCAGCAAAAAGGTTAAAGTATCTAGCCAGATCACCGAGTTCACCAATTTGATTTTCATCTAATCGACAGGCGAGATCGCCTTCCCCTTCGGCGATATCCTTCAGCGCCGCAACCATCGCTCGAATCGGTTTCATCATTTTGCAAACGATAAAGAAACAGACACCCGCAACCCCAATTACAGCCATCACACTGGCAAAAGCGGTCCAGCACAATGTTGCAAACTTAACCTCCGACGCTACCGTCACCAACGCGACCGCTGGCGCGGTCGCTTCTTCTTGGTCAATTTCCGCTAAGATCGCCCACTTCATGCCCAACAAGTCGATCGGCGCATAAGCGCTTAGCACCTGCCTGCCAACATAATCGACCGATGCGTTCACCCCCGATTCGCCGCCGATTGCGGCGATCGTCGCGTTCGTCTTGATCCTTGCAGAATCATCTCGGTTGCGAAATGATTCGACAATCGAATACTTCCCTCCCAACCGGGTATCGCTACGCAACTGGTATCCCGGGCCAACAAGGTAAGTTTCTGCGGTATCCCCTATAGTTAACTTGCGAGCCATCAGCTGGTTGATCCGATCGATCGGCATTTGAAGCGCGAGCACACCGACGATAGTTTCCTTGTTGTAGATTGGCGAAGCGATGAAACTTGCGGGTGCTTGATAGCTTGGCCAATAAGTCTCAAAATCGACGATAGCAAACTCATTGCGTTTCAGCGTGCGTGCCTGCTTGAAGACTTTCGCCAAGTTGGTTTCGCTGCAGTGGTCCGACACCAGACTTGTGGCAAAGTCAAGTTCTTTGAATACGCTGTAAACGATTTCGCCGTTATGAGGGTCAATCAGAAACAGATCGTAATATCCAAATCGCTGAATGAAGTTTGACATCACCGGATGCACTTCATTGTGCAGCGTGTCGTACCGCAATTCACCAGCGGAATTGAGCAGGTGTTTTTTGCCCAAACCGTTGGGATTATTAACAATGTAGGCGTGCTGTGCTTCGACGCTTTTCGCGCTCAGCTTCGCAACCCTGTCGCCAACATTAAAGCCTTTTCCAAATTGGTTTTTATACTCATTCCCGAACGTCAACGAGTAATAATTCGTCAACTCCGCTCTCATTTCTTCGATCCGCTGGTCGCTGATGTTCGACTCAGCGATGCGTTTACAGAGTGCATCGGCCATCTTACAGACGTTTGTAACAACCGTGCGATCTTCACTTAATGAGATCACTTGGTCGCGAATCGTCAAGAAATAATCCTCGACCGCCTCGCTGCGGTGATCGCGTGCTGAAATCAAGTTTTTCTGGATCTCAGTAATTAGCGCGTCTCCAGCATGCTGGCGCACACTAGTAAAACCGTTCTCTAGGTTGCAAAGATTGATTGCTGTGATCAATGCCAAGGGACAAATGACGCACAATGGAAATGCAATGGCGAGATGTCGACAAAGTTTCATAATCGTTTTGCTTGCGTAAGCGTCGCGGGGCAATCTGCCACCCCGGTGGCGTGCCATCCCGAGTGCGTCGAACCCTAGCACCCACAGCAAAACAATCCTGACACCCGCTGCGCGATTGCACACCTTTGCCGCAACACGGCGGGCGCGGTGGTCACATCGAAGCCGACAGCATCATCTGTATCGACTGTAGGGCCCCCGCACGCCGATTGGGACACCCAGACCAGGCAGTTGCCCACCAGACGTCGCTCGAGCGTTTGACTTTCAGCCAAGAGACATGCGCCGCCGATGCCTAACGAAACTCGGTTCCGTTAAGTCACGAAAGACGCTGAGAATGGTCAGCAAGCGGCAATCCGTTCCGAGTTCAGTTTGAGCCGCCAGCGATTTGCTGGGCCTGTTTCCAAATCTCCTGATCCGCCGCATCGACCAGTGGATCGAATTGCGCCAGCTCTACGGCGTTGTTGCCTTGCTCGTGTTTGCGAAACAGCAGCAAATAGGTTTCGTTTTGAGGGCGATGCCTATGAAAGAAAAGCTCTTCTTTCTTAAGAATCAAGCTGGCCAAAGCGGGATCTTGCGGCGAAGCGGTCGAAATCGCATTTTCAGGTTGGTCGCCGACTGGGCCGATCAACGAATCGGCCAACTGTCTGGCAATGTCGCGATAACCGGCTTCGTTGGGCAACAAGCCGTCGTCCGCAAAATCCTCGCAAGTTACTTTGACGACTGGCAATTCAAACTTCATCGCCACACGATCAATCACCTCGCCCGCGGCGCGGATGTGGTCGGGGTAGCCCGCGGTTAGGATTCCCGGCAAAACAAACGGGTGCATCAATATCAGTCGCCTTTGCTTTTGCAGCATCGATTCGACTAAACGCGTTAAACCCGATTCCATTCTTGTCACCGCTTCGGCACCGTTGCTTGCCTCGGCAAACCCGTAGGCCACCAAAACGACTGTCGGGGCTGCTAAATCAAGGTCAAACTGCAATCGCTGGAAACCCTTTTCCGGGTTCGGATCAAACAACTTGCGAGCGAATGCATAGGTATCGTCACCAGACCAGCCCAGGTTTCGCAGACGCAGTTTCCAGTCCGGTTTGCGAGTTTGCAACTCGTATTCCAATGATGGATCGTTCCGCATTCGTTCAATCAACGTTCCGCCGACAATCGCTAGCCGATCGTTCGGACCAATCAATGGCTGGTCCGCAAAACTGCGGGAGACCGATGGGACGGTGATAACGGCAAGCGAAATGATCGCGATTGCGATCCGGTGAGACAATAAATTGAGTCGCGGCATGGGATGGGTTCTCCGCCATGTTGTTGAAGTATCAACCACTAGGATACACCAAACGGAACCGAAAATCACGGCCGCTGTTGACTTGTATCGTTGCCGATTGGCACGCGCCACGAGGCGATTGGACGCTATCATGGTTGAAAAGCCGTCGGGCAGGTCGCTCGGCGGGACGATTGCTAACGAGGCCCAATCCATGAATTCCACGGTACCCCAGTCTATCCACCGATATCGGCAAAACGCCCTCCAACGGCTCACACGGTTGCCCCGATCCCTAGGCGATCGGCTCGCGCATCGGCTGCCAGTTCAAACCTTTTCATCATTGACATTGCTGGTCGCGGCCACCGTGTCGTTGCTCGCATCCTGCAACGCCGCGACGGCGGGTCAATACAATGCCATCCTTACGATCGGCGACAAAGCACCCCAATGGGAGAATTTAGAGGGTGTCGATGGCAAGCGACACAGTTGGGGTGATATCGCAGGCGCGAAGAGCGTTGTGGTCGCCTTTACCTGTAATTCTTGCCCTTATGCGCGGGACGTCGAGGACAGATTGATCGAATTGACGAAAGAGTTTCCCGAGTCGGAAATGCGACTGGTCGCGATCAATGTCAATGTGGTCAAGGACGATTCGCTGGACGCAATGAAGCAGCGTGCTCAAGAGAAAGCATTTCCTTATCCCTACTTGCATGACCCGTCACAAAAAATTGCTAAGGATTACGGCGCGATCAAAACGCCTGAGTTTTATGTGCTCGACTCAAGCGGAAAAGTGGTCTACATGGGGGCACTGGACGACAGCCCCGACGGCAAATCGGTCACCAAACGGTATGTTGCGGATGCGATTCGTGCCGCCATTTCCGGTACAAACCCCGAGACAACCGAAACCGTGCCCATCGGTTGCCGCGTTCGTTACACCGCAGCCAGAGGCGGTCGCTAAGCATGTCGACACATCTATTTCGTTCGAGACGAGCTCGTCGGGGTCAAAAGAGATGTGTAGTACAACGAGCCCGCGCCGCGCGATGGTACATTAACGGCTTTAAACCGATTTACGTTTGCCGACCTGCTTAGTATGGTCGCGATTACAGAACCGCCAATAAACGACCTCAGGTTGCTCGGAAACTCATAACAAGGCACCGGCTTAGCGGAACATCATCCAATAAAAAGGCCCGCCGGAAGCGCTTCCAGCGGGCTTGCAGAAAACCAATGATCGAAACGAAACTTAAGCGACCGGTTTCTTCATAAACTCGGTCGCGGCGGCGATCGTGCTGCCGTCTGGCGTTTCATCGCTATCGATCTGGAACCACTCTTCTTTGAACTCCAAGTACCCGCTCTTGCCGCTGTTGGCATTCTTCAATGCTACGTTTGTCCCCAGTGCGATCACCGCATCGCCCATCGCGACTTCGGGATAGCAACGCACGCGGTTTTCCTTGTCAGGGTTGCGGATGCAGTAAGCCCAGTGCTCGATCTCTTCGCGATACCCACGGCTGACCGGCCCGGCGGCAGCGGCCTGGGCGATCGGCGCGGCGTAATCGCCACTGGCCGAGGTATCCAGCACGTAGCCACCAGCTTTTTGAGTCACACCGACTTTACTGCTGGTGTCGCTGTTGCGATACAGCATGACATCGATTTCACTGTCCAGGATCAGCGTTCCCTTCGTGCCCAGGACGACTTCGCCCCATCCGCCGAAACCGTTTCCGTTGATCGTTGAATAGGTCACAACGACCTTCTTATTGGGATCCTTTTCGTAGCCTTCAACGACACCGCCCTTAGGGTAGTCCTCGACTCTGTCATAATAACCGACATCAAACTCAGCGCTGTATTCGGGCCCAGGGAACTCATACATGCAATAGACGTGGTCTTCGCATTCGCGATCCAGCGGCATCATGTGGCGGCCACCGACGGCGTGAACCGACAAGGGATGGACTTTCTTGCCGTCGTCGCGAAGCGAACTGAGGAAGATGCTAACCGCGTCGAGTTGATGGCTGCCGAGTTCAGCCATCAGTCCTGCGCCGGTGCGGTCAAACAATCGCCAACGATGCAGTTCTTCCATTGCCGAAAACTTACGGCCTTTGACTTCAAAATCTTGATAGCCAAACATTTTCGGATCGATTGCCTTGTCGGCATCCCAGGCTTTGAACATCGCGATCTGTTGTCGCAAACGATTCGCTTCAACCGGATCGACCGCGTCGAGAAGCCCCTTTTCGCGATACGCCAAGTCGCTTTTGATTTTGTCAAACATCTTACCGCTAGCCAGCTTTTCACCGCCGGGTATCGGCATCGACCAACTGTCCGCACCGGGCACGTTGCTGCGGTGCCACTGGGCGCGGATATGGTGGATTTGGCCAAGCAAACCCCAACGAATCAGGTTCACGGCGTTGTCGTACTTGACGTTGTAGTGTCGTTGGTGGCCGGTGGCTAAATGGAGCGGGTTGCCACTTGAATCCTTCAACTGCTCGGCCAAACGCGACATCACTTTGCACTGGGCGACGTCGTGAGCCATCAGTTTTTCGGTCAACACGTGCAAACCACGCTCCATGGCCTGTGCGGCGACTGGGGCGTGCAAGAACAATGGCAACGCAATGATCACCGCTTCGATATCGGGATCGTCCAAGCAGGCCATGATGCCGCCGTTGGAGGCGTCATAAACCTTAATCTCTTTGCGAGCTTGAGCCTCGTTCGGATAGCCATAAACGTTCAATAAACCAGGCCGCCGCTCGAGTGTCGACGGGCTTGTCCATTCGCCATGAAAAGCCCGATGGATGCTGAACGGTCGAATGTCACAGATCGCTTTGACTTGAACGTATTCGGGCGTACAACCACCGATCAGCACGTTCCCTTCGTCGCCCGTTCCGATCACGGCGACACGAACGGGATCGTTCACCTTGCCGTAACCGTAATACATCGCCCCGAGCCCAGCACCGCTGACAGCGCCAACGCCG
The DNA here is from genome assembly GCA_002428205.1 of Planctomycetaceae bacterium UBA6163. GTDB lineage: Bacteria > Planctomycetota > Planctomycetia > Pirellulales > Pirellulaceae > UBA6163. The sequence continues at coordinate 20,221 of DIUH01000442.1, forward strand.
ACAATACCGCGGAGGAAATCACGGCGATTGACGTCGTAATAGGCTCCCACTGCGGCATGATAATTGTGAGTACCGACCTCTTTCTGGTCCGGTGAAAGCTTGTCGACCATGAAAATTTACTCCGCTGTGCGTGGCCAAAATTTACGAACAATCGTGTGAAGAATAAAATCAAGTCCGGCGTAGCGACCGCAGCCTGTGGCAGCAATCACTAAACACGCCATGCACTCGATCAGCTGATAATAGGTGCTTCCCGGGCCCGATGTCGGTGGGAATTGGCTGAGGAATACTGAACCGAGAAAACCGGCGGCCGCTAACGCTGCGACGGGCGTGAAGAGACCGATTAACAGGCAAATGCCGATCGTCATATCAAAATAAGGGACCACGCGGTTCAATACGCTGGTGTCCATTAATTGGTTCCTTGGTACGCCCATGCTAATCAGCGGACGCTTTGCAGCTTGGTCTTGGCTGGCAGTCGCGTTTTGGGCTGCCTCGTAATTCTTCCAGACCAAGTCGATTTTAGACAATACGGGATTAAGCTTGGATGTCCACTCGGCCCGAATCGTTTCGGTTTGCCCGGCAAGACTAGCAACACCGCCACGATTGCGGTCCGACTCGAGCTGCTTCATCCGGTCGATCCCCAGACGGTATTCCTCCAGGCTGACCGTATTTTCCTCGAGTACCCATTTAAGCTGCTTCACAGCCTCGGCAAAGTTCGCCTGGGCCTGGCGTTTTTGGGCGTCGTCGAACCCGTAGTGCTTGATTACGCGATCACGAAAGATCGCGAAATGGACTGTGGTTTTTTCCACGTTGGTGCGAAGCGAACCGTCGTAGTCCCAGACCATTTGGCGGAACTGCGAGGCGACGGGGCCGCGGGCATTGGCGAAGAACGGTTTGGCGTCCCAGGATGGCTGTGTGAACTTGTCATACCCTTCGGACAAGAAATGCCAACCGATCGTGACTCGCAACAACACCAACATCAAAACGCCTGTCACACCGATCAGACGTGGATACATGCCCCATCCGACCGCCAAGCGAAGCGGGGCTAACACAGCTAGTTTTAACAAAACGTTTCTACTCCAGGTGATCAATGTTCCCTTGAACCGGGATTATGTCATCTTCGGCCTTAAAAGCCAACGACCGTTGCAGGGCTAAACGACGCAAATTGCCCGGTTTTCGACCCCTACGCCAATCCCCCCAAGAAACGATTGTTTTCTATGTAGCGAAGATGACGGCCTTGACGATTATCCGAGTGATGCCGAACGCACCGATCGTGCGATGGCGATGCAATTTGTTACACACCTTACTTCGCGTTGGGCCAATGACCAGAAATAACCGACGTCGTCACGCTCGTAGCGCTGTTCTTGCCATCCTAGCGGCACATTTTGCCGCCACCCACCTCGGCACCAGCACTTCGGTTTACGGCCAACAAATCGCTGCCCCAGCAACCTGGTCACAGCCGCAAGCGGCAATGGGCCAAGCTTTTTTGCCCGATAGCAACCAGATGACCTTGGTTCCCGGCCAGTCCGGCGGCTACTCAGCGAAAGTCGATTCGGTAGGCTTGCCAGCCGCCGCCGGAAACACCGCCGCCGTGCTCAATACGATCGAAATGCCAGCTGCGTTCGTGTCAAAAGTCAGCACAACGCTGGAAATGAAGTACCGTGACCAACCGGGTATTCACATTTCGCCGGATGTGCGCAGCAGCCGCCTTGTGATTCTGGCTCCGGGCAATATGCAGCAGCAAATTCAAGCTGATGCGATGCGGGTTTTTGTCGCTGAAAGCCAACCGGGGGCCAGCAACGCGGGGATCTCGCAAGCCGGCGCCGCGGCGACTCCCGCAGCGATGTCGACCGGCGTGCGAACCGCTGGCGGGGCGATGCAGGTCAAGCTGACATCGATCGATTGGCGACAATTCGAGGATTCGCTGCAGATCGTTGCGGGCAAGAAAGTGCCGGTGACGACCAGCCAGAACGGTGAACGATCGATGTTCCAGTTGACCGGCGTGCCGCTCGATGGAACGACGATCGAAGTCAATCGCCGCGAAAACATGGTTACCGTGGTCGCGCCTGAGCCTTCGATGCCAGGGTGGCAAAAGATGATCCGCTCGATCGACCAAACCGGCGGTCGGCCGGGCGAAGTGGTCGAAATGATTCGGGTCGAGAATGCCAAACCGGCTCCGATCCAGCGGGCGATGCGGCTGTTGGACCAATTGCCCGACGGCCAATCGGCGACAATCGTGCCAGCCGGACCGCGTGGGGGCCAATTCCAAGCCACCGCGTTTCAAAATCCGGCACAGCCGCCCGCCGCTCTGCCAAACGCCGCTCAACAACCTGCCGATCCTAACGATCCACAAGCCGGCGGTGAAGAAGCCGCTGGGATGATCGGCGATACGCAAATCCAGTTTGTACCCGAGCTGGGGATCATCATCGTTCGCGGTGCCAAGAAAGATACCCAGCGTGTTTTGGACGTGATCAAACAGATCGAAGACCAAAGTGTTTTGACTCAGCCCGAAGTTGAAGTTGTGATGCTGAAACATCTCGACAACGCCGCTGCAGCGACACTACTGCGAACGCTGTACACCGACGTCCTCGCCGCTCGACAAGGCGAAGTCAACATCACGGCGCTCGACCAGCCTAACGCGTTGCTGCTGATCGGTCGCCGCGAAGCGCTCGCCAATGCGATGAGCTTGATCGAAAAATTGGACCAACCGCTCGATGCAAGCAGCAAACTGCGAGTCTTCCGGCTCGACCATGCCAGTGCGACCGATGCCGAAGTGGCCGTCCGCAGTTTCTTCGTTGACCGCCCAGGACAGGGCGAGGATCTGCGGCCGGGACTGGGCAGCCGGGTTCGCATCCTGGCCGATTATCGCACCAATTCGCTGATCGTCGGAGCCGCCCCACGCGACCTGAACGAAGTCGCTGTGTTGCTGAAACAGTTGGACGTCGAAAGCGTGCCGGCGCAAGACGAAATCAAAGTTTTCCCGCTGCGCAACTCACTCGCCGCAGACCTAGCCCCCGTTCTGCAAACGGCAATCAATGGCGAAGGCGATGCGACGGTTCCCGAGAACACGACGCGGCCGTCTAAGACATTGTCGCTGCTTTCGCTGGATGCCAAAAATGGCGGCGTGCTGAACTCGGGATTGTTGACCGGAGTGGTTGTCACAGCGGATGCGAATGCGAATGCGTTGATCGTCCGCGGACCGATTTCCAGCATGTCGTTGATCGCCGAATTGATCCGCCAATTGGATCAAGTGCCGGGCGTTGAATCGGTCGTCAAAGTGTTTACCGTCGAGAGCGGCGATGCGTTGAAGTTGACCACTTCATTGCAAACCCTGTTCGCACCAGCAACCGGACAAGGCGGTGCGGGCGGAGGTATCGCCGGCCAACTCGCGCCGGCAACGGCCAGCAGCAGTTCGCTGGTCAACTTGCGATTCTCCACTGACCAACGAACCAACAGCATCATCGCGACCGGGTCGTCCAGCGACTTGGAAGTGGTCGAAAGCATTTTGTTGCGATTGGATACCGCTGGCTTTGCCGAGCGGATTACCGAAGTGATTTGGCTGCGTCACCAGTCGGCACCGGAAATCGCGACAGCGATTCAAACTTATGTCCAACAGCGGACTCAAACCCGTAACCTGATCGACCAATTCGCACAGGGCCAGGGGCTTGGGCCGTTCGATTTGCCGGATCGCGATTTGGTGGTGGTCGCAGAACCGATCAGCAACAGTTTGTTGTTGAGCGTTTCGCCGCGACTGTATCAAGACGTACGCCGTTTGATCGAGAATCTCGATCGCCGTCCGCCAATGGTGTTGATCAAGGTTGTGTTGGCTGAAGTCACGCTGGCTGATCAATTTGAGCTCGGCGGCGAACTTGGGCTGCAGGACAGTTTATTGTTTGATCGTGGTCGCGCGTTGCCCGCAAACTTGCCCAACTCAACGCCCGGTTTTGGCTTCAACAATAATGGCACTCCAAACGTTTCAGTTGCGGGAGCTGATTCAGTTGCCTCGAGAGCGGTCAGTACGTTTGGACTGGGTGCAACAAGCACTGCGGCCGGTTACGGTGGGTTTGTATTAAGTGCAGCAAGCGAATCGTTTAGCTTTCTCTTGCGGTCTTTGCAAGACGCCGGCCGAGCACAGATTCTCAGCCGTCCACAAATCATGACGGTCGACAACAAGGCTGGGTTTATCAACGTTGGACAATTGGTTTCTCGGCCGAGCGGTTTGCAGCAAGGCCAGTTGGGGACACCGCCGCTTCTCGTTGTC
>DIUH01000302.1:0-1240 GCA_002428205.1 Planctomycetaceae bacterium UBA6163
AAGTCGAGGATGGCGTTGAGCAAGCCAATCAGCGCAGCGACATTCTGCGGTGAGCTAAGATTATTTTGAAGGCAAAATCAACGGTTGGCTTAATACCAAGAATCATGGTCGATTCCATAAAATAGAACAGATCACCGGCAATTATACCGCAATTACAACCGATTCAACAGAAGGCTTTTACGAAGATTCCGGTGGCGATCGTCGCTCTACGCGTTGGGTTGGGAAGTCGCAGCCTGGATGTCTGTGCGACGATTACGATACAAGAATCACTCGGCCTGGGAACCTTGAGTACTCGCCGCCGATACGGTCATCGATTCCGTCTCGCAGTTCCTGTTTTCAGTGTCTCGTAGCTGATTTTCTTAGAACCTATCTGAAAACCGTGAGCCGCTTTGGTGCTAGTAGTGATTTTCTTCGGTTTTCGGATAGGTTCTTAATCTCAAAAGCAGGCCAATCGTCGGTTTGCGAATTATGCCTTGCTAACGCAATTGGCGTGAATCAGGTCGTTTTTATTTCAACCATTTGGCCATGAGGGCCGGCGTTGATAATGATGGTTTTGTTAAGGTTGATTCGTTTGCCCCAATCGCTGTGAATGTGTCCGCAGGCGACCAGTCGTGGACGTTTGGCGATCACGGCATCGCGGATCGACTGGCTGCCGCGGATTCGGCCGCTGGAGTCATGGTCGACGGTGTCGATCGGCGGTGAATGGACGACAAGGATCGCTTCATCAGGACATTCTGAAAACAGCGTTTCGGCTTCTTCTTCGGTAAAGTCGTAGCTCCAATCGCCAAACGGTGTCACGGGTATGCCGCCGCCGACTCCCCAAAACGCTTGCCCTGAAATCTCACAACCGCTGCCGTGTAAAACGCGCGCCGATTTCCATACCGAAGCCGCTTCACGCAACTCTTCAACCGTTTCACCGTTGCCCGGCACCAAAACGGCCGGTTTTTTTATGTCGGCTAAAATGTCGAGCGTGTCGTGCAGGCCCTGATGACGGTTTGCGAAGTCGCCCGCGCCGATCACCACGTCGACTTGCCGAGCGGCTTTCACCAACTCACGGGCCGCGTCGACATCACGATGCAGATCGCTGAATAAGAGTAATTTCATATGATTGTCAGTTTGATTGAATTTCAGAATAAAATTATGGGTAAACGGTAGGGTGGGGTGTTGTTTATATGCCAGCTGCTTTAACTGACAAGATGATCGCCGCGGTTTCGATTCGGTAGATTCGCTCGCCCAGTCC
>DIUH01000302.1:1319-14890 GCA_002428205.1 Planctomycetaceae bacterium UBA6163
GGTCGCCGGTTGATCAAGTAAATCGGCAAAGCGGCAAGGTTGGGCGATATGCATGATTTGATTTCGACGGCATTGCTTGCAGGCTTCGATCATCACTCGTTGCCATTTCTGGATCGCGCCGTCAGAGATCGCCCATGGTGAACGCTGGCAATGGATCGGAACGAGACGGTCGACGCCAAGTTCAGTCAAACGTTCGACCAAGTCGCGCGAACGGTCACCTTTGGGCATGGCGATGGCCAATTCAATTGTCGACCGGTTTCGACGTGGGACGAAAACCTTTGCCTCAGCTTGGCAAAGGACCGCCTTTCGTCCGACTGTGACCACCTTGGCGTCTGCCTGATATCCTTCGCCGTCGAACAAAATCAGCTGCTGACCCTCGCGGACACGCATGACGGTGGAAGCGTGGTGCGATTCGGTTTCGGGCAACGTGACTTGGCCACCGGAGGACGGAAATTGCGGGACAAAGTATCGGACGGTCATCGGTTAACGCAATAAGTAACAGGAAATGGGGCGGTACAGACGGCTCGAAACGTCTGAAAACGCCTCAAGGTAAGTTCTGTTTGTGCCGATTTTACCGATGATGCTCGGATATCGCGACGCCGAAGAACCAACCGTCTGGACCGCAACACACATGAACTTTCTTCAACACTGGTCGCTGCAGCGTAACCCGTTTGGCCCTGTAACCAACTCTGACGCGTTCTTTGCCGGCCTGCCGCAACGCGAAGCGATCGCTCGATTGGAATACCTGATCCGCTCGGAGACACGCAGCGCGTTAATGATGTGTGACCGTGGTTGCGGCGCTACGACGCTGCTGAAACGTGTTTCGGGTACGTCGGGTTTAGGCAACAATGCGGTCGATGCTGTGATGACGACTGGTGGAGTGACTTCGACAACCGCCGCATTTGCGCGATTGGCCGTGGCGTTGTCGATCGATCCGTTCGGTGATCGGGCGGCCCAGCGGATCACCGAAGCGATCGCTGCATCGGGCAAGAATCAAGTTCGCACGTTGTGGTTGATCGACCGCTGTGATTTGCCCACTGCAGAAGCGGCAGCGATCCTTTCAACAACCAATCGTTCGCTGTGCACGGTGATGTGTACGACGACTCAATCGGCCAGCGAATTGCAAGTGACGCTGGATTGTTGTCCGCTGCGGATCGATTTAGAGCCGTTTCAATTAGATGATACGGTCGGTTATGTCCGTTATTCGTTGGCGGCGGCAGGTTGCACCAACGATTTGTTTGATGATTCGGCGCTCATCCGTTTGCACGAATTGAGCGAGGGGAAAATTGCCTTCACCGCCGCGATCGCACAGTTAGCATTGATGGCTGCGGCGACCTTGCGATCCAAGAAGGTTTCGGCTGAGTGCATCGAATCGTGTCAGATGGAATTGGTGAAGGCGGCCTAAGCGATTGCTCACAAAGCATCTTAGCTTGCCTTAAGTTCTTTTAGCGGCATCAGTGATTCATCAGGGCGCTGATCCGCAGACTCGGCTTTAGGTTGATTGTCGTCGTTCGGTTCCGCTTCTTCAGTAGGTGTTTCCGACTCATTTTCAGGCGGCAGCGGCACCAACATTAGCCGGACAAAAGTTCCCGTGGGTGGAATCCGTTCGGTAAATGCTTCAAATTGAAGTGCACTATTAGAATCGCTGCTCGCGATGGGCAGGTCCATCAGCGCTGTGCTGAAGTTTGAAACACAGATCATTTCGCCGCTGTCGGCTTGGTAGTATTCTTTACCATCGCTGGGATCCTTCCATATATAACTGCCAGCGAACACCCAATCGCGATCGAGTTCTTGTTTGGTTTCTGCATTACGAACCCATTGGCGGGCGTCGGCGGTATTGAAGTTTCCTTCTTCGTCTCGCCACATCACCCAAATTCGAATCCTTTGACCCGTTGCCGCGACGTATTCGGGGTCGAAGCGAACCGTCTTGCCGACTTGGCCACCGATGGCCAGAAGTGCTGCATGCACTTCGCTCGATTTCGCTGCCACACCGAGTACCGATTCGTGTTCCTTGGTCTCCGAATCACAGGCAAACATTTCAAGGAACGCTTCGCGCTGAGCCACATAGCCATCGACGAAGACACGTTTTGATTTTACGTCGATCCAAAGTGGCGACATCTTGCTGATGCGAGTCGCGTTGGGTGGCGGTGCTAATTTTTCCTGCAGACGTTCCGCTGGTGATTTGTAGCCGAGTTCGGCCAAGGTCTCGTCGGCGCTGCGGGGCGCGGGCTGGTTGTCGAGCGATTCTTGAAGCGACCCGGGCGGTGCTTTTGATCCGGGCGATTGTGTCGGTTCAGGGCCTGCGGTTCGAGGGTCGGTCATCGGTGGTGCGGCAGAATCGACCGGTTGTGAACGGGACGAGGATTCGTCCTCCGGCAAGGTTGGCTGATCAAGGGCCACCGTGGGCTGGTCGGTTGATTCGGCCGGAACCGCTTGTTCGATCGGTTGGGGCTGGCGAGAGCAACCCAGATGAGCGACCACGATCAACACGATACCCACGGTGCAAGCGCGGGCGAAAAATGGTTGTGACATTGAAATTGCCTGAGGTTGTGTTGCGATTTTTCGTTATTCTAGCGACATTGACGCTTAATCGCCGCGCCCACACCTGCCCAAGAGCGACAGCGGCGGTAAATTCTTCGCAATCGCTCGCTACTACGATCTCTCTTCCAGCTTAACAATTGCGGCACCCGACGCTCATGGCAAGATTTTCCAGCACCGATGAATCCGGGGAATCGTCCCCCCAGCACGACGCGTCCGAAACCGTAGACACCTCTCCGAAAAAGCCCAGGCGACGAAGTAGAACGCGTCCAGCCGAAGTGGCACAGGAAAGTAAACCTACGGAGGCCGCGACCGATACCGGCGATTGGGAATCACCCCAATGGACGATGGTCGCCGCTGAACTGATTCGCCGTTTTGATGCGAGACCGCTGCAGCGAGTCTGCTCGGATTGGCAAGCCCAGTCGCCTCGTGACGCGGGCAGTTGTCTTCGATCCGGCTTGGCCATCGCACAGAACGGGGCGCTGGAACCGCTGCAAATTGCGTTGACCGACCTAGCCGCTGGGATCGACCCGGGCAGGCGGTTGCTGCGATTGATCCACTGGTCCGATGCAGCGGAAGAGATGATTCGGAAGATCGACTTCGCGCGTTCGCCTGGCAAGATCGATCCTGTGCTGGTCACCGAGGCCGTCTGTTGGGCTTACGCATTGCCGGCGCTGATCGAACGAATTAGCGAGCCGACCTGGAAATCGCTTTGCCAATCGCTGGACGCACTCGCACGACATTGTCTGTCGTTTCCAGAATCGTCATCGGTTGGCCGTTTGATCGGTGGGTGCGAACTGCCGATGGTATTGCGATTGCGTTTGGGTGAGCTCGCTAGCGATGCGCTCGCCAGGGAAGGGCTCGACGGCCTGCGCAAGTGGTGTGACGTGCCCGAAGTCTCAATTGCTAATGCGATCCGAGGCGGCAAGTACGCGCGATTGGTAATCGCTTCTGTGCTTCGTCAGCGTCGTTTGGCAGAAATCGTTGCAAAGCAGAAGGTCAAACGGAAGGAACTGGGAACCGCGATCGACTTGGCATGCTGGGCCGCAGCCTTCACTCGCTTCGATGGCACCGCCGTTTTTTCGTCGCTAGCGCGGGCTGATGTCCGCGATGATATCGTTGCCGGCGGATTGTTTGATGCCATCAAAACGTTAGCCCCTAAATTACTGGGCCCCGCAGTTGATGCCACGCTTGGGATCTCACATACCGGCGGTAAACTCGCCTGGGCAGTTTCGTTGCCGGAATCGTTGTGGCACAGCGAATTAGCTGGTGTTGCGACGATGCTGCCCGAATGGGACGTGCGTCGTGGACGAACTCATGTCGACTACGCGGGCGAAGATTTTCTGGTCGAAGTGGAGTACGGACGCGGGATCGCGATCGGTGGCAAGTGGGAAGCGATGATCGAAGTCGATGGTGCTGAACAGGCACCCGCAGGCCCCTGGACGCATGTTTGTGAATACAGCGACGATGATGCCCAGTACTTAGAGTTTGAACAGCGTTGGACTGGCGGTGTGAGACTGCAGCGTCAGATGATGTTGTTGCGAGACGATCGCTGTGTGATGTTGGCCGATGCGGTACTAAGAGACAGCGACCAACCGACAGCGATGATTCGGTATGTCGGCCGCACGCCTCTACCTGAGACATTAACAGCCGCGTTTGAAACCGATACGAATGAGATTTGGTTGAAGGATTCGACCGAGAAACGCCGCGTCTTAGCGTTATCATTACAGACCAATGAATGGCGCGTCGGGCCTAGCGCTGCGAAAATTGAGATTACCGAAGACCACCATCTTAAGCTGCAGGCGACCAGTCAGCCGCCACGTGATAATGGTGGTAATGTTTTCGCGCCGCTGTGGTTCGATTTCCAACAGCGTCGTTTCGACCGACCACGAACCTATCGACAGTTGACCGTTGGTGATGAATTAAGGATTGTCGATCAAGATGAAGCCGTTTCGCATCGCATTCAGATGGGCAGCGAACACTGGATTACCTATCGATCACTACGTGGCGAGCGAACGAGGACGTTTTTAGGAAAGCACTTGGTCGCTGATTTCTACTGTGCACGTTTCCATCCTGGCGATGGCAGCCTGGAAGACCTATTGACCGTCGGCGATCATGACGAAGATATCGCACGGGCCGAAGCCGAAGCGAAAGACGAAACGACTTGATCACCGTCACAGAAAGGTGGCGTCGGAAGTGCTATGAACGAAACCTTATCTGATGAGACGCGAGCAACGATTCAGCGGAATTGGCAAGCCGCATGCGCTGATGTACGCGACGCTGCAATCGCATCAGCGCGCGAACCTGCGGAAGTGCGGATCGTGGGTGTCAGCAAATATGTCGACTCGATCACAACCTCGGCATTGATCGACGCCGGTTGCCATGACTTAGGCGAAGCGAGGCCACAGCAGTTGGCCGAAAAAGCGACTGATTTGGCTCAATATTCGGGCCTGCGATGGCATTTGATCGGTTCGCTGCAACGAAACAAAGTGCGGCGAACGCTTGAAGTCGCCTCGACCATTCACTCGATCGATTCCGTCAAATTGCTGCGTTTCGTCGACACCGTTGCTGGCGAATTGAACGTTAATTGTGCTGTTTTATTGGAAGCGAACATCAGCGGTGACGAAAGCAAACACGGGTTTACGCCTGATCAGTTGATGGAGTCTGTGGAAGACATAGGCAGTACAAAGAATGTTCGAATCGTCGGATTAATGGGGATGGCAGGACTGGAATCGAATTTGTCGGAAGCACAATCGCAATTCGCCATCTTAAGAACGTTGCGTGATAAACTGTCGCGATCCAGCGGCTTGAAACTGGCCGAACTCTCGATGGGCATGAGCGGCGATTTCAAACAAGCCATCGCCGAAGGTGCCACGATGGTCCGCATCGGGTCGCGTCTGTTTGATGGGATCTCCGACTAATGACGATGAGGCACTCGTATGGCATTTCCAGAAAGCGAAAGTGAAGCCGCCGACACATCCGCGCCCAAGCGAGACAAGCGCCTCCAGTCACCCCATGACCGGCTGATAAACCAGACACTGCAACAGGTCGATGCAGCCCGTGTTCTTTTGGCTAAGCATCTTCCCGCCGACGTGGTGCAACATCTGAAACTAAATACGTTGACGCGAGTTGACACCAGCTTCATCGATCGAAACCTCAGGCTGCGGCTGGCGGATCGGCTTTTTTCGGTCGAAGTGTCCGACGAGATCGTCAGCGCTTTGGGCATGCAGCAAAATTTCGTCTACGTCTATGTTCTGATCGATCACAAGAGCACCGACGAACCGCGGACACTGATGCAAATGCTCGGATACATTGTTCGCATTTGGGAGAATGCGTTAGATAACGGCCAACCGCTTGTTCCGATTATTCCGTGGGTGATCTACAATGGGTCCACTCCGTGGAGAGCGGCCAGCAGTCTTGATCAACTTCTGCCCGTTCCCGAAGCTTGGAAACGCTACGTTCCAGGGCTGGAGCTCGCTATTTTAGACGTCAGCCGAATGGATGACGCCACGATGGGGGGACATCCGATTTTGCAGGTGGCTTTGACGTTGCTAAAATATGGCAGAGAGCCACAGCTAGACGTCGCGTTGCGCCCCCTTTTGCAAATGCTGGCACAAACGATCGGGATGGAGCAGGCAAAAAACGTACTCGATTCCATAAGGACCTATGTGATGTCAGTGAATCCAATTGTGGGTGAAGAAAAGTTGGACGAAATGGTCACGGAGTTTTGGCCGGTTCAGCCGGAACCCGGGTCGATCGCGGACCAATTACTGAAAAAGGGCGAAGCAAGAGGCGAAGCAAGNNGGAAAGGCCCTCGAAAAACTAAACACGATTCGGACATTGCAGTCCATACTAGGCCAGCCGCAATCGTCGGACGAGGAATTATCGGACAAGGGCCTCGAAGATCTGCATGCCGTGATCGAATCGCTTCAACAACAGATCGCTGGCCGCCTAAAGTGAGAGGGAAAGATCTGCAACCGTCGTTCGGGGTCTCTATTTCCTGTCTCAGTTCGATCACGTGATGAATCGCGATCACTTACTCGCGTTGCGCTTGATCCGTTGGTCCTCATGGCGATAAGCCACTGGCCCCGAAACACTATTAAGCGTCGTCTGGGAACACCCCAATCAGGTCGTATTAGTCACGCCTGTGTCTGGTCAAGAAATCGGATCAGGGGATCATAAAAAGCTGTGATACCTTTATACATAAGTGTTTCTTCGGGGCAGGTTCTAAGTGCTTGATGGAGACATTTCAATTGCAGCGCGCCGATCGACGCCAGTGGCCATTGTCGGGTGTGAATCGTGAATAAGATTTCACCTCCATCAGGCAAGCGCGAAAGCGTTTGTCGCTCCACGCGAAAATAACATTTCGCACCTGCATTGTTCGCATCTATCTGCTTTGCAGATTCCGCGATCATTGCGGACCACTTGGGTGATTGATCCAGTTGACCACTTGGCCGGACGCCCCAATTCATCCTCCACACCGGGCGACCAAGTTTCAAATGCGTGACCAAGCGATCCGTTTGTCGCTCAAGTGTCTGTTCAAATCGTGGCACCACTGAATGAGTTTCTTGCAGTGACCGACCGATTTTGTCCGCTATCGACCACCCGCTGGGAAAGAAGACCGCACCGGCCAACAGGCGATGCGGCGATTCACCGTCGAGCAGCACCAAGTCTTCTTGGATTTGCATCGCTATCGATAGCAACGGGGGGCGGTCGTCGGCAACAGAGACCAGTTCAGGATGTTTGGTCTGCAGATAACGCACCGCACGTAACTGGGCCGACTGAGAATCGGCGGAAGCCTGGAAATAATCGTCAAGCGATTCGGTTGCCTGAGCTTGCTTGATTTGTAATTCGCGAGTCCTCGATTCGGTTGCGACCAACAACGGTTCTTGTTCCCTCAACACGTGTATGCCCAAAACCATCTCGAACGACGATCCGTCCAGCGGGAAGGGGAACCAGTGATCAGAGTCGTTGAGATTCATCAAAGTGTTCATTCCTTCATGTTCCTTGAACGCTCCGAGCGGATTGAACTTTTAACCCTGACTCGCAGTGGTACAATCTTGATTGTTGGTAATTCGCATTTCTAATCTTTCGCACGGTTTCAACCAGTACGGACCCATTAAGGTGTCACGATGCATTTCAATCATTTCTGCCGCATGGGTGGGATTCTGTTGGCTTTGATGGTCGGCAATCTATCCAACCGTTGCCTTGCCGATCCGCTGATGCAATTGCCCCAGGCCGGCAATCCTGTCCTGGGAACATTGACGACGGAGCAAACCGATCCGCTCGGGCTGGTATTGACCGCCGGGCCGCAGTTGTCCGTTGCGATGCAACCGCTGGGTCCCAGCCAAGCACAGTTTTGGACTTTGGCCCCCGTTGGCTCTGGCGCGTTCCGCGTGCAATTATTTGCTGCGGGCAGGCTCTGGTCATTGTCGGTCGACCCGAACACCGGCCAAGTTGGGTTCGAGCGTTCGGCACAGACTTTTGAACAGTTGTGGCGCATCACACCGGCGAGGTCCAGTCCTGGTGCGCTGCGACTAGAAAGCCATGCGTACCCCGGTAATTTTCTCGCCGGCGATGCTAACGCGATGGTTAGCCTGCAATCGTGGAACCGTTCACCGAGCCAACATTGGTATTTCGACACGGCACCGCCGCCGCCAACGATTGCGATTCCGTTGCAAAAAATGGTCCAGCAATCGATCCGTCCCAACCCGCCGCTACCGCCGGTGATGACTCAATTGTCGAACTCGAACCGCAATGAACTTTTGGTTCGCATCGCTGACCTTCGCAACGGCACATCCAACGATATCACAATCCCGGCGGGTGGCTCGCGGGTTTTTGAGTTTCAACGTGACGCGGGATCGACATTAACAGAACGATACGATGTTATTGGGCCAACGGGTGTGATCTTGTCACAGGAGTTCACGACACAGGTGCCACCGATCATCCTTTACGATGTTTCTGTGTATGAAAAGTTTTTGCAATCGATTGCCATTGATCGGACAGGCAAGAGTCCAAACCCGATCGAGGATATCAACTTCCAGCCCAAAAGCGTTGGCTATTTCGTAATTCCACCTGGTGACCAATTCCGTGGCGGACAGATCGATGTCTATCGCCAGGCGCTTCAGGCAAACAATCCCGGAGGTGTCCGCCGAATCGATCCCAATACGTTCAATCAACCAGGCGAACGCACCGATCCACTCGAAGATGTGCTCAGGGGTATACGCGGCAACTGATGCGAGAGAATAATCTGATACGTCGCACTCGCTAGAGATCGATTTGTGACCTACGGTTAAGCGAGACAAGAGTTGGCCTGTGTGCTGCCGTCGTCTCCTAATAAGGTTTACTTCGTCGATCAGGCAAGCAACTGTGAACGCTCGGACACGAACCCTCTTTCGCCGCACTTCGACCAATCCGATAAATCCGCAGCGCCGTGGCACATCTGCGGTAGTGGTTGCAACGACTTTAGCCGTTGTAGTGACGATCGCGGTCTTGGCCGCTCCGGCGCTGCAAGAATGGCAACCCGAACCGGCGCATTCGGGCTGCGATCACACGCGCGAAATGATTCAACAGCAGGCCGATGCCTACTTTCTGGACAATCGCCGCTGGCCCGATCGGCATCTCGAATCGCTAGCAGCCGATTCGTACTGGGGCGGACCGGTCGAACCGTGCCCAACAAGCGGCGTCCGATACCAGCTGTACGGGACGGTTGTCGCTTGTCCGGTGCACGAAACGTCGCGTACGAAATAGCACGTCGTGATTGGCAAACGCAAGTCAATTGCTGCGCCAAACGGGATCAGCATGTGAATCAGACGGCTGGGGCCAACGCGCCAGTGTTACCTTTTGACGCGTGTAGAACTGGATTCCCTCTTTGCCTTGGACATGTAAGTCGCCGAAGAATGATTGGTTCCATCCGGTGAACGGAAACCAAGCCATCGGGGCAGGCACTCCGACATTGATACCCAGCATTCCCGCATTGAAATGTTGTTGGAATTGCCTTGCCGCATAACCGCTCTGCGTAAAAATCACTGCGCCGTTGCCGTAGTCACACGCGTCACCCATCGCAATCGCTTGCTCGATTGAATCAACACGAGCAACCGAGAGGACTGGGCCAAAGACTTCCTCGCGAGCGATCCGCATTTCGGGTTGAACAAAATCGACGACACTGGGGCCGATCAAGAAACCTGATGAATCAACTCTTTCGCGTCCATCCAAAGCGATTTTCGCTCCACCAGCTCTCGCAATCTCCAGATAATTGGCGACTCGCACCCGGTGTTCTTGGCGGATCACGGGGCCCATCTCGATCGTGTCGTCGTCATCTGTCGCGCCCACCTTCATAGCCGCAGCGTGTTGAACGAGGCCTTCGACCAGTGGATCACCGGCACCACCGACCGCAACCGCTAAGCTACCTGCCATACAGCGTTGGCCAGCACATCCATAAGCACTCGCGGCAAGCGCCTTAACCGTTTGATCCATATCGGCATCGGGCATGATAATCAAATGATTTTTCGCGCCGCCCGCCGCTTGCACCCGTTTACCGTTGGCAGTGCCCAGTGTGTAAACGTGCCGGGCAACCTCTGTCGAACCGACAAACGAAACGGCCGCAACATTCGGATGGGTCAACAATGCATCGACCGCAGCACGACCTCCGTGAACAATATTAAAGATACCGTCGGGCACACCCGCTTCGATCAGCAATTCGCCGATTCGCACTGCGGATAAAGGCGTTTTTTCGGAAGGTTTTAGAATGAACGGATTACCACAAGTGATTGCAATGGGAAACATCCACATCGGAACCATAGCGGGAAAGTTATAAGGAGTGATTCCGACACAAACACCGACCGGATGGCGAACGCAACTGGCATCAACATCGCGAGCGATGTTCGGCAAGATCTCGCCCATCAACAGGCTCGGAATGCCGCAAGCGAACTCAACGACTTCGATCCCACGATTGATTTCCGCTCGCGATTCGGCCAGCGTTTTACCGTGTTCGCGCGTCACCAAGTGGGCCAATTCATCGAAGTGTTGCTCGAGAATGCTGCGAAAACGGAACATTACACGCGCTCGATCGACCACCGGCGTTTGAGCCCACGCGACTGCGGCACCGGCAGCGGCGCAAACTGCGGCGTCGACCTCCGCTGTGCCGCAGATCGGCGTTTGTGCGATCACTTTGCCGCTTGACGGATTGAAAACCGGTTCGCATGAAACCGAATCGGGGACCAGCCACTGGCCGGCGACCAGATTGGGAACCACCTGAGCTTGTTGGTTTGCCGTAATCATTGCCGCTAACGCTCCTGGAAGGGAAAAAACTGGCCGTGTAGAAACATGGAATCGACCCCCACGGCTCATTAATGTACCTTAATAGAGGGTACGCCCGTCAATCGGGACATTTGCAATACAGAGAGAAACAGTGATATGGCCAGAATTGTCCGCGGTGCGTTGATCCAGGCGACGACGTGCGAGCCTACCACATCGCCGGTAGCAAAAATTAAACAGGCGATGATCGATAAACACGTCGCGATGATCGAATCGGCGGCGCAATCGGGAGCCGAAGTCTGTTGCCTTCAAGAGCTTTTCTACGGTCCGTACTTCTGTGCCGAACAGGAAATGAAATGGTATGACTTGACGGAACGTGTACCCGATGGACCCACCATACGGCTGATGATGGATCTTGCGAAGAAACATCAAATGGTGATGGTGGTTCCGATTTATGAGGAAGAGCAGACGGGTGTTTATTATAATACAGCGGCGGTGATTGATGCAGATGGTTCCTACTTAGGTAAGTTCCGTAAAGTTCATATTCCGCAGTGTCAGCCCGGTTTCTTCGAGAAGTTTTACTTTCGTCCAGGTAATCTCGGCTACCCGGTCTTTGATACCAAGATCGGCAAGGTGGGTGTCTACATTTGTTATGACCGCCATTTTCCTGATGGGGCACGTTGTTTAGGGTTGGGCGGGGCTGAAATTGTTTTCAACCCGTCAGCGACGGTGGCGGGATTGAGCGAGTATCTGTGGAAACTTGAGCAACCGGCACACGCGGTCGCGAATCAATACTTTGTCGGTGCGATCAATCGACCTGGGTGGGAAGAGCCTTGGCGGATTGGTGAGTTCTATGGCCAAAGCTACTTCTGTGACCCGCGTGGCCAGCTTGTTGCTCAATCCACTGAGCGTACCGCTGATGATATTGTGATCGCAGATCTTGATTTTGACTTAATCCGCGAAGTTCGGAACGTTTGGCAGTTTTATCGTGATCGTCGACCAGAAACGTATCACGCGATCGTCGAGCCTTAGTTGTAGGATAGTGCCGGGTGGGTGCTATATTAACCCGACGCGTGAGTTTTGGAGTGGCGCTTTTAGTTTCCATCCCAACCCGACGCGTGAGCGAGGGACCGACTTACGTCGCTTTGGCGGCATAGATATCCAGCCCCTCGCTCACGCGTCGGGTTATGATGCCGCCACTAGTTTCGCAAAAAAAATTTAAATCAACAGTTCGTAACGCCGGGCGGTTGATGTTTTCGTTAATATGATTTTTTTGGATCGTTATGAATGAGTGCTGACGAACGCAACCGCCACGGTGTCATTTATTCGCTTGACGATAATCCACCGCCACTGCGGACCGTCACTCTCGCGATCCAGCACGTGTTAACGATGTTCGGATCGACCGTTGCGGTCCCGCTGATTTTTGGTCCGTTGCTGTGGCCGGTTGATCAATCGTTGCCGGCTGATTTGATTGCAACGTTGACCAGCATGCAACTCAAAAACACTGCGCTCTTGATATCGAGCGTGATGTTGTGCAGCGGCATCGCAACACTGCTGCAATCGACGCTCGGCTCGCGGTTGCCGATCATCCAAGGCGTTTCTTTTTCGTTCCTTGCCGCATTCTTTGGAATCGTCGCGACCGTTCAAGCCACTGAGGGGCCGGACTGGTCACTGGTCACGTCGGGCGGCGCATCGGCCGATGCGGTGGCAGCGATGATCGAAAGCTGGCAGGCGTGTGGTGCAATGGGAATGCGAACGATAGCCGGCGCGATCATTCTGGGCGGGGTGATCGAGGCGCTGGTAGGCTTCTCGGGAGCGATGGGCCAGATTCGTAAGATTTTGTCACCAGTTGTGATCGGGCCGGTGATCATGTTGATCGGCCTGGCGCTTTATCAGGTTGGCGCCCCGGTTGCGGCCAGCCAATGGCCGATCGCAATATTGACAATGGTGTTGGTCATTTTGTTTTCGCTTGTCTTGTCGCGCTCGGTGCGATTTTTTCAACTGTTTCCGATGCTGGCGGCGATACTAATCAGTGTGGCAGTTTGTGGCGTTTTATCCGTCGCTGGCGTTTTCCCCGCTGGTTCGCCAGGATATCTGGATCTATCGGCGGTCGAGCGTTCGCCTTGGGTACGATCGGACAATCTGTTTTTGCCCTGGGGAGCGCCGGAGTTTGCGATCTCGGCTACGGTGGCTGTCTTGGCTGGCTACTTGGCGTCAATGATCGAATCTTTCGGAGACTATCACGCGTGCAAACAGATGGCTGGCGGCGGTGATCCGACGCCAAGTGAAATCTCGCGCGGAATCGGGTTCGAAGGGATCGCTTGTTCGATCACCGGTTTGCTGGGAGGCTTCAGCTCGACCAGCTACAGCGAAAATGTCGGCTTGATCGGCCTGACGAAAGTGGGCAGTCGACGTGTCGTTCAAGTCGCTGCGTGTATACTGATTTTGCTCGGTATTTTTGGTAAGTTTGGTGCCTGTGCCGCTGCGATTCCCAAACCTGTGGTGGGCGGATTGTATTGCGTTCTGTTCGGATTGATATCGGCTGTCGGCGTGCGACAATTCGCGAAGGCTGACTTGGCTAGCGACCGCAATTTGTTGATCGGCGGTTTCGCACTGTTTATGGGTTTGAGTGTTCCGTTTTATTTCAGTCAGTTCAGCACCGGACCGAATGATGTGACCTGGATGCCACCGTCGGTTCAAGGATTGGTTGTCGCGGTGGGATCGACCGGGATGGCCGTTGCCGCTGTGATCGGTCTGGTGCTTGACAATTGTATTCC
>DIUH01000302.1:14932-40136 GCA_002428205.1 Planctomycetaceae bacterium UBA6163
CCGCATTGCCGATCGTGGATCACGTGCCGCAACCTTATGATGGACCGAGTCGCGATGAGGTTATTGCGCTGCGTCATCAATTCGTTTCGCCAGGCGTGATCACCTATTACAAAGATCCCTTGATGGTGGTTGAGGGATACATGCAATACGTTTGGGATGAAACGGGCACGCGTTATTTGGACGCATTTGCAGGTATCGTGACGGTCAGCGTGGGGCACTGCCACCCCACGGTCGCCCAGCGGGTTCGCGAGCAAGTTGGCAAATTACAGCACACAACGACGATTTATTTGCATCCGACGATTGGGCTGTTTGCAAAAAAATTGGCGGAGAAGATGCCCGAAGGACTGACTCGGTCCTACTTCACCAACAGCGGCAGCGAGGCGAATGAAATCGCCATTTTATCAGCTCGCGAGTTTACCGGAAATCAAGATGTGGTGTCGCTTCGCAATGCTTATCACGGCGGGACTGCGGCAACGATGGGCATCACGGCTCACGGAAATTGGAAGTTCAAATCGAATTCACAGCCGAATATCCAGCATACTCATCCTGGATACTGTTACCGATGCCCTTACGATTTAACCTACCCGTCGTGCGAATTAAAATGCGCGCATGACATCAAAAACGTAATCCAGTATCAAACGCCTGGCGAGATCGCTTGTTTTATTGGCGAACCGATCCAAGGTGTTGGCGGCGCAGTAACGCCACCGTCGGAGTTTTTTCAAGTCGTATACGATATCGTTCGCCAGCATGGTGGGTTGTGCATCGCGGACGAAGTTCAAGGTGGCTTTGGCCGCACGGGTACCCATTACTGGGCGCATCAGAATTGGAATGTCAAACCCGATATCATAACGATGGCCAAGGGGATCGGTAACGGCGTTCCGCTGGGTGCGATGACAACCACCGAGCCGATTTCCGCAGTGATGAAGAATCGTGTTCACTTCAACACGTTTGGCGGAAACCCAATTAGCATGACACAAGGTTTGGCGACGTTGGAAGTGATCGACGAAGACGGACTGCAGCAGAACTCATTGAAAGTCGGGGCGTATTTGAAAGAGGGACTGCTGGAACTGCAAGACAAGCACCCATTGATCGGCGAAGTTCGCGGGATGGGGCTTTTGCTTGGCGTCGAATTGGTGCGGGACCGCGTCAGTCGCCAGCCAGCAAATACAGAAGCGGCCACGGTGATGGAGTTAATGAAGCGTCGTCAAGTATTGCTCGGCAAGGGCGGTCTTTTTGGAAACACGTTGCGAATAAAACCGCCGATGTGCATCAATCTTGATGACGCGTCCTACCTGATAGCGATGCTGGACGAAACGTTAACGGAAATCGAAAAGGGACAACATGGCCACGCTTGAAACGATCGTTAACGGTATGAAAATGCCGAACCCATTCATCATCGGTTCAGGGCCACCGGGAACGAATGCCAACGTTATCTGTAAAGCTTTTGATGAAGGTTGGGGCGCGGTGATCTGCAAGACGGTCAGCCTCGACGCGTCCAAGGTAATTAATGTCCAACCTCGCTATGCACGACTGCGCAGTCGCACCAGCGGCGAGATCTATGGATGGGAAAACATCGAATTGATCAGCGATCGATCGTTCGACGTTTGGATCGACGAGTTCAAGCAGATCAAGGACAAGCATCCCGAAGGCTGTCTGATCGCTTCGGTGATGGAAGAATACAATCGCGACGCTTGGCAAGAAATCATCGGCCGCTGTGAAGCCGCCGGTGTCGACGGATTCGAACTGAACATGTCATGCCCGCATGGGTTGCCAGAGCGCAGAATGGGTGCGGCGATGGGCGAGAATCCGGAGATCCTAAAGGAGGTTTGTGGCTGGGCGATGGAAGCCGCGACTAAGCCGGTGTGGGCCAAGATGACTCCCAACGTCGCTCATATTGAAGAACCGTCAAGGTCGAGTTTAGCCGCCGGTTGCGATGGGATCAGCGCGATCAATACGATCCGCAGCGTGATTGGAGTCGACCTAGATACTCTGCGCCCCGAACCGTCGGTGGAAGGTTACACGACACCAGGCGGATATTCATGCCAAGCGGTAATGCCGATCGCGCTGCGAATGTGTATGGAGATCGCGACGATGATTGGCAAAGAGTTTCCCGGACGAACGCTCAGTGGCCTTGGTGGAATCGAAACCGGTGGTGATGCCGCTCAATTCATTCTGCTTGGCAGCGACACGGTTCAGGTCTGTACCGGTGTGATGAAAATGGGCTATCGATGTGTCAAACCGATGTGCGACGAATTGCTGACTTTTATGGAAAAGCACAAGTTTGAAACCTTAAATGATTTCCGTGGGCACAGTTTGCAATTCTTTACAACCCATTCGGATCTCGTCAGGCGTCAAACCGAAGCGCGTGCTGCGAAACAAGCCGCGTTTGAACGAAAGAAAATGATCCTGACCGATGGCCAATGGGATGGTGACGACTTTGTTGACCAAAGCGATGCACTGGCGCGGGGATGATCACGGAACCCGAGGCGATCAACAGGCTCGCATGTTGATCCGTTTCGGATTAACGGCGAATTGTGACGGTGGAACCTTGGCTAAGGATTCCGTACAAATCGTTCGCATCCGCTCCACGCAGGCTGATGCAACCTGCGCTTGAGGGTTGGGACTTATCGGGGCTGCCATGAATGCAAAGCTGCTTGCCGAGATCCAGCCAAACGTTTCCATAAGGATTTCGTGGATCGTCTGGTGGGATCGGAGTGCCTTCTTTGTCATAGAATGTCTGGGCAGACTGCTTGTCTTGAACCGTATAAGTTCCCTCTTCCGGTGCTGGAGTTGTCCCGACGGCGATCGGAAAACGTCCCGCGTAGAGATCACCCAGGAAAATGGTCAGCTCGTTACGCTGCAGATCGACTTCAGCACGGAATGGGCCGCGAACAACCTTTAGTTCAGTGCCCGGCAGGACTGTAACCGGATCGTCGATCGAATTGATGTTTGCCAACAGTTGCCAGGGAAGCTCATAACGTGATGCGATTTCCATCAACGTTTCTGCCTGACCGACGCGGTGCGGTTGTTCCAGCAAATGACGTCGGGAATAAATCACGGTTGCGGCAAGGGGGTCAAGCCGGTTCAGCATCGCAGTTCGTTCGGCAGCGTTAAGCCCTGGAGTGTTGTAGAACAGACTGAGCGTCGCGAGGGCTTCGGCGGGTTGATCAGCGGCATACTGGCGATCGGCGGTGCGAATCGCATTGGCTAGTCCAACATTTGCGTCGGACGTTTCGCTAGCGGACTCTTGCGTCGGGCCAGGAAGGTCGATGCTGTCGCCAATTGGTTTCTCACCAGGCTTCCATCCCGACGGGGGCAGCGAGTCAATTGATCGAGGGTCCGGCAGATTCGAGGCAGCGACTTGTGTGGAAGGATAATCACCGCTGAGGTCCGTATTTATTGCTGTTGCTGCATCGCCAGGCTTCGGCAGTTGTAGAGCCGACGGTTCGCGATCAGAAAACGACGCCATGGCTGCTGGGGTTCCGCTACGACTTGCTGCTACAGCAACGTCTGCAGTTGTGGAATCTGAAAAGCTGAGCTGTGTTGGTGCTTTGGCCGCTTCGTCTGCCGACAGGGCACCAGTGTCGGTTCCAAAATCGCCGAATGATCCGGGCAATCCTTCGTCGATCCCCAGATCGTCAAACGATCCTGATTCATCTATCAAGTTAACAATGTGTTCCGGTAGCGGCTCGGGTGATGTCGTTAATGAAACATAGCAGCCATAAATGACCGTCATCATTAACAACACGACGATAGCTGTTTTGAGCGTTTGCACGCGTAGGTTCCTCCCTGAAATCGCAACCCCGCCTTGCTAGCGGAGCGATAAGCTTCAATCCAAAACTTACGCTACAAAACAAGCCAAAATAAGTCTAGGTCAGTTTGTTTAACTAACGCGTGAACGTGAAACTTCCAACGGCAAGCCCCAGACTCAATTTCGGCAAGACTTCGCACAGCGGTCCGAAAGCCGCAAGTAAGGCAACAATTACCCAGATCCAAGGGCAAACGAGTCGCAATGATAGCATTGTCATGCGAGCGTTTTCCCGATTCGCACCTAGGACTATTCGCGACGAGGCCCCCAGCAGTGGTGTCAAATTACACTCGGATTTCTATGAAATGTGCTGACTGAAGTTTTCAAAGCCAGTCCTAACCTCGCATCGTCGGACAATCCTTTCTCGAGTGGATTTCTACCGCGCCGATTTCGTCAATAAGTTTACACATCCTAATTCATCGCCCGCAAATTCGATTCCGGTGGCGGTCGGTTTGGAAGACGGAAATAGTGAAGCGAATCAGCGACAGTATTTCGAAAAACTTGCCCAGCGATAGGTGTGAACCGCGACCTCAGTGATTAAAAATCAGGAACGCAACAGAAATCGATAGGCTGCAATCGCGGCGAGCAAGTGGAAAATCATAACCAAACACAGGTTGCCGTTGAATCATCCTTCACGCCTTCACTGCCCCTCCCTAGCACACCATGGCGATTGCTTGGAGTTGACCGACGGTAATGATGATCCATTTTGGTATAAACCTTATGCTGGCATTCTCAACGCGATTGAACCAGGTAGCGAATTGCGGGGTTGGATTTACTGTAGCTGACAATCCTGACACTCAAATCGGCAGATCGATACAATTTGCACGCGCGACTGATGGCATCTAAAATCCACTGCTGGTCATTTCCGAAAGCACCTCCACCAAGCAGTGTTAAAAAAAGCGTTTTATTCTCTGATTCTTTAGATTGAATCAGCGCGGCGGCAAAGGTTGCCTCATAAGCAGCGTCGAGAATCAGCCGCGCGAATCGTTCCCACTGGTGCGACGACAGACGACTGTATGCCACTGGCATTGCCGAACAGTAGACTTGGGATACCAGGTGGCGTGCGTCACCGATTGTAACCTGCGTTCTCCGCTGGATACCGACCATCAGGTTCGAACGCAAAGCATCGATCTCAGGTTCCGCTAAAGTTCGCAATTTCGCATCGATTTCTTGCATCCCCTGTTCTGAAGGGAGGGCGTAGCCGTTGCGCATTGTCCACAATCGGTTATCCACATTACCGAGCGCGATCCCTATTGATTCTAAACAATCGATTTGCTCGGATTCTGATTGACCGATCTGGCCACCAACCGGCACAAAGTAATTCCGAAAGACAGTTCCCGCTCCGCACGCAATCGCGCAAGCGGGGCCTTGCGTGGGATCATTTTCATAAATACCAACTCCCTGTTCAGGAGTAACGCGCGGGTGAACCATCTCCAGCAGGTTGAACTGTGATGCGACTTGAAACGTTGCGTTTTGGTTAGCGGGATCCGCATGAAGTGTCTTAACGTCTGCTACAACTTCATCCACGCTTAGTTCACCACCGAATTCACCTAGCGAGACGGTTTGGTGCCGAAGGTCCGCGAGTGAAATGATTTCGAGGGTGCCGCACTGGTAAGTCCGCCCATTGACCTTCGATCTTAGGTGGTTGCCTTCAACCACAAAGTGGTTGCGAACCTCGTCAGGATGGCGTTCGGAAAACCCGAAAAGTCTCGTAAACCAGTCATCTCGATCGGCTGGCGGTAACGAAATTGGTTTGCTCATTAATTCAATCCCTGGTGTTGCAGCAAACGGAGTGGCGAGCGGTTACACTGACCACCGACAGACATTCTGCTTAACGCTAAATTCTTTTAAAATCGTGTGGCAAGCCGGCGTAGTTGCCATCCGACTGACGCGTGGAACGTCTTTCAGCTTTCTTTTTTTAACACAACTAATAAGAGGCAAACAACGTGGCGCATCGCAGTTTTTTAACATTGATCACAATCACTATTCTGGTGTTGAACAATGATTCGGCGTTTACCCAGCAAACGCAGCAGGGCAAGACACATCAAGCGGTGCTTGGTGACGGCGTCACACTGGAACTCGTTTTCATTCCGCCCGGAAAGTTCATGATGGGCAGCACCGCCGAAGAGAAATTGTGGGCCACCGGAATCGAAGGCGGCGCGCAAGCTGGAACAGTTCGCGAATCTTATGAAGGCGATGCACCGCGACCGATGAACGTCAAGCAAGAATTCTATATGGGCCGAACAGAGGTTACAGTCGGGCAGTTCAAACGCTTTGTTGAGGCAAGTGGATATGTTACCGATGCCGAAAAACCGGGTGGAATGACGCAGTGTTTTAACCCGGCGTGGACCAACTATAACTTGACGACACAAGTCACTCACCCCTGGGAACCGATGCCAGGAAAAAGTTGGCGAGATCCGAACTTCCAATTTCCGCTGCAAGATGATTTTCCGGTCGTATGCGTTAGCTGGACAGATGCCCGAGCTTTCTGCCAATGGTTGACCGACCACGAGCGACAGGCCGGGCGCCTGCCTGATGGGCTTGTCTATCGATTGCCGATCGAGTCCGAATGGGAGTACGCTTGCCGTGGTGGCAGCCAAGAAAGCCAGTACTTTTGGTGGGGAAATGAGTTGAGCGACGGAGAAGGTCGGTTCAACATCTCGGCTGTCGACTTCTTGCCAGACCGAAAACAGAAATGGCCGCTTGCTAGCGCGCCATGGAGCGATGGATTTGCGTTCGTTTCGCCGGTTGATCACTATGGCTTAAGGGGCCGAAATGGCTTTGGAATCGCTGACATGTGCGGCAATGTTTGGGAGGTTGTCCTTGACCATTTCGACCCAACCGGCGGACACGAGGATCTGTATACATCAACTGATGGCTACCGTCCGGTTTGTCGTGGGGGCAATTATTTTGATGTGCCCGGTAACGCTCGTTGTGCTGTTCGCCTGGGGTTAGCCGGACCACATTACTCCGATTCACGCGACGGATTCCGCGTGTGCCTCGGACCACCGAAAGAGGTTCCGTAATCAATTCATCAAGATTGTTGACATCGGATTTTTTGTGCTGAAATGAAAGACTTTGGCAATGTCGTCGGCAATCCAATACCAATAACGACTTTACACTTCGGGTTTTTCGACCAGCCGCGGCGTAGTCGTGGACTGCGAATTACAAAATCCAAGTTGCAAGTATTACAAACGGACCGACCAAAGTTGCTGCGGCCACGACTGCCAACGTCAAGCATCCGCGTGTTGTCCGATAGTAGACGCGGTTGTAAGCCGCTTTTCGCGGATTAGTAAACCACCCCCAACCTCTGGGGGCTTTTACACCGAGACGATGGCGAATGGCGCGTTTAAGTGACGTGCGTGCCGCGATCCGCTTCTTGATGGATGGCCTGCGAAATCCGATTCTAACCATATCGTTTCCCTCGATTGATGGTGATGTATTCAAACATCCCGCTCGCGCACCCAACTGGTTAACGCCCTGCCCCGGAGCGCCTTTAGGCAGTAACGATGTTTTCGCTGACAAGGGTAATTGGTGTTCTGCCAGGCACGAAAGTGGCCTTCGTGCAACCAGCCCACGGCCACCGTAAAATCGTAGTGATTTAAAACAGATTTCAAGTAGCCGCCAGTCGCGGCCCCACCCACCACAGTCCATCCGACAAGCCATCAAACTCAAGGCAGTTGACGGTCGACCGTCGACCGAATATCTTGCGATGATGAGCCAATTAAAAGAAATCGGGCCGAAAGGGAGTGCCGCTTTTCGGCGGGTCGAGAAACAGACGGTAACCGGCGATGTCGAAGGTCAGTTGCGCGAGGCCATTCTGGACGGGCGTCTGAAACCGGGCGAATCGCTGGCAGAAGCCCAACTGGCGACCCAGTTCGGTGTGAGTCGCGCGTCGGTACGGCAGGCCAAGTTTCAGCTCGCGCAGGAAGGCTTGCTGGAGTTTGATTCACGCGGCACGGCGATCGTTCGCACCCTGACCGAAGCGGACGTTCGGGAGATTGTCGAGTTTCGCGAATTGTTGGATTCGGCAGCGATTCGTTTGGCGTGCTCGCGATTGACCGACGTGGCGGTCGCGAAACTTGCTCGCTGCATCGACCGGATCGAAACGGCGCCAAACCTATTGCAGCTGACTTTGCTGGATATCACCTTCCATGAGGAGATCGTCCGAGCGGCTGAGAATTCGAGGCTCCTTGCGGCTTGGCAGTTACTGAGACCGCAGCTTTTGTTTTGGTTAGCGAGCATGCAGCGAATGCATGATTCGGTTGTTTCTCGGACACAGTCGCAGACCGCTGAGTCGCACCGTGAACTGCTCCGTGCGATTCAGTCGGGTGATGCAGATCGCTGCGAACTGCTTGCACGTCGTCATGCCAATAGTTTGAAAAGATTGTTCGACAGCATGAACACGGCCGCAAACGAATCCGGAGCATCCGATGAATAGCGTGACGTTCAAGGCAGCCTGGCTTTCATGGGTGTTGTGTGTCGTTGGCAACGCCGTCGGTGCTGATGAGTTTGAAATAGCGATTCATCCGATTCTTGGCCAATACTGCAATCAATGCCATTCGACGGAAAAGAAAGAGGGCGAACTAGATCTGCAGCAGTTTGCGAATTTACAAACCGCTGCAGGGCAGCCGAGAGTTTGGGAACACGTTCTGGAACAGCTTGCCAATGGCGAGATGCCGCCCAAGGGCGAACCGCAACTGCCTGTCGAGCAGAAAACAAAACTCATCACTTCACTGCAGGAAATGCTGGATCGGTGGGCGCTAGCCAGCGCGGGCGATCCGGGCCCGGTCGTGTTGCGACGACTTTCAAATGTGGAATACACCTACACGCTACGTGATTTAACCGGAGTCGCATCGCTCGATCCGGCACGCGAGTTTCCGGTTGATGGGGCTGCTGGCGAAGGCTTTACAAACGCGGGTGCAGCGCTGGTCATGTCACCATCACTGCTGACAAAGTATCTCGACGCTGCGAAAGGAGTAGCCGATCACGCGGTACTGTTGCCGGACGGAATCCGCTTTTCACCATCGACTTCGCGCCGCGACTGGACGAACGAAGCGTTGGCACGCATTCGAGATTTCTACGGCCAGTTCACCATTACTGCGGATGAGAAAGTTACCGTGGGCGGAACTGGTGTGGTGAGCAACGATGGTGGGCGGATTCCTCTAAGCCAATATCTTGCAGCCGCCATGGAACACCGGAAAGCGCTTACGGCCGGAACCACATCCATTGCGTCGATCGCAGAAGACCGCAATTTGAACCCGAAGTATCTCGGGCTGCTCTGGGCGATGCTGCACGACCCACAGCCGTCGTTAATACTCGACTCGCTGCGTGCCAAGTGGCGAACGGGAGAAATCACGATCGCAGATATCGAACCGTGGCAGCAATCGTTATGGCGGTTCACCAATATCGGCCACCTCGGCAAAGTGGGTGGACCTAAGTCTTGGATGGAGCCTGTGTCGCCACTTGCGTCGCAACAAGAGTTCCGCATCAAGCTCACAGTTCCCGCCGATGGTCGTGACGTGGTGCTGTACCTGTCGGCCGATGATGTGGGCGATGGCAATGAGCACGATTTCGCCTTATGGGAAAATGGACGCATTGTTTCCGAGGGCAGGCCTGATTTGTTGCTGAAGGATTTGCGTGGCGTTGTACATCAGTTGCTGAAGCGACGCGATTCCATTGCTGTGACCGCGACTCAATGCCTCGCTGCCGCACACGAAGCGCAATTGGCAAACGAACCGATCAATCTTGAAACTCTTGCGAAGAGGCACGCTGTCGATACCGATTTGTTGGCCGGTTGGCTGAGCTATCTTGGCATCAAT
This sequence comes from Planctomycetaceae bacterium UBA6163, assembly GCA_002428205.1. Taxonomy (GTDB): domain Bacteria; phylum Planctomycetota; class Planctomycetia; order Pirellulales; family Pirellulaceae; genus UBA6163. The sequence continues at coordinate 24,563 of DIUH01000302.1, forward strand.
CACGACAACAATCCAACAAGCCAAGCGAAGATCGGCCAGATGCTAACGGGCAAGACCGAGAGCGTGAACGGGTATGAATTTATTAAGGGCTGGAGTGGCGAACAGGCCTATAGTGTGGTCGCGAATTCTTCTGATGCAACGGTCCAGATTCCTGGAACGATGAAGCCCTTTAGTGTCGCCACGCATCCTTCGCCAACGCTGTCATCGGTCATCGGCTGGCGCTGTCCGGAAGCAGGAGAAATTGCGATCACAGGAAGCGTACAAGACGCCCACACGGCGTGTGGTAATGGAGTCACGTGGACACTAGAAGTGCGTCGAGGCAATGCGAGTGAATCGCTTGCTAGTGGCGTCACGACGGGGAACGAAGTCAGCGAGCTGGGTCGATTTGAGAACGTGGCGGTGCAGGCTGGTGACATGATCGCGCTGGTGATTGGCCCCGGCCAAGGAAATCATATCTGCGATCTCACGGCGATCGAACTTACGATTCAAGGTAATCAGAAAGAATGGGATTTAGCGAAGGACATTGTGCCAGACATCCTGGCCGGAAATCCTCACGCCGACCGATACGGTAATCGAGAGGTTTGGTATTTCTTTGGTGAACCAGAGACGCGCGTAGTCACGGCCGTCATTCCCGCTCAGTCGCTGCTGGCACAGTGGCGACGGGCAAACAGCGGCGAAGCTCGATCGCGGGTCGCTGAACAAATTCAGCAATTGCTGAATCAAGACTTTGATGCGATTCCTGCCGATTCACCCGATCGCATGACGCATGCACAACTGCTGGCGTTCACGGGACCGCTGCTGGCATCGGCATGGCACTGGAAAGCGGAAGCCGATGGCGACGAACCGAATGTTTCCTACGGCGTCGATCCAACTCGCTTTGGTAAGCATCCCGACGGCAGCGACATCGCCGCCAACAGTCTGTGCGTGCAGGCACCATCATTGATTGAAGTCCACCTACCTGCGTCGCTTGTCGGTGGAGCGGAGTTTGTTGTGGAAGGACGATTGCATGCAGGCAGTGGTGATCAGGCGAGCGTGCAGTTGCAGGTTTCGACCACAAAACCGATCGTCTCCGGTCTGCGTCCCAGTTCTTATAACGCCCAGAAACTGCAAGGGGCCTGGACATCAAGCATGCCATCGATGGCGTTCGATGCTCCGGTTCTGGTCCAGGATGAGAGCGTGGCGCGCAAGCGACTTGAATCCGCATTCGATGCCTTTCGCCAGATCTTTCCCGCGACCGTTTGCTACACGACCATTGTGCCTGTGGACGAAGTCGTGACGCTGACGCTGTTTCATCGCGAAGACGAACTGCTGTCGCGACTGATGTTGGATGACGAACAAAGCGCTACGCTGGATCGTTTATGGGCCGAACTGCATTTTGTCAGCCAAGACGCACTCACGTTGGTCAATGCATTCGAACAGATTTGGGAATACTCGACACAGGACGGGCCCAACGCGCCGCATGGCGACAAACGTCTGGAACCGTTGCGAGAACCGATCATGCAGGGAGCCGAACAGTTCAAGAAGTTGTTGGTCGATGTGGAACCGGTGCAGGTCGAAGCAGTGATTCGGTTTGCTTCACAGGCCTGGCGTCGTCCCCTGACCGAGTCGGAACAGCAGGCCATAAGTGAGCTTTACCAAACGCTGCGCACCAAAGCAGTTGCGCATGAGGAAGCGGTTCGCTTGCTGCTTGTGCGTGTACTGACGTCGCCCGCGTTTTTGTATCGTGGCGAAGTCGTCGGAGAAGACTCGAAATCCAAGTCAGTCAGCGATTGGGAACTGGCAACGCGATTGAGCTATTTCCTTTGGTCATCGGCGCCCGACGAAGAACTGCGCACTGTCGCGGCTTCTGGCAAGTTACATTCCAGCGAAGTGCTGGTGGCTCAAACCCGTCGCATGTTGCAGGACGACAAAGTTCGACGACTGGCGACTGAGTTCGGTTGCCAATGGCTGCACATTCGCGATCTAGAAACTTTGAACGAAAAGAGCGAACGGCATTTTCCGACATTCGTCGGCCTGCGCGACGAGATGCAGGAAGAGGCGGTCCGGTTCCTGATGGACATGTTTCAGTCGGATCGTTCTGCGCTGTCGTTGCTCGATGCCGACCACAGCTTCATGAACGCCGAACTTGCCAAACACTATGGTATCGATTTTTCAGCCGTCGAATTATCGGGCGATAACTGGCAGCGAGTTGACGGCCTGCGGGCTCGTGGTCGAGGGGGCATGTTGGGGTTTGCCGCAACCCTTGCCAAACAGAGCGGCGCGTCGCGGACCAGTCCGATCCTGCGAGGCAATTGGATCAGCGAAGTCGTGCTGGGCGAGAAACTTCCGCGACCACCCAAGGACGTGCCGACCCTACCGGAAGAAGCGCCACAGGGACTGACGGAACGCCAGTTGATCGAACGCCACAGCAGTGATCCCAAGTGTGCTCGCTGTCACGAACGCATCGATCATTTTGGCTTCGCGCTGGAAGGCTTTGATGCGATCGGCCGTGCGCGCAGCGAAGATGCCGCTGGACTGCCGATCGACACGCTGGCAAAACTTCCATCAGGAGGCGAGCTGAATGGCATGCAAGGTCTGCGGTCGTATCTACTGGAGCAGCGCCGTGATGACTTCCTGCGTCAATTCTGTCGCAAACTACTCGGCTATGCGCTGGGCCGAAGCGTGCAACTGTCCGACAAGCCGCTACTGGACGACATGCTGGTTCAGCTGAAGGCAAACGGCTATCGCACCAGCATCGCCATTGAGAAGATAGTACTAAGCCCCCAATTCCGTGAGATCCGCGGACGAATCGATTTTGCAAACAACTAACAACTAACAGCTAACGCAATGAACCAACATCATTTTTCTCGCCGTTTCTTTCTGCGTGGTGTCGGCGTCAGCATGGCGTTGCCGTGGCTGGAATCATTCAACGTGTGGGGCGACCAACCGCGCACCAGTGCTCCTGCGAGCGAGGCGCCGGTGCGATTGGCGGTCCTCTTTTCCGGCAACGGTTTCCATTCAACGGAATGGTGGGCGAAGGGTGAAGGCCGCGATATGGAACTCGGCAAAGTTCTGGCTCCGCTGAGCGATCTTCGCGAAAAGCTGCTCTTTGTACGCGGTCTCTATCACGAAGAAGCACGCAAGGGAAACATCCACAGTTCACAAACCGGTAACATCCTGTCTGGATCACCCATCGCTTCGGGTGGCGACATTCGGTCGGGAACCAGCTTCGACCAAGTACTTGCCCAGACCTACGGACGGTCGACAAAGGTGCCGAGTCTCGTGCTGGGCTGCGAGCAATCCAACCCATCGGTCCACAAAAATTATTCGATGCTTTACAGCTCGCACATTTCGTGGAACTCACCAACGACGCCTACTCCGCTGGAGCTTTATCCCGCGTTGGCGTTCGACCGCCTGTTCAAGGATGAGGTCGCGCCGGGCGATAAGAGTGTACTCGATGCGGTGCTGGCAGATGCCCAGGACCTGCGACGTCGCATCAGCACCACCGACCAACGGAAGTTAGACGAATATCTCGATTCGGTTCGCGACGTGGAGACTCGCATCGAGAACGCCGGCAATCGAGGTGAAGTGCAAGGCTGGCGCCCGACGCTCGACAAGCCAAACTTGAACCGTCCCGCCGATGGCATTCCGCAGGACATCGCCGAACACATGCGACTGATGAGCGACATTCTCGTGCTCGGTTTTCAGACTGATACGACGCGCATCACGACGTTGAAGCTGAACAATGATCACAGCGCCCTGCGGTTCCCGAACCTGAAAAGTGTCGAACAGCCTCAGCACGGGATCGACTACATGATTCATCACCTGTTATCGCACAGTGACGGTGAAGACTGGCTGCAGGTGAATCAGTTCTTTATGGAGCAGGTGGCCTACATCGCTCACCGGCTCGACTCGATTCAGGAAGGCGCTCGCACGCTGCTGGACAACACGATGTTGATGCACTGTTCAAGCATGATGGCTGGGGCGAAACACGATAACGACCAGCTTCCGGTGATTCTGCTCGGCGGTGCTGGCGGGCGTCTGCCTGGTGGCCGTGTACTCGATTACAAGGATAAACCTGAACGTCAATTGTGCCGTCTCTTTCTTTCCATGATGGACAAGATGGATGTGCATCCCGAGTCCTTCGGCGACGCGAATAAGATGCTTGAGGAGGTTTAAGCGATGTCCGGAACCGACAGATCTGCCGCATTCTTGTTCGCCTTCCTAGCAGTCGTTCCGTTGTCCGATGCGGTGGCCGATGACGCGTTCTTTGAATCGAAGGTGCGTCCGCTGCTTATCTCGCGATGTTATGAATGCCACAGCGGTACTAAGACGATGGGCGGGCTGTCTCTTGACACGCGAGACGGCTGGCAAAAAGGGGGTGACACGGGGCCGGCAATCGTCCCAGGAAAGCCTGGCGAGAGTCTGCTGATTGATGCCATCAATTACGGTTCACTGGAAATGCCTCCGGCGGAAAAGGGAGCAAGGCTTTCGGCTGAAGAGATCGCCGTGCTCACCCAGTGGGTCGCCACGGGAGCGTACGATCCGCGTGCCCAGGAAGCGAGGCTTGGCGGTATGAGTTTGGATGAGGCGAAAAGCTGGTGGTCCTTCCAGCCACTGCCCTCTGCCGATCCATCGCCGTCGACTGCGAATATCGACACTTTCATCCAACACGCTCTAACGGCCAACGCTCTCGCGCCTGCACCGATCGCCGATAAACGAACGCTCATTCGCCGCGCCACATTCGACCTGACCGGTCTTCCGCCAACACCGCAAGAGGTCGACGCGTTTCTCGCGGATGATTCTGTGGATGCGTTCGCGAACGTCGTCGAGCGCCTCTTGGCGTCTCCGCAATACGGCGTTCACTGGGGCCGTCATTGGCTGGATGTTGTTCGGTATGCCGACACCGCTGGCGAGAACACAGACCGGCCGCTGTCGCACGCATGGCGTTATCGCAACTGGGTGTTCGATGCGTTCAATCGCGACATGCGTTATGACGACTTTGTCCGCTGGCAGATTGCGGGCGACATTGTCTGCCGCACCGCAGACGAGTCTCAACGAAGCGAAGGGATCATGGCTACGGGCTATCTCGCCATCGCGCGAAGATTTGGCCACGACATCGATAAGGATATGTACCTGACCATCGAGGACGTAATCGATAACCTCGGAAAGAACTTTCTCGGCCTGACGACCGGTTGTGCCCGTTGCCATGATCACAAATATGATCCCATCACAGCCGAAGACTATTACGCGCTCTATGGAATCTTTGAAAGCACACGCTTCGCTTTTCCCGGCTGTGAACCAAAAGGCCAACCGCGCGATATGGTGCCGCTGATTTCGCCAGATCAAGTGGAAGCGATCATGAAGCCCTGGCGGGAACAGAATGCGAAGGCTGAAGCCGAGAAGAAACGCCGCGCCGAATTGATGAGTGCCGCCCAGCAGGCGATCAACGGTGCTGCTGTGGGGAAAACCCAACTGCTGGCAAACGCGGTTGTCGAGGAAGGTCAATCGGTAAACTTTGATGTAAAGAAGATCGCAGTCCGCAAAGGCGAAGCGATTCAACTTACGGTCTTACCGGGTGGAAATCATGGTGCCGATAGCACGCAGGTCGAGTGGATGATCCGCGAATCGGGCGGGCCGGAGCGAGTTTGGAATATTGCGGATTTGGTGCAAAGTCTCACTCGGCAGAATCCCCATCCTGATCGCGACGCAGCCCAATGGTGCTTCATCGAAATCACACCCACGGGCCCAAGATTTCTGATAGAAAAAGCGGACTCAATCGATGGTAACAGCGCTCTGAAGAAGTGGAGCAACGGCGATACGCCATCGGTCTTCGTAAACGCTTCTGATCAGCAGGTGTTGGTGTGGACAACGCTGCAGGCTGAATCATTCTATGTGCATCCAGGGCCCAATCGTCCGGTCGCCGTCGCGTGGATCAGTCCGTTTGATGGCGATGTTTCAATCACCGGTCGCGTGGCTGACGTGCATCCCGCCAAGCTTGATGGAGTGTCGTTTGACCTGCAGCACATTGCAACGCCAGACTATGGGCCAGCGATGGTCGCTTTGGGCAGCACTGTGATGGAAAATGTGGTCGAAGTCGAACCTGCGCCAGTGATTCCCGTGGCCTATGCGGTGGTCGAGGCAACGTCAAAGAATGCTCGCTTCCACCAGCGCGGAGATCCCGAAAAACCAGGTGATGAAGTGCCACGCAGATGGCTTACCGTTTTCGGTGGCGGTGCGTTATCAGTGGCCCGCGAAGGCAACAGCGGACGCGAGGATTTGGCCGAGTGGATTGTCAGTTCACCGCTTGCCGCCCGCGTGATGGCAAACCGCATTTGGGAGTGGCATTTTGGTCGCGGACTCGTCCCTTCGTCAAATGATTTTGGGGCCCGTGGCGATCAACCTAGCAACCCGGAACTGCTCGACTGGCTCGCAGCGCAGTTTGTCGAAGGTGGTTTCAGCGTGAAGTCGATGCACCGCCTGATTATGAACAGCGCCACGTATCAACGTGCCAGCATCGCGCCCACCAGTGACGATCCCAACAACCGACTATTAGCGCATTTCACGCGCCGCCGGCTGACCGCTGAAGAGATGCGTGACAGTCTGCTCGCTGTCTCCGGTCAACTCGATCTGTTGCCAGCCGAATCGCATCCGTTTCCGGAAGAGAGCACATGGACTTACACGCAGCATAATCCTTTCAATGCCGTGTATGAGACGAACAAACGCAGCGCATACCTAATGGTACAGCGTCAGCGACGGCACCCATTTCTATCGCTATTCGATGGCGCTGATCCGAACGCCACGACAGCAACCCGCCAGACGACAACCGTCCCCACACAAGCACTCTACTTCCTCAATGATCCATTCTTCCACACCCAAGCCGCAAAGTTGGCTGAATCGGTTCAGGATGCCCCAAACGATGAAGCGCGACTGCGAAACATCTATCGCAAACTGCTTCAGCGCTCGCCCACACAAGCAGAACATGAAGGCGCAACCAAATTTCTTAACAGCTACCCCGTCGAAGAAAACCAGAAGTGGTCCGCCATCGCACGGATCCTGCTAGCAAGTAATGAGTTCGTGCACGTGGACTAGTAAGAATAGGTCTCCAGCAGATTCAGGGACGCCAGCAGATTAACCGCTCATTGCTAACGCCCGCCGGTTACATCACCAATTAAAGCAACAAACCCAAAATTTCTAATACAATTTTCCATCACCGTTTCAGATCTGCTGGCCTCCTCGAATCTGCTGGAAACGTAAAGCCATGACGCCCCGTCGCCATTTTATCCGCTCTGTCGCTGCCGGTTCGATCTTATTGCCCGGCATCATGCAACAGTTGATAGCCGAAGAGGATGGGCCACTTGCGCCCCGCCAGCCTCACTTTCCGGCCAAGGCCAAACGAGTGATCTTTCTTTTTATGACGGGCGGAGTTTCTCATGTCGATACGTTTGACCCAAAGCCGGAATTGTTTAAAAATCACGGTAAGGAGATCAAGGCCGACCATCCCGAAATCAAAGGCCGTCCCGGATACGAACGAATCTTTCTGAAGCGTCCACAGTGGGAGTTCGCAAAACAGGGAACGTGCGGCACGGAGGTCAGCAGCCTGTTCCCGCACCTCGCCCAGTGCGTCGACGACATTGCCTTAATCCGTTCGATGCACACCTCGCACTCGAATCACTACAACGCCACACTCGGCATGCACACCGGGTCGTTCACGCAAGCGCGGCCCAGCATGGGCTCGTGGTTGACCTACGGCCTCGGTACCGTGAATCGCAACCTACCCGGGTTCGTAGTCATCGCACCGCAGCAGACATACGCGGGTACCCAAGTTTTCGCCAGCGACTTCTTGCCGGGTGCACATCAAGGCACACTGGTTGTCCCCGGTACAGAGCCGATCAGCAACGTGGCCCCCAGGCTTCCCGCGGACCTTCAACAACTTGAACTCGCCGCGTTACGCCAGATAAACGAAACGCACCTTGCCACGCGTCCAGGCGATTCACTGCTCGCCGCGCGGATGCAATCCTTCGAGACCGCCTTTGGTATGCAAATGGCCGTGCCCGACGCGTTTGACCTGAGCCAGGAAAACGACACGACGCTTGCGAGCTATGGATTACAACGTGGCCAGACCACCGGCTTCGGATGGCAATGTCTGGCCGCTCGGCGTTTGGTCGAACGCGGCGTGCGTTTCGTAGAACTTATTGATACCGGTTCTTCGGGAAACTGGGATGCGCATGGCGACATGATGACTCACGAACCTTTGGCCAGGAATGTTGACCAACCGATCGCGGCATTATTGAAGGATCTTAAACAACGCGGCATGCTGGAAGATACGCTCGTTGTGTGGACCACTGAGTTCGGTCGCACACCGTTCAACAATACGGCAGACGCCAAAGGTCGGGAACATCATCCCTGGGCGTTTAGTTCGTGGCTAGCCGGAGCGGGCGTGAAGCCGGGTATCGTTCACGGCAGCACGGACGAGATCGGACTGCGTGCCGAGGATAAACCGGTCCACGTTCACGATTTCCACGCCACCATTCTGCATCTGATGGGATTCGATCACGAGAGACTGACCTACCGCCACGGGGGGCGCGACTACCGTCTCACAGATGTCGAAGGCCATGTGGTAAAAGATGTGCTTGTGTGAATAACATTCGTCATCCAAAACGCACGTCGCAAAACTTATGCGAACGAAGATCTCGTCGAGACTTAGAGCGTATCCGAAAACTCAGCACATCAAAACCCGTTGCGTCAGCGAGGGACAGTTTTCGGAGAGGTTCTTAGCTCGACTTTTTCCAAGTTAAGCGGCTTGGGTAAGGCCAAAGTCTAGCAGTTTGCGGATTGGCGGTGGGAGTTTTTGAATAGCACCGCCGCCGGGCACCTGTGCAAAAACCCATTCGATCCATAAATAATGCCGAACGCTAATGATCATGTCACTCAGAGTCACCGACTCCTTGCCCACCCAGTGACGCCTACGCAAGTGCGTACCGCTTGCAGGCATTGTATCATAAAACAATACGACAATCGTGTAGAGCAAAAACAAACAGGGTGCCATTCGTAGGACTGTTCCTTTGCTCCACCCGCGTGTCGTCTCCAAGCCGAAGTGTTCACGCATCTCCTGGAAGGTCGTCTCGATATTCCAGCGACCACCATACATTTCAATAATCGCTTCTGGGCTCATCGAGGGATCGGTCGAGAAAAAGCATTCTTCGCGGTGCGTTCCGTCCAGATCGAGAACATAGACCCATCGTATCTCCACAATCCCCTTACCGCTTTTGTACCAACAGCCCACCCCCGTAAAGACCTTCACGTTTCGCCAGCCTCCACCATACCAACGCACACGCATCTTCTTGCCGCCTTTGCCTGACTTCGCAACATCCTCGGGGCTCGGCAGTGAACGACCTTTGACCGGTGGGCGTCCGTTTGTCCCTGCCCTTCTCTTCGGCGCTGGTGTAAAGAGATTCGCATCGGGAACAATTTTGCTCACCAGCGTCAAACGTCCAGCATGCTTGGCAGCAAAGCGTGCCATCGCATGAGTCCCGTAAGCGTTGTCTCCAGCGAAAACGAGTTTTCGCTCGGGAAACCATCGGATCAGCACCGCCAAGAGGCCGCACATGATTTCTGCAGCGGTCTTGTGACGTCGCCCTTCGGCCCGGCAAGTTTTCTTATCACGATACAAAGCGACGATAATCGGCAAAGCGAAAGGGCGATTGGTGTAGGGGAGCGTTACGAGGACAGCAAGAACGATCCACTTGTGACCGTAGCGAAAGACAGTATGGGACTGCGAACTGCGAACGGCATCGCGGTGCCTTGCCTTGCCGTATACTTTCTTGCCACGATGCCCGTCGACCGTTTCATCGCCAACGACTCGAATGGGGCCATCGGGCGCAAAACGATTGATCACAAAACAGGCAACCACCTTTGCGAGATTGGAAGCAGACCACCGTCGGTGGGAGAACAGGCGATGATAAGTCGATGGGTTGACTGGCGTGATCAGGCTGAGTACCCGCAACACTGCCGACACGGCGCGACTACTCCGGTGGCAGTGGCGATCACAAGGGCGGCGTCACGCTGATGGCAAGCTGCAAGAACTTTTGTGATAGTTGGTGGCACAACCGTGATTACGGCGTGTTCGTTTCCAATCCGTTCGGTCATGAAGCGATGAAGCAAGGCGAAAAAAGCTCAATCGACATCTCGAAGGGGCATTCATTGAAACTTTGTTTCGGAGCGTTAATTCACGATGCATAGAGCGTGGACTTCGTTACCGAATACAGCGAGTTTGTCCAGACCCGATAAGCAGCGGCAAGGGCTGTTTAGGTCGATTGGAAGGCCTGCAGTGTTCGCCACGTCATCTGGTTTTACTGGGGTTCCTTTCGCGTAACTTCCCGATTGGACAGCACTGTCTTGCAAGGTTCGTATAACGGTCCGTCGCGGGTGCGAATGACGGTGTTTTTAAGTTTGGCGAACCAGCGTCGCTCGCGGATCAGGACAGCGCATAAAGCCTTGCGGCAACAGAAGGTTTGCATTGGTGATCGAGGTGCCGGGGGGAACCGCTCGTAACAGCCTGGCCTTTGGCAGCAAGACTTTTCATGAGATTGGCTCTTGTGACAGCTCTCGGTGTGACATGCCTCGGTGTGGCGAGGCGGGTTGACCAGCGGGCTTTGGGTGAGCCGATTCGCGCTGGGGCCTGCAATCGGTTTGGCGTGCAATATCACCAGGATTTATAAGCACCTGTGTTCGGGTTGTATACGTTTCCTGAAAATGGATTTCGGTAGTAACCGTTTCCAATAGGGGCATAGACTCCTGAGCCTTTCAGCACCGCTGCGCCGGGGACATGCACACTGCCGGTAACGGGGTTATGAAAGACTTGACGGCCGACTCGGTTGTATCCGCCCGGGCTGAAAGACAAATGCTTTCCCGACGAATAGCTGCCTGTGTTTGGGTTGTAGACGTTTCCTGTCCAATGGTTCTGGTAGTATCCATTGCCAACGGGCGCGTATGAGCCGAAGCCCTTTTGGACACCAAAGCCAGGTTGGTAAAGGCTTCCGCCAGCAGGGTTGTGGTGTAGGTTGCCACCGACATGGTGATATCCGCCTGGCCTAAAGTGAAAGCTACTTCCGTGGAATCCGTTTCCATGCCATGGACGCTGTGCCTGTGCTTCCGACGCCAGCGAAAAAAAAGCGAGTGCCAAGCAACCTGGAATGATAAAGCGAGTGACTGTAGCGAACGAGATTTTGCGCAGCATGGGGTGTTCTCCGATTAGATTTAACTTTGGGGGTGCCCAGCATATAGACGAGGGCTATGCGGACCCTGAATGCATGGGGTGTGCCAAGGCTGGTTGCTGCTTGTGGAAAAAAAATGCGGAGCTGTTTTTCCCGCCATTTTTGGCCATTCAAAGCGAAACGCGTCAGAAATGCGGACTTTGTGGAGTGTCGTCAGCGACACATTCTAGGCGACCAAAGTGATGGCGCGTCATCGATTCGATGACGCACGATGGTGCTTTTGAGGCTGCGGGCGCTAGGTTCGGCTGGCGCGACGTGGACGTCGCACAAGGGCCGCGTAAATGCTACTTTGCCGCAACGTCCGGAGTAAACGCTTCGAACTGCTCCAGTGACGCGTTGTCTAGGCATGCTTCGATCATCGCCCTTCCCAGTGGGTCGAGGTCTGTTGCCTGGAATGTACGAATCTGTTTGTGAAAGAAGTCGGTCAATTGTTTAGCGCCGACATAATAGGCTTCTTCCCCAACTTCTGGCTGCGCCGAAACGTCAAAGAACCACGGACCAATTGTTTGCCCTTCGACCTGAATCGAATGGCGATGGTAACCGAGGATCGGGCACCGCGACGGCAGCAGTTCTTCTTTCCGAAACATCGCTGTTCCGCGACGGGCTAGGTACTCGCGGGTGATCCATTGCGGTGCAAAGCCGACTTCCCAACTGCCGATGTGCTGGTTGGGTACAAGCACGAACAGGGTCGTTGCAGTCTCGACGATTTGATGCAACAGAATATTCGCCTGGTCGACGCGACGTCCGGTCGCGAACGGCCAGTAGGATCCGACACCCTCTGACTGCATGCCCTCTTGGGACACGATCGATGGGTTGCCATGACCACGCGGCGCAACCAGTCGCCACAACCATGCCAAGGAAGGCGGCAGAATGTGGAACAATCCAATAATGCCGTAAGTTGGATCCTGCCGGCGGCACGGAGGGCAACGGACTCCAAAGCTTCGGATGCCAACGGTTACGGCACTATTAACCACGCGGGGCACATAGTGTCGCGGCATGATCAATCTTGGGTTGGGGCAAGGTTTGCCCGGTTCGTCTTGAATGTGATCCCAGATAAGAGCTGTCGATCCGGGTTGGGCGTCAATGTTTAAGAACAGCAACGGGCCAGGTGGATGTGTAGTAATGCTTTCCAGATGTGGGTCGGTTCCATACTTAGTGATATGATTTACCCGGATGAACCATCCTTGTTCGGCATCGACCAGCGACAGTTGCCGATATCGTCCGTTCGTCTTCTGCAGTTCGGGATGGCACAGTGCCATGTCGTCGGTAACCGGCCGCAACTCGCATCCGCGAGGAATCGTTACATAACGTACATCCTTGCTGACAATATTCGTACCTAATCGAATCTGGCCATCGGCCTCGCGATGCATCTGTTCCAGCATCTCGCTCTTACCACCACCCGATGCGCCCTCATGCATGATGGTGGTGGTGTTGTCATAGGGTGTAGTGACCTGGACGGTGGAGCAGTGGGCGGTCGTCCATGGAATCTCAGCACGCTCACCTAGCGTAAGCAACATGCCATAAACTCCTTTTTTGGCAGAGGGCCCGGGGTAAAGGTTATAGCTGAAAAGTTCATGCAATCCCGCTTCTTCGAAACGGCGGTTATGAACCACGACCTGCTTGCCGTCGAAGTGGGTGTGCCTGAAAACCGGAGCGGTATAAACGACCGCCCCGTGGAAATACTCAGAGCCCATGTTGCGAATCTTCTCCAAAGGCACAATGCCTTGCAGCATCGCTAGCCCGAGGCCAAAGAAGCCCGCATTGGCTGGACAGATCGCTAACGCATTGAGTGCAAAACCGGGCAATCCTGACTCGAAAAAGAAACACGCCAGCGGTTGTGTCTTCAGCCATTCCAGCGTGTCGGTGCGCAACGCCGCGAAGTCGTGCCCGAACCGCCCTTTGAACGTTGGCTTGTCGGTCGCAGAATCATCCGCGATGACCATGCAATCAGGATCCCGCCGCCGCATGTAGGGTTCAATGTAATTAGCCGCGATACCGTTGCGAACGCGACACACACGAGCCTCAGGTGTATAGCCGCGGCCCGGCACATCGTAACCGACCGTAAAATATCCTTGGTTGTCTAGCTGGTCTCTGGGAACCGCTAGCTCCACCAACTCCTCTACGGAGCCGACCAGTGTCAGTCGCCCGTCTTTTTCAGCGGCCTCCAACACGGACATTGCAGAATTCGAAAGGGTTAGTTCTGGAAGCTGGGACAGAGCCATGGCGATTCTCCTCGCGAGGCGGAGCTGACAACGAACTGGTTACCACTCATCATGTGGCAATTTAGGGTTAGCAGAACCCGATGTAAAGCACTTGAGCGAACGGTTTAGCGAGTTTTTCATATCGCGTAAATGACTGCTGGTCGGTTTCGCGCATTGTCGCATCGCCCCGCGAATTGCATGTCGCCACGATGAACAAATGATGTGTGGCGTTCTGTCGACCTGGGCTTCGCGTGCTATAGACCACGAATTTTAAAATCGATATTGCATAGGTTAACCCGTACCCAGTCATAGGAGAGTTCTAAGACCAACCGATCTGCCGCCATGGGCAGCCGTGCTTGATGTGAATTGCACATTGCCGATTCGTTAACATCGCTCGATCTGTTACTACCTTCTTGCCCCGATGGAATCAAGGCTGGTCGCTAACATTGCCGTAACCGCGAATCGGCACTGGCAATCGCCGCGCCTCGCATTCGCCGCAAAAATTTTTTGTCCGCGGCAACGATCGACGTTGTTGCCTTTCGCAACGTCTTTTACAATACAGCTCTCTTTGGGAAAACCTAAAAACAGTTATTGAAAAAACCTGCCTCCGCTATTGCAGGTAACTATGACCATCATCCACCAACAGCACATGCGGCTTCGTCGCGAACTGGAAGCCCCGCCAGCTTTACGCGCATTCGGCAGCGGATGGATCAGCGGTACCCTCAGCGTCGCATTGGGATTGGCTTGCTTGGGGCTGGTTTTCGCCTACCGATTTCCCGGACTACTGGCGTCAAACGAGCTGCTTGGCACGATTCCCGTCGGGGCACTGCGATTGGGCCTTGTGCTGGCATTCATCTCTGCATTCATGCTGGCCGTCATAAGCCTGTTGCTGCGAAAGGATGCGTTCCTGGGCACGCTTGGCATCAGCATAGCGCTCGCTTCATCCATCATCGGCGGAACGTTAGACGGATCCTGGTTGCCGAATTATACGCCAATCTATTTTGGGTTGGACTTTTTTATCTTGAACGTAATCTTTACCGGCCTGTTGTTCATTCCTTTGGAGACTCTTTTTCCTAAACACCACGAACAGCCGCTCTTTCGCAGCGAGTGGCGGGAAGACATGTTTTATTATCTAGTCAGCTCGATGTTGGTGCAGGTCCTGTCCTGGATCAGCCTCGGGCCAGCAAAGGCTATGTTGGCGAACACGAACTGGGATGAGCTTCGCAATGGGATCGCCGCTCTACCGATTACGGTTCAGGTTCTCGCGATCGTATTCCTGACCGATTTGGTTCAATACTGGCTTCACCGAGCATTCCATCGAATCCCTTTCTTGTGGCGTTTCCATGCTGTCCACCATTCGGCAAAGTCGATGGACTGGATGGCGGGTGCCAGAATGCATTTCGTTGAAGTTTGCATCCTGCGAGGAACGACCGTGTTACCAATGATTTTGTTGGGATTCTCGACAACCGCCGTTTATATCTATATCTTTATGGTTTACCTTTGGTCTACGTTCATCCATGCGAATATCGGCTGGCGTCTGCGCGGCATCGACCAATTTTTGGTAGTGCCTCGATTCCACCATTGGCATCACGGAATCGAAGAAGAGGCGATCGATGTTAACTTTGCAATCCATTTTCCTTGGTTAGACCGCTTGTTCGGAACCTATCATATGCCCGAAGCCCGTTGGCCCGAAGGCTATGGCGTCGCGAATCACCCCGTACCCAATGGGTATGCTGCACAGTTCATGTATCCGTTCTCAAAAAGCGATGGTGTCGTGACATCAAATTCCACGCCATTCGTCCAGCCCGCAAATGATTTGGGATTGAACAATGCTCTGCAGGGTAATCGCGATGTATCTCCAATGCCGAATGAATCGGCAAAAGATTCTTAACGAAATCGCTGATCGAACTCAGTGTAGTCGATGCGTAGTTTCTTTGCCGTGCGAATGAGTCGCTCGTTGGTCTTGAGATGCTGATTATTTAGAACCTATCCGTAAGCCTGGGCCGATGGCGCTAGCCCAATGGCACTCACTTAAGCGGATCTGGAGGGATTTCGTCTGCATTGGACTTGACGGATTGCTTTTTTCTTTCAGCTTTTTGCCACTTCGTTGTTTTCTGC
>DIUH01000175.1 GCA_002428205.1 Planctomycetaceae bacterium UBA6163
CTCTACCGACTGAGCTACGCCCTCTGGCGTCTCGTTTAAGACCGCAAAACCTTGGTTTTTTGTAACAGGTCCGAACGATTTTTTTTCGACACGTTTTTCGTCAGTAATGCCGTTTGTAATCCCCGGCACTGACCAGACGTGTCACCGACGCAAATATGATACACGTATGACAACTCATGACCAGCCCACAAAGCCATATCCTGGATTCCCGCTTTATCAGCAAGGAAATGGCTATTGGGCCAAGAAAATTCGCGGGAAAACGCATTATTTCGGTCGTATCGAAGATGGGTGGGAAGCGGCCGAAGACCTGTACAACCGGCAACGCGACGATTTGTACGCTGGCCGGGTGCCGCGGGAAAACGACGACATCCTGACGGTCGAATTGCTGCTTAATGCCTACCTCGATTCGGCCAAGACACGGGTTGCCAACGACGAAATCAAGCAAACCTCATGGGACGATGCTCAAAAGACCGCCCAAATCTTTTCCAGGTTCATCGGAAAGTCACGATCCGTCGAATCGCTGCGGGTTCTCGACTTCGAAGAATTCCGTGGCCACCTGCTGGGCCGCTTTGGCATCACCACCGCTGCGGGCCACATTGCTCGCACCAAGGCGATGCTCAAGTGGGCCTTTGATGTCGAGCTGATCGACACACAGGTCCGCACCGGGCCGAACTTCAAACGCCCGTCGGCCGCTCACTTCCGCCGGCATCGGGCTGCCAAGCCTAAGCAGTTCTACACCGCCGCCGAGATCCGTCTGCTGCACGCAGCTGCGTCGCCACAGATGAAGGCGATGATCCTGCTGGGCATCAACGCTGCGATGGGAAATCGTGATTGCGGCGAACTCGAGTTCCGCCACATCGACCTCGAATCGGGCTGGATCACCTACGCACGCAACAAAACCGGCATCGCCCGCCGAGCCCAGCTCTGGCCAGAGACGATCGAAGCACTTCAATCCGTTATCGCCAAGCGTCGACAACCTGCCGACAAGACACTCCGCCAACGCGTATTGCTCACACGCTGTGGCCAGCCGTGGGCGAAGGAAGAATCACGCGATTCACCGATCGCGAAGGAATGGACCAAGTTGATCAAAAAGACCAAGTTGCCCACCGGTCGCGGATTCTACGCACTGCGTCACACATTCCGCACAGTGGCCGACGAATCAGGCGACCAGGTTGCCGTGCGTCACATCATGGGCCACGCCGACACATCGATCGATGGTCAGTACCGCGAATCGATCGCCGACGCACGCCTGGCGAAGGTCGCGGAGTACGTTCGCACCTGGTATCTCAGCCAATGATCGAAAAGTCATCCGCCAACACTCGAAGCGTCAATCGGCCGAGATCGGCCGATCGGTAGCGGTCGATCACCCGAGACAACACGCGGCGTTCAAGCTCAGATGGGCCAAACGGCCTAGCGATGAGATCGAACGGCTGAGAATCGCCGATGCGATACACGGCCGCTCGAAGAAACCCCGGTGTCGGGTATTCGCGGGAGGAACCCAGATAAAACTGGCGGTATCCCTGTCGTTGCAGATCATACCCCGTGATCAGCCACCTCGAGCGCCGCACCAGCGGCCGCCGAAGATACTCCGCGGGTGTCAGCGGATCAGCGACCAGATCGCGGACGTGTTTGACGATGATACGTCGCCGCCTGAGCCGGGCCAGCGATTCGACAAGCGTACAATCCGGATAGGTCAGCGTGACCTGTTCACCGGGTGAAAGCATCATGTTTCCCCTTTGCTAGCTGAAGTGATATTTTGTTCAGGACTAGGCTATTGGGGGGCTTTGACACGTCTGGTCACTGCTGCGCTAGATCGATCGAAAAAAGTTTTCGTTTACGCGGGAGTTAAATCAAAATTCAGAGTCCGACTGCGGAAATTTGTCATCAAGCGCGGACTGAAACGCTTCCCCAAACTCTTGGAATCTCTGCTGAATTTGATACTTCAGATGTTCTCTTCCGGCGAAGAAACCGACCCCGAACATCAGCAAGCCGACCGCCACGGGAATGCTCCACGCTGGAACCGTGATGTTCACCTTTTTCTTGGCCAGCGAATTGGCCGGAATTGCTGGGGGCGTCGGAGCTGGGGTTGGCAACCGTTCTATCGACCTCGTGATTGCCTTACTTTGAATCGCCGATCCAGATTTGGAGTCGACCAATCGCATCAATTCGCCACAGCCTGGGCAGTTGCCGGTCGCTCCTTCACGGCTCAGCGGAAACTTGATTGTTCGTCCACATGTCGAGCAATCGACACGACCGATTTCGCTTAACTCTGGCATGTTCGACACTCTTAATGATGGTTTGTAGAATTTAAATGTCGTCGCATCCTAACGATTTAGAACTATTCTGTAGGTAATCAACCATGATTAACGTTGAGTTTGTTGGCGCCGCAATTGCTTTGCCGCCTGGCTGGAAGGTTTACCAATACCCGGCTGGTACCATCATCATCGATCCGTCTGCGGAAGCAACGAAATCGGAACCTTCAGACGCTGAAGAATCCCG
Source organism: Planctomycetaceae bacterium UBA6163 (assembly GCA_002428205.1). Classification (GTDB taxonomy): domain Bacteria; phylum Planctomycetota; class Planctomycetia; order Pirellulales; family Pirellulaceae; genus UBA6163. The sequence goes on from DIUH01000175.1 coordinate 2,500, forward strand.
TCGTTCAGAAGTGTCTCAAAATCTTCGCGATGAACGACAAATGCCTGCCCATCGCAAGTGTGAATAATCGCGCAGCAATCCTTCATCATGCGTTTTTCGCCGCTTGGTCCGGACAACGGCAAATCGTTAGTCACCATCAACGTGACTCGTTCAAAGTCGTCTGACTTTTCTTGAAGTCGTCGCAAAAGCTGTTCGGATGTTGGAAACTGTTCGCTCGGGAATTCTGGGCTCATTCGCTTCTCACTCCGCTTTTTTCTTCGGTGCTCGTTTCTTCGTTGCGTTCTTGAACTCTTCGGCCTGTTCGCGGGCTGCTGCTAAGCCCAGGTCGCGGGCGAACTCGGCGTCCACTTCGGCGGCGATCTGATCAAACGGATCGTCCTCCTTCGGTCGCCCGCCACGTGCAGCGGACAGCACCCAGCCCTGTTCAATGCACTTTGATTCAAACTCTTCAGCCTTAGCGGCTGATTCCTCCGCCAATTTGTTGTATTTGCGGTTGAATCTCGCGAAATGACCGGAGCACAAACCCCGCCTAAGTTGCACGTCTGTCGCACCACACAATCGGCATCCGACCGAAAAAGGTTTTTTTCGTGTGTCCATAACAAAAAAGTTACAGATTTTTTTCCACGTCGCAACCACTTTGCAGGCAATAACTTAGCTTATTGCTGGGTCGCATCTTCGGCGCGTGATTATCGCACTTTGGTTGTAGCAATGTTGCACTGTTGCACGATGTTGCTATTATCCACTGACCAGCGGAGGGTCACGCGAAAAACATGGGCCGTTTTCCTCCTACCGCAGGTGAATCATGAACCGTTCAGTCTTGGAGTTGCACTTGATGGGTGCGTTCAATCGGACACGGGCCAAGCAAGCCGAAGTCGAAGCAAAGGTCGCTGCGGGCCAATGCTTGATCGATGGCTGTACCTGCAAGCCACGTAGCCGCGGCCTCTGCGATCACCATCGCATGCTTTTCTATTACGAGATGCGTCACCTCGAAACGCCCGAGGAACGGGCCAAGTTCGAAGCCGACCAGGTGCGTGACGGCAAAATTCTCCTGCCTGGCGAATCGGTGAAAACCAAACGACGCGCACGTTCACCATTCACAAAGGTTGGGTGATCACGTGACAACGCAAAACAACACACCTGTGCAAGGCTCCGAAATCAAATGCGTCCAGTATGTGATCGCTCAGATTTTCGATGGCGTGACTTTCGACACGATGCGCGATCGCATCGCGTTCAAACCCAAAAGCCTCGATCGATTCTGGCACATCGCCTTCGGGGCCCAAATCGTTGCCGATCGTATCGCGCCCCAAACCGTTCGCCACGAACTCGCGCAGTTGATTAAGTACATCGACGAACGGCAGGACGAATTGCTGGACAAGGCAATGGCGGAGGAATCGCTGCTATGACAACCGCAAAACCACTGATCGAACCGGTCTACACGATTCCCGAAGTGTGCGAAATCCTGAAGCTGTCGCGCTGGACGATCGGCCGCTGGATCGATGCGGGCAAGATTAAAGCGGTGAACATCAACCCTAACAAAAAGGGTCGCCGCGAACTGCGGATTAAACAATCAGTGCTCGATAAGCTCCTGGGCGGAGCTGCGGCACCAGACGATGAGGTACCCAAGCGGAATCATCGCCGCGTGGCGGATAAGGCGAAGCGTAAACGGCTTTTGACGACGAACAATTACCTATAACGGTAATCGACCAAAGAGGAACCATTTATAAGAGTCCTACGGATTTCCAGATTCTTATAGGTGGGGGACGGAGTGATAACCGAGCCGTGGCGGAGACGCGGCTCGGTGCGGTGGGATCGGATTTGATTGTTTGACTACGTTTTTGTTGACCACGGACCAAAGGAATGAGGGTTTAGCCGATGTTAGTTTTGTCTCGATACACGGACCAATCGATTGTGATTGGCCACAATGTGCGGATCACTGTGATCCAAGTTCGCGGGAACAAGGTGCGGATCGCGATCGAAGCGCCGCGAGATTTGGAAGTCAACCGCGACGAAATCTATAAGCAGAAGTTTGGCCCATTCGTGGCCAACGGTTCCAATGTCGCCCCCACGGTAGCTGCTGCCGTCGATGCTGCTGTCAATGTTGACCAGCCTGCTGGCGACGATCCCGGCCCCTATTTGCAAACGAGGTGATGCCGTGGAATCGATCAGTACCAAACTGGCCAAGCTGTCGGCGATGGTCGACGAGCTTAACCTTGAGCGAAATGAGATTATCGAGGCCCGTGCAAGCAGACAATGTGCAGGTCTGCTGCTGAGACCACGTGGGTTTCTTCGCATCGTTTCAGAACTCGCCGTATGTCACACCGCCATTGTTGTTCGATTTGTCGGGACTGGCCGACTGCACTGCCGGTTTCGCTTTCGTGACGTACGCATGACGTGCGTTTGTTCTGCTGAGCATGCCAAAGGAACACCGCTGGAAGCGTTGTTCACGTGTCGTTATCCAGCGATCGCACCAACCGTCACGAAGCGGCTGGCCGGTCGGAATCTTTGTCGACCCGCCCCAGAGGTGACCAGATGAAAACCGCAACCCGCCGTGACCAAGCCCATAGACTGCAACCTTCGTTGCTCGACCTACCGGTTGACGAAGGAAAAAAGTCTCGGGACGAAACGTTCCAAGAGATTTTGCCCAGCATCCGCGACGACCAAAACAAATGGTTGGCTCGGATCATCGCCGCTGGCCCCAAGGGGATCACCGCGTTTGAGTTGAGCGAAAAGTACAAGACGCCTCAAAACGTCTTTTCTGGCCGCCTGACCGAGTTGGCCAAGCTCGGCAAGATCGTCCGCACCAGCGAACGACGTCCGACGCTGACCAGCACATCGGCGGTGATCGTGGCCGCTGAGTTTTTGCACGCTACACGAAACGAACGCGAACAACAGGCGACTGGTCCGTCACGTCGACCGGTGCGGAACGAAGACACGATGCCTGACGCGCTGACCAATCCCAAGGCCCAGCGTGATTCGTGTGGTCACTTGTTGGTCAACGGTGCCGACTACTCGATTTATGACGCCGGCGGCCGATTGGTCGCCGGTCATGTGCGAGTGTCGGAGGATGAGTTTGGAACGCAGTACGTGGTGAAGATGTCTTCGCCTGACGCCCGCCCCCAGAGGATCGACGAAATGCTGAAAGGAATGCGATGGGAACGACTGAAGTAGAACCAAAAGTAATCAACCGGACGTTGGAAGCGGCGATTCAACTGCGACACGCAGCGGCGGCGCTCTATCGCGTCGACAAGCGGCTGGAAGTGATTGCGTATTTCGTCCCCGAGTTATGTGAATCGGACGTGATCGATCTGGTTTACAACGACCTCGACCCGGCCGAAATGATGCAGATGTCGCACGATGAGTTGATCGAGTTGATCAACGAAAAGATCGAGACGTGTGGCCAAGCAATCGATCCGGCTTTGGAAGTTTTTCAGGAGGTTGAAGGGGCATGACGCAAGTTTTTGAACAAGCTCGCAAGATGAGCGACGCAGAAGAAGAACGGTACGAATTGGTTCGCGAGTCGTTGGTCGCGATGTCGTGCGCCTTGGACGAATCAAACGACTTTGACGTCCCAGCGAGATTCCGATTTCCGTTGATGATGGCGGCGATCGATTTACGTGTCCGTGCGTCGATTCATTTGGAAGTGCTGCAATGGGCGGCCAGCGTGATCAAGGCGTTACCGATCGAGCCGATTCAGGTTGATCGGATTTTGAAGTTTCATTGTTTGGATGGGATTGGAAGTTTAACCGCTGGTAAGGATTTAAGAGACGATGGCGATTCTGCAACTTGACATACAGAACCTCAAACTGATGGACGGCGGCCGGATCGAAGCCGCCTTTCACCAGGAAGTGAAACACGTGGTGCTCGATCTGATGGATCGGCCCGGCGATGAACGTGAGCGATCGGTGACATTGAAAGTGATGTTCAAACCGATCTGCGATGAAACGGGCGAATGCGAACGGGTCAACGTTCGCATGGACATTGGGTCAAAGCTGCCCAGCCGAAAAACGCGAGTCTTTGACATGAAGGCTCGCAAATCTTCAAACGGTCCGATGTTGGTGTTTAACGAGGATTCCCTCGACAACGTCGACCAAACCACCATTTTCGACAATGAATAAGGATTAAACGAGAATCATGTTAGCTGAAATGATTTCTAAGATCGCCGAACTGACGCTCGGCGGAGTCGACTTTAAGAGCCATCCGTTGCCCGGTGGCCGTGAAGTGTTGGTACGCCAGCCTGATGGGACTGTGATACGCGAAACGGTACCGGCTCACGATCGCAAGTATCAGATGGGTGACATCGAGTCGTTTTGTCAGTTGCTGGACGAAGCGGACCAGGCTGTGGTTTTCGTTACACCAACGCAACCGGGCAAACCTGTGGTGGTGACGGCGTTTTATGACGAATCGGAGCGGCGTGATTTCGTCGATTGGACCATCGCCCCATCGGCCGCGTTGGTGGCGCTGTTGAGTCTGGGCACATGGAACAAGCAGAAGCATGTTGTGGAGCTGATCCGCGACCGTTTGTTCGAGTCGGTACCGACTGGGCTGCTGTCCCAGCTGCGGTCGATCGACTTTTCGCGTCGCAACGACGGATCACGCACGATTGAACACGGGCGCGAGAGTTTGGGCCGCAGCGTCGAAATGGCGGTGCAATCCAAGCAAGGCGAATTGCCGGAAGTGTTTGAGGTTTCGTTGCCGTGGTATTCGACCAGTCCGGTCAGCGAAGCCTGGTATCGGCTATCGGTGACACTGGACCTAGACGCCGCGAACGAATCGATCCGATTGGTGATCCGTGGCGATGGCCTGGACGTCGCCAATCAGCAAGCCTTGAAGATGGTTCGCCAGTTTGTCGACGAACAATTGAACTCTGGTGGCGGAGCGATCCCGGTCGTGATCGGCGTTTCGCGGTAGCGCTGGTGTCCGCGCTGGTGTACCGACTTTAGTCGGCTCGGGCGCTGGTGTACCGACTTTAGTCGGCTCGGGCGCTGGTGTACCGACTTCAGACGGAACTGTTGCGAAGCTCCTGCGGAACTGTTGCGGAGCTGTTGCGGCACAGTCGTATGTGATCAGGACAGGGATTTGGAAACATGGATTTCGCGGAACGATTAGGACGGGTTTTGACGGTCGCTAACGCTCGGCCGCTATCCCGATTCCATTTTTATCCACTCAAGACGGCGATCCTTTTGCATTACGGATTGCCCGACGGTGAAGACGTCCAGAAGATCGTCAACATCTGTTATTCGTGCGCCGGAAGCGGCATGTATTCCGACAGCCAAGAATGCCGACGCTGTATCGGTGGTATCTACTCGACTCGGCGATTTAAGCTCCGTCGTTGGAAGCTCGGCACCCACATCTTTCACCAGCCGATCGGTCGCGAATACGACGAGCTGCGACCGGTGACGATTCAAGGCAAGATCGAACACCGGCAACGTCGCACGATTTTCGCCGCGACCGCAGCGGTCGGTTTGGTTTTCGATCACAGCCTTTACATGCGAACGCTCCAGCAGGCGCCGGCGAATCGTTTCAGCCGTGTGGTTGTCAGGTCGGCCCAGTTGTTTCGCTGGATGGTAGGCGACCAAACGCTATTTGATCTGGCACATCGGGCGCAAGTCCGTTCGATTCTGATTCGGGCCAATGAAATCAGGGAGGCGGATTTTCCGTTTTGAAAAATGGCCGCCAAAGTTTCCACCCAACAACAGCTGATCGACTTCAACCGCGCCGATGCCGAGGCGGCGTTGTTGGATTTGAATCTCAAATCGATCTGGGTACGCGATCGCAAAGCGAAAGTGCGAGTGTCGGCCAAGACGCTCAAGTCGGTGATTATGCGAATCTGTTCGCACCAATGGACAAGCGGCGTTTGCTGGGCCAGCGCCACGACGATCGCCAAGGTGCTCAACTGTCACGAACGAACAGTCCGCCGAGCCTGTACAGGGCTGGTCGATCTGCAGTTGTTGGTCATCAAGGACAAACGTCCCGGCAAAGTGATCCGGTACGCGATCAACTGGGGCGAAGTCGGGTCATTCAATAACCGTTCCAACCCCGGACATTCTGACGGCAACCCCGGACATTCTGACCGTGACCCCGGACATTCTGACCAAAACCCCGGACATTATGTCCGACGAACCCTAATAACCTCTAAAGAACCTCACTCATCTCACTCAGAGCGATCAAGCGACGCGGCGGCACCAATCGCCGCTCCGGATCCGTGGGCGGTGGTGGTGAGTGCTTTTTTGGAACGTGGTATGAGCCCCGATGGTGCGTTCAAGGCGGTCACGACGGCACAAAGCCGTGAGCTGACCCCGGACGATGCCCAACGTCTGATCGCGGTTTGGGAGCGGCTACGGGCCCACCAACCGCACGTGACAATCGGCTGGCTGTACCGATGGATGACCGGCCAATCGCGGCCACCAGAAGACGCTCGCGAGGATCGCAGCGCAAGGGCCCCATCGCGATCGGTGTCGCTGATGAGCGACACGACGCGGCGGGAGATTTTACGGGCGCGGCTGTGGCGTGAAGGCCGCAACCGAGGCCTGAGCGAAGAAGTGATCGAAGCGAGGTTTCGCGAATTGACCGATGGCGAATTGACGGCTGGGGGTGCGCGGTGAACGTCGCCACTCCCAAGCAATTGCGATTTGACTTTCGGCCCGGTCGATCGGTACCGGCGGAACCTGTTCCGCTGGTCGTTTTGTCGGATGCCGACTTGGCCTATCGCGATTCGGCGATCGACCGAGGCATCGAGTTCACGGAATCGTTTCTGGTCGAGACTCGGGCGCAGCGGCGCGGGGTATCGGTTCGCGATCTTCAATCGATGTTCACGTACGAGCTGAATCGCGAGCTGGCCGAAGAGGCGTCGATCATGGCGTTGCCTGGCTGGGCCTATGTTCGGCCGGCGTGGATCGATTGGGAAATGATCAACCGCCGGGCCCAGCACGAAGCGGAAGCCCTGGCAGATGATTTTGCGGCGTTTCGTAAGCAGCGAATGGAATCGATGACGGTAACAAAAACGAGGCGGCGGCGATGAAAAACGAATTGATCGTCTACACGCCGCCAAGCGAATTCACGTCTCTGGAATTGGCCACGATGCGGCATGGCAGTCTTGCTGAGGCCCAACAAGTGATCATCAACGCGATGTTTCGAAGGCTAGCGATTCCGTCGCAGGCAATTGGCGGCGACGTGAACTACTCCAGCGCAAAGGCTGATCGGCTGTTGAAGGCGTGGCGGGCGGTGGCGGGATGATCACGAAATTGGTTTCGTGATCAGTTTTTTAAGGTTGGCAATGGGAGTTTTTTCATGGTTGGCGTTTTTTTTATGTCCGAAAGTTTGTCGATTTCAGGTGTTCCGGACCAATCGATTCACCTGTTTGATAACGAAGCGGAAGCCCAAGAATTCATCTTCGCAAAGCTGGTAGAGGTCGGAGAAATCGAGATTGACGGAAACGAGTTTCAGGTTGATGGCGAACGGTTCGATTCGCAAGACGACGCGGTGGACGCAGCCCGTGAGTCGTTCGGTTTGCTTGAATTCTTTCACGCTTACGGCGTGGTTGATCATCGCAAGGTGCATGTGTCAGTGCCGGTTTGATGCAAATCGTGTCAAAAGGACTTGAGCGTAAGGCGATCGCGTTGCAAGCGATCCGCGACGAAGGAAGCGAACAGCATAGGTTGGAGCAAATTGTCGATTTTGCAATCCAGGTCGGTATTGATCCGTGGAAGGGGTTCCAGACCGCGACCACAACGCCACCTGGCGAAGTCAGAAGCAACAGAGAGCGAACGTACGACGTTTGTTATTGGAGCGAATGGGGGCGAAAGGTTGTTCAGGAGGTCACCTGAGTAATGAACGGCAATCAGGTCGCTGAATGCTTAGCCCGCAAGCTCAACAAAGAATTGCGAAATAGATTGCTAGTGCCTGTCATCGCAGGCACGGCACGGCCGCCACAAATGAAAGGCGTCAGTGTCAAGGATTTACTAAAGAAGTCGCCCAATTAGGCACCGAACGCTCGGGTTTACCGGGCACGAACGATAGATTTTAACCTTGAGGGAAAACGTAAATGAGTGCTCCGGTACAACCCGTTGTTCTACCGCTATGGATCGATCTTCTCACGCATACGTTGGGAGCGGGTAGCCATATTCGGAAGTCGAAACACGGATACAGAAATCATTTTTGCGCGAGCGTTGATTCGCACAATTACAAGGCATTCGAGGAAATGGTAGCCGCTGGATTCGCGGAACGTGGGGCGTCGTTGAATGGCGGAAAGTCGGTCTACTTTCGGGCTACCGTCGAAGGGTGTAAAGCCGTTGGATTGTCGAAGGCGGCGATCAAGCGAGCGTTTGAGGATTAGTCGGTAGAACGCTACGGATAACCCGGTGCGAGGAGTAAAGCATGGATTCAGAGAAACGGCCTGTCGAGCACTCGGGTTCATCCGATTGTTCATCGTCGCCAGACTTGCTATTCACGTTTGACGAAGCGAAAAACGTCATCCGATTGGCAGATGGCAGCGAGATCCCAGGCGAGATCGTTGATTTGATCGATATTGAGTACCCGGACGAACCTGCGAACGAGTACAAGCAGTGCAAGCCTATCGCCGTTGAAGCCGTTATTCACATCAAAGATGGTTTTCTTTGGTGGAACAAGCAGGCAATTTACGCGAGTGAGTATCGCGTACGATGAACAATCTATTCCACGGCGCTGCGCCGGATTATTTCGGCGGGATCAACTTAACCACCTTCACGCCCAGCGCCGTGGCGATCAGTGGCAACTTATCCAAGCCGATCGACCGTCCCCGTTCGAAATGATACCACGTTGGGACCGCAACGCCAGCTACATCGGCGCAGTGCTCCACCGTCAGCCCCTTTCGCTCTCTCGTTTCGCGGATAATTCGCCCAATTCCGGCCGCGAACGTATCTTCGTCGACTGGCTTGGACGGACGGCCGCGACGTGTCGCGGGCTCAGCCGTGGGCTGTTTCGCTGCGGGCTGGGCCGCTGGTCGTTTCTTCGCCATTTGGGTTGATTCCTAAAGTAGTTTTCACAATCACGTCAGTCGATTCGATCATCGCCGCGATTTCAGCGGCAACCGCCGATCCGGTCGCGACGAACACCAGGCGGCCGCCTGACCATAGTTTCCAGCGAAATTGACCGGGCCAGCGCTTGCCCGCAGCTGCGGCGCGAGCACTCCCGGCAATCGGCCGGCGCGGTGGCACAATCTCGATCTCGATCCGCTCGATCGGCCCGGCCTCTAGCGCATCCTGTAACGTCGTTTGTAATGGGTCCATGTTTTGCCTCGTTTGATTGGTAAGGAATCAGGCGGCCACAAGCCGCTCTGATAACACGTAGCGCAAAAACGGCCGAGATTTAGCCCGACCGTCAAAAAAATCTGGTAAAAAAAGACCGGCCCCATTTCTGAGGCCGGTCCATCAATCCTTACCGCGTGGCGTACCAGCTAGATTCCAGACGTCGCCGCCACTGAGACACCGCACCAGGCGTGACACCGAGCATTTCGGCGACCGCGTGGGTTTCGTGTCCCAAGGCCAGCAACTCGGCCACCTCTTTGGCTCGCGGGTTTAACTCCGCGAACCACTGTTGGAAGTCGAGTTTGAAGGCCACCAACCGGGCCGGGTTAGCATTGTCTCGGGCGGCGAACACCGCTTCGAACTCTTGCCTTTCCGGCTTTCGTTGGCGTTTTTTGGGGCTCATCACACACCGTGTCGACTCGCTGAACTGTCGATTGTCTTTCACGCTTTTAATCGCGTAGTAAGCAATCTGCGACGGTTTAGTGTCGACCGGTGCGGTCAGATAAATCTTCCACGCGTGACTGATCGCGTCACTTGTTTGAGTTTCGCGATCGTTTCCGGTGAAGGATTTTTGTCCCCAAGCCTTGACGACTGGAAGCACCTTGTTGAGGAAGGTAGACTGGTCAGGAACCATGTTTGTAATCCTGTGAGAGGGAAAACCGTGGTAAGGCCCGACTGGCCCGTTACCAGTCGGGCCGCTTTTTTTGATTGAGGGGTTTCCATCGTTTCAGGCCCCGCTCGCAATCAAATCCGAATTGTCAAAGATCAGTGTTGTGCCCTAATTATTATCCACAGCGGATAATAATACAAGTGCCTTGCTATGATTTTTTTGATAGTTTTTTTCTTAGCGTTTTTGCCGCGAAAATCACGAATCTGGTGATCGTTGCTAGGTCGGCAATCAGGCGAATCAGCTCATCCATCGGTCAATCCTTTCATCGGGTTTGGGGCTCATCATTGAGCGTTTGACCGAGCTTCGATCGTCTCAGGTCCAATGTCAACGACTTAGCACCACGACGAATTGCCCATCAAAAACACCGCCATTTCCGGGCTGAAAACCGATTCCATTTTTTTTCTGAAACAGGGCTTGTCGATTGTAATACAATCGGTAGAATGTAAGCGTCACAACGACAATCACTCACCCCGAACCGGAGACAGAAAGATGGCAACAGTAACCCGAACAGTCGCAACCGTAGACGTCGCCCGCATCCGAGCAACCTTGGTAGAATCGGGAATCCGATACGCGATCCAAGTCGACGACGAAATCTCGACACTGATCTTCGCGGCCGATGAGGCCCAAGCCGCCGCCGACGCGATCGCCAATGAGTTGACCCGGTAAACCGAAAACAAAAACACCAGCAGGGACGCTGGCCCCTTGGGGCCAGCGTAGGAATCAGGATGACCAAAACGATCGTTGTTCGCCTAGGCGAATTGTCCGAACCGTTTGTGGCGCATTTGGCCGAGACTGGCGAAAAGGAAAGCGACTACGTGCGCCGCCTGATCGCCGCCGATCTGGGCCTGGAGCCGCCGGAAATGCGCGGCCAAGTCGCCAATCTGAAGCAATTCGCAGCGCCGAAAAAGAAACGCAGCCGCAAGCCTAAGCCAAAAACCTAATCATCCGGCCTGCGGAACCACGACGCTGACAATTCCACCAATTTGATCAGCACATGGATTTGCGACCAACGCGCTGTGCAGGTACACTGCGCCGGACGTTGGATGTCCCCTACACTCACCGTCTGCTGTGGTCCCCTGGCCGGGACCACGGCATTTTCTACTTCGCGCCGCTTCTTTCGCGTACGACGCCAACCGCGTTTTCTTGGCATACTGCCTCCTATGTAACAAGACTCCTATACAACCGATTCCGGTCGTTGATGTTGTAACCTGCCGATGGCCACCGGCGTAGGGGCGATTCGGTTGTGCAAGCGAATCAATGCTTTAGTAAGTTTTATAGATGACGAAAAACCGGCATTTTATCGGGTAAAATGCCGTCGGATCGTGGCAGCGTGCTGCGAACGTCTGCGCGTGCATCGGAGGCCGTGTGCCACAAAAACAAATACAGAGCCCGTTTGCGTTTGGGTATGTTGGTCCGGGGCGTGTACTCGGTACGATTGCTGTCGATCGGTTGCTGGTCGAATTGACTAGCGAAGCGATCGAGATTGAATTGGTGCTGTTGGGATTGGTGAATCAGCGGCATGTGTCGCAAGCCGCAGCTGCAGCCGATTGGATCGACGCCAAGGTCGGCGCTTCACGCGGTCGCGGTACCGTCTACTTGCCGCGCCCGGTTCACACCACTCATTTCATACGGTCGCTGGCCAGCGGTGGCATTTTCGCCGGTTTGATTTTCCTGGCTGGCGATGACCAGTCGCTCAATTCCCGAGCCGCTGACGCTCGCATTTGTGGAGTCGATCCCGAGTGCCCTTATTTACAATCACGTTGGCAACCGACGCTCCGCGCCGTCGTTTGACACCAGCCGAAGCGCCACGTTGTCCCTGTTGTGGCACACGGTATTTGGCTCGCAATTCCTACCGCACGCGGACACGTTATCAACGTGTCTGTGATTGTGCGGGTGTTCCGTTCGCGCGAATCGTTCCCCGGCCGGTTGATGTCCGACGTCTCGATCGAATTGATCGGGTGCGGTTGGGGTTGGGGTGACTAACAACTTCTTAATTAGCTCTGCATGGCTACCGCGACCCTAACACCCAACGCCTACCGAATTCGCAAGTCCGATTTTAGCGGACCGATCGAAGTGGCCGCGTTACCCATGGAGTGCGGCGAAGACTGGAATGGTATTCGGCGCAGCATGATGAGATTTGCAGCGCCAGCCGATTTCCAAGGCGCAACAATCCATACGGCTACACTCAATTGGACAGTGGGATACTACAGCGGGTTTGGCGAGTCCGGGCTGTCGATCTTGGGGATCATCGCGAACGACACCCCATTTGCGAATC
>DIUH01000018.1 GCA_002428205.1 Planctomycetaceae bacterium UBA6163
TTGTGCCAACCGGTCGAGCAATCGTTCGATTTCGCTGGATATGTCGCACCAATCCCGCTGTTCCAAGCGCCAGTGGAAACCCAACCGCAGACCAAACAGGTCGCTCCGCTGGCATCCTATCAAACGATCGCCTACGACCAGACGATACCAACGACGATACAAATTGAACAAAGCTATGAAGCCGACTTCGATGCAAACGTGAATGCGATTCGACTTGTAACCCAAAACGTTCTAGCGATCGACATGAGCAAGCAACAAGCGATCACATGGGCGAATCAGTGCCTGGTGTTGCCGCTGGAATCATCATTTCAATGCCGAACGGGCGAATCGGTTCATCTGTCGCTGTGCTATGAGATTGGCCAGCAAATTGAATCAGTGCGCTATAACGCGTTTACGGTGATTCGAAGCATGCAGCGAAAAGTGGCTTGATGTCGTGATATTGGGCTGGCCGACAGCGAGCCTCAATTCCTTAGCCCTTGCGCTAAACGCCACGCTTTGGCTTGACGCTCGGTACCGATTTCGGCAGTGATCGATTGCCACGCCGTCGATACGGATTCCAGCGATTCGGTGGCGGTTTGTTTTCCATCAAGACAAGCCAGCACTTCGCGATCCAAGACTGCCATGTACCGATCGTAACCGTGCAAGCGAATGGTTGGCCGCAGATTCAAGGACGATAACCGCTCCTCAAGAAACGCTGCGTAATTACTTGCCCCGGTCCCGTTCGACTGGCCGGTTGCGGTCCCGGCATCGCGTCGAATCGCCGTCATTGGCCCAATCGTCGCACGAATCATTTCGCTCCCTTCGCCGCCGCTTAACCAAACCAAGAATCGTTTGGCGGCCACCGTTTGCCGACATCGACTGCTGATCACAGCAAGCGGAGCGTCCGGATCGGGCAATACGGGACTTGCAATCGCCACCGCATCCGTCGCTGGTTGCGTCACAGGCAGGGAATTGGCGATCGTATCGCCGATCGACTCGACGCGGGGCGGATCACCCAGCGCGGCGGGCCATCCCAGCGCGATCGACAATTTCCCGCTGGCTACTGCGTTCCAAACCTCGCCGGGCGTCATTCGCGATTGACCGTAATGTTGGGCGTTGCTGCGCATCGTTTCCAGCACCATCACATATGTCTGCTCCGTCAGAACCGGCTGAAAACTAACGCGATCGAACAACCACACCGGCGGCGCCGCATCACTGGCCCGCCACAAGAACATTTTCGCCGCAGCACCAGTGGCCAGCGGTTCGGCCGTTGCGGTGCCGTTGCCGCCGATTTCTTGAACCACTTGGTCATAGTCTTGCCAAGTCTTAGGTAGCGCGACATCGCCATTTTGGCCCAATTTCGCCACCGCACCGGCGCTGACCAACATCGCCGGTTGCAAACATCCTAGTGGCACGGCGACTGGATTGCCCGCCCAGCGCATCAGCGATTCGGCAATCACCGGAAAAAAACGATCCGCAGCCATCACTTCGTTGTCGACCACGTCATCACCCAGCGGCATGATCGACTGGGATTCGTAAATGTCGGGCATCAATCCGCAGGGCACGATCGCCACATCGTTTCGTTTCAGCGCTGCAACCACACGTTCGGCGAAACCCGACGATGGCTTTACCGCCGCACCCGGCGCCGCGTCGGCGATCGGCATTGCCGCTTCGGTTGCGTCGCCAAACGGTAAAACCTCGATCGCCAACGGCTGTTCTGCGATACCGCCCCAAGCCGTATTGATCGCATCGCCCCACGACGCGTCGCCGCAAATCAAAACCCTCAACGGCACATCGGTCCGCACCGACGGCGTTGACTCGGGCTGGGAACTCGGTTTGCACCCCGCCAAACAAGCGATCCCTCCGGCCGCCGAGGTCAACAAAAAATCACGTCGGAGGAACCGTTTTGCGACTGGCACAGCGAGTTTTCAGGGTCAGAGGAGCATGAATCCGGGATAGGCAAACGAGCAGACCTTACGCATGATAAGATCCTGCGGTTCGTCGGGTTAAGCCCCCTCGCAGGCGAAGCCGCCGCCACCACAGTAATCCCCCTGCATCGCCCGCTCGTCCCCTCAATCCACTGGCTCCCCATCATGACGCATTACCTCGGCATCGACATCGGCACCACCGGCACCAAGACGCTCCTGATCGACGCCGCCGGAAACGTGGTCTGCGAAGCGAATGCGACATACCCGATGGAACAACCACGCCCAGGGTGGACCCAGCAAAACCCAGACGATTGGTGGACAGCCACCGTCGCAACGGTGCGGGAAGTGATGTCGAAGTCAAAGCTGGCACCAGGCGATGTCACAGCGATCGGTTTATCAGGCCAAATGCATGGCTCCGTTTTCTTAGACAAAAACAATAAGGTTTTGCGCCCCGCACTGCTTTGGAACGATCAACGCACGGAAGCCGAATGTGCGGAAATCACGACTAAAGCGGGAGGCCGCAAGGCATTGATCCGCCTGGTCGCCAACCCAGCACTGACCGGTTTCCAAGCCCCAAAAATCTTATGGCTGAGGAATCATGAACCGAAACTGTTTGCCAAATTGTCAAAAGTCTTATTGCCAAAGGATGACATTCGCCGCCGCATGATCGGCGATTATGTGACGGAGGTCAGCGACGCCAGCGGAACGCTTTTGTTGGACGTGATCAAACGACGTTGGAGCGGCACTTTGCTGAGCAAATTAGACCTGGACGATTCGCTGTTGCCGCGCGTCGTCGAAAGCGAAGACGTCACAGGAACGTTAACCATCGCCGCAGCCGATGAACTAGGGTTGACGACCAAGTGCAAGGTCGTTGGTGGCGCCGGCGACTGTGCCGCGGGCGCAATTGGCAACGGTGTCGTCCGCGCTGGGTTGCTCAGCACGTCGATCGGCACGTCGGGCGTCATGTTCGTTCACAGCGACCAACCGCAATACGATTCGCTGGGCCGATTGCACACTTTCTGTCATGCGGTTCGCGGCAAATGGCACATGATGGGCGTGAACTTGACCAGCGGCGGATCGTTGCAATGGTGGGTCGAAAACGTCTTGGCCCAGCAGGCGTCTGGATCAGCCGCAACTGCGGCAGCCAACGCCCAAGCGTTCAAAGCGGCGACCGAAGAAGCGGCTGCTGTAGCGGCCGGCAGCGGATCGCTGTTGTTCTTGCCATACCTAAACGGCGAACGAACCCCTCACGCCGACCCTCAGGCCCGCGGCGCATTCGTCGGGTTGAACCTGACACACCAGCGTAGCCACCTGACCCGCGCCGTGATGGAAGGGGTCACGTTCGCGCTGCGTGACAGCCTGGAGATCATTCAATCGCTTGACGTGCCGGTGAAGGAAATACGCGCTAGCGGTGGTGGCAGTAAAAACCCACTCTGGCGGCAAATGCAGGCGGACGTTTTCGGCCAGAAGATTACCACGCTGAAGGTCGAACAGGGCCCAGCATACGGAGTCGCATTGCTGGCCGCCGTCGGCGACGGCGCTTATAAGAATATCGAACAGGCATGCAAAGCCACGATCGAGGTCGCTTCGCAGACCGCGCCAGACCGCAAAGCGGCAAAAACTTATAATTCGCTGTTCCCAATCTATCGCAAATTGTACGCAAGTCTAAAAGATCAATTTGCGGAACTTAGCAACCTATAAATCAGATCCTGACGCTGATAACCGGTGTTGCCAAGCAAACACCGGAACGCGATGGCGTGCACCTACACACTCGATTGTGCCGCCTGGACAACAGCCTTGGATTTCGCAAGCCCCTCTTTTGCGACTTCAAGCGCGTCGCGTTGCCAATAGACTGGGTTGAATAGCTCAAGTGAGAAAACCCCAACAAAACCGCTGCGGATCAGATTGGCAATGATTTCGGGCAGCGGACAGACGCCATCGCCTGGAAAGACGCGATCCGCATCCTGAATCGTATCTCGCGGCGGGTCACTGGGATAATCATTCATATGAAAGACATGCATTCGCGACGCCTCGATCATACCAAGCCCTTCAAAACGACTTCCACCTTTATAAATGTGGTAAAAGTCAGGCAAGACGCAAGCATCGGGATGCTCAGCGGCGGTCGCGACATAAGCCATCTCGCTCAAGCGACTAAGTGTTTTTGAAAATCCCCATAACTCCAGTTGCGGCGTTACGCCCATTTCGGCCCCTAGAATCAACAGGTCGCGATAACGTGCAGCGATCACTTCCAACGCTGGTCCAGGTTGGGTGTGAGCACCGATCGGTGGCGCTGCGATTCGCTTGCCACCGATTTGTGTCAACAGATCCATATCGCGGCGTGCCTCTTCAAGCCCCGCCTTGCGTTCGGCTTCGTCATCGACGATCCACTTCGCGAAACCGATCGCGCTTTCGACCGTCAGATTCGCGTCTTCAAGCTGCTTTCGCAAATCGGCCAACTTGCCGCCTTGGTCGACGAACTGATACAGATCTCGCATCCACGGTTCAATGGCGTCGTAACCCGCTGCTGCGCAAACCTTGATCTGGTCAGGCACCGACAGCTTTTGGCCTCGCAGCGTGCTGGTGTTCAAGCAAAACCGAATCGGCGATTGACCGCCAGATGCTGCTGGGGCGGTCGCGAGTTCGGCCGCAGGACTGTCTTTCATGATTGCTCCCGAGACGACAGCGATTGCGGAGGTGGTGACGAAAGTACGACGAGCGATTTGGTTCATTTGGCGGGGCAGGTTAGATGGAGCAGGCAGGATGAAGCGGTTTTGACCAGCGCTACATCATACATCACGTCGATTGTTTTGCTGCGCCGGCATGCCTTACAGCACCGAGCCAAGCGCCGCCGCAAGTCGCTGGAAAACCTCGTCCCATTGCCCCATCTTTTGCTGGCGGAACAGTCGCACGGTGGGATACCACGCGGATGTGTCGCCTTCAAGCGTCCATCGCCAATCGGGAACAGTGCCTAGGACTACCCAGACCGGCTTGCCGAGCGCCGCAGCCAAATGTCCCGTCGATGTGTCGACCGTGATAACTAAATCAAGGTTGCGAATAATCGCCGCAGTATCCAGGAAAGCGCCGCTGGATTGGTCAATCGAATCTGGTAAACGGATGATCGATTTGCCGAAACTGCACGCATCGAGCTGTTCGCGGCCGTGCCCATGTTGAAGGCTGTACAACGAAACGCCATCGATTTTTGACAGCGGCGCAAAGCTTTCAAGCGGAACCGATCGGTAGATGTCTGCATGAAACTGAGAATTGCCTTGCCAACAGATCCCTACTCGCTTGTGACCGCCACTTGGTGGAAACAACGCCCTGCGCCAATAGTCGACCAACGTGTCCGACGCTCGCAGATAAGCTGACGTGGCGTCAAAACTGCTAGCGGATTGGCCGGCCGCACCCGGCGGACCGGCCGCTTGGGAAAGCGGCGCAAACTCTGTCGCCAACATCCCGGTTCGGCCATACCAGCGGTCAATCACGTCGATCAAAGAAGCTTGATAATCGATTTTTCCAGACCCGAACTCTTCGACCGATATTCCTTCGGGGATGACCATGTCGATGCCTGTGATGGATGACATCAGCGGAACGAGTTTTGGCGCGCACTGTAAAACGGTGCGAGCACCAGCTTGCTTGAGCGTGTGTGCGGCGCGAGCGAAGTGGATCGCGTCGCCGATTCCCTGTTCCGGATAAAGCAGAAATGTCTTTCCATTGGGATCTTGACCTTCCCAAATCGGACTCGGATGACGCGGCCGCCCACCAGGATTAAGGCTCCATCGCCAACGGTATTCGGCCCAACCTTCTGCGTAACGCTGCTGCAGCAGATAAATGACCCCCAGGTTACGGTGCAATTCGGGGTCGTTGGGAGCGATTCGCATCGCATCTTGGTACGACGCGAGCCCGCGATCGACTTCGCCTGACCAGATCCACAACGTGCCGCGATTCTTCATCGGCGACAGATAATCGGGTTTTTGCTGCAGTGCACGGGTAAAACAGTCATCCGCTTCAGACAACTGACCCAACATTCGAAACGCATTTCCCAAATTATTCCAAGCGATCGGAAAATCGGGCTGTATCTCAATCGCCTCGCGGTAGGCTTGGGCCGCTTCGGCAAATCTTCGCTGGTCGAAATGTGCCAAGCCGAGGTAGACCAGAGTTGCCGCATGACGTGGCTGCTGAGCCAGAATTTGTCGATACACGGACTCAGCCGCAGCGACGTTTCCAGCCTGATGCGCGGCCCAGGCTTGCTGAAGTGCGATTTGCAAATTGCTCATGATTCTAGCCATATTCCGGCGAAGGCGTTCTTTGCAATCACGAAACTCGCATCGTGCTCGAAATCGGGCTGAAGTTTACAAAACCCCGGCTAGTTCGAAACCGGGTGTACACCGCTGGTTTGCAAACGCGGCAAAAAACAGCGTTACCGGACCGCATCCCAAGCGGCCCGACCAAGAACAGGGGTCGCGGACCACCACCACATGGAGTCACCCCGGCAACCAGCCCAATGGTGCGACAATTTACCGCACAACGCGGAAGCAAGAAATGCGCGATTCGTCACTAAGCCATCATACACGCCCTAAAATCGCCAATCCGCCGAAAAAATTGGCCCAGCCGAAGCCAGCAAACTAAGTGACGTTGCGTCAAATTGCGCTAGCACGTAAAAACTTGACGCCTTTATAACGTCCAACGCGAGGACAAGTCTGCTCATCGGCGTTTCAATCGCAATCCCACTGCAATATGCACCGTTTAGGGCTGCACAATTGCCGCTAAGTGGACTATATAATCGAAAGCAAGAAGTGCTTGTCTACTAACCGTCGTATTAATGAGACGCAACATCAATACGAATGTACACTTCTGCACAGGTCGGAGCGGAAAAGAACACGAGGCGTAGCCTTAATTTTTCACGATCGGATTTCGAACTACTTATCCGATCGCTCTTAACCACCCCGCTGAGGTAAAAGTAGTCGCGAACTCATTCAAAGGAAATCGACCAGCAGTTTGCATTGCTTGATTCCATTGCGAAAACCACGAGCCCGTTTTGCCCCATTCGTGGCAAACATCGGTTTTCGGATGGGCAAGACAACCCCCGTACCACCCCTTGACGCCTGCGGATCTAAATCTCAATACCGTTTAACTTTAACTGTATAGCCTTTTAAAGCCTTGCAGATTCGATTGTTTGATCATCACCAAGACTTACACCCTTCGATCTCTTCATTTTCGTAGTCAGTTGGAAATGAAAGCCATGCCTGCTCTGGAACGCTAAGTAGATATGATCTCCAAAACAGCTGAGTATGCCTTGCGGGCCATTGCGTGCCTGTCAACTAACCAGGGAACCGCTTTTTCCGCTGATACCTTAGCGGCGCAAAGCAAAGTCCCTCGTCGGTATCTTCATCGAGTTTTGCAAGATTTGGTTACCGCTGAGATTGTTCGTTCGCGGCCCGGTCCCGGTGGCGGATATGAATTGGTAATTGCAACTGACCAGTTGAACATCCTTGACATCATAAATGCCGTTTCACCGATAGAACGAATCAGATCTTGCCCGCTGGGTGTCGAGTCGCATTTGGCCCTTTGCCCTCTTCACGCCGAACTCGATCGCGCTTACGCCGCAACCGAAGCAGCATTCAAATCGGTGACATTCGCGGAACTGATGAAATCGACAATGCTCGGCCCACTTTGCGACCCTGAACGAGAATCGACTCATGTGAACACGATCGGTCTAATCGATCGCAGCAGCGAAACCTGAACCCAACTTCTGTGCCAGTCAGGTTCAAAACGGTCGCGACCACATCCTTTTCGATTGACGCTTTATGATCCCGCATGATGCACCTCTAGGACGGCGGGCGCCTCTGTGGTAAATCAACGTCTACCACACACACACCCGTTCTATGCCGCATCGCCGCGACTAGCCCCTTCGCGTGATGAAGAAATCGGCCGGTTCGAAGCCGACACTTGGCACCCGCCCTACCCCTCTTTTCTGACTTGCCGATCATGCAGGGAATCATCCTCGAAAAGCCCCAGCATTTCATATATTCCGATGTCCCGGAACCACCGGAGCCCGCGCCTTGCCAAGTACTCGTTCGACCGCGAGTGATGGGGATTTGCGGCACCGACCTGGGCGGTTATCTCGGCAAAATGCCGTTCTTTGGCTATCCACGGATTATCGGACACGAACTAGGTGTCGAGGTTTTGCAAGTTGGCGAAGGCGTTACGCATCTGCAGGTCGGCGATCGCTGCAGCATCGAACCCTATTTGAACTGTGGCAAATGCTTTGCCTGCCGCCGCGGTGCGACCAACTGTTGTCAATACAACCAAACCTTTGGCGTGATGTGCGACGGCGGTCTACAGCAGCGATTTTTGATCCGAGGCGACAAGTTGCACGTCGGTAACGATCTGGAATTTGATCAATTGGCACTTGTCGAAACCTTAGCGATCGGTTGCCACGCTTGCGATCGCGGCGGCGCCGTCGCCGGTGACAATGTGTTGGTTATTGGCGCCGGCCCGATCGGGTTGGCGGCACTCGAGTTTGTACGCCTAGCAGGAGCACGCATCACGGTCATGGATTTGGTCGAGTCACGATTGCAATTCTGCCGTGATAATTATGAGGTCGAGAATACGATCTTGTACAAAGACGATGCATCGGCGCTGGCCCAGACCGAACAGATCACTCAAGGCGATCGATTCGCGGTTGTGATTGACGCAACCGGCAACCACCACTCGATGGCCGGCGCGATGCACCATGTCGCTCAAACCGGTACGCTGGTATTCGTCGGCATCACCAGCCAAACGTTGTCGCTGTCGCACGTGACGATGCATAAGCCCGAAATGACGATCAAGGCGAGCCGCAATGCATTGCCGGGCGACTTCACTCGCATCATCAACTTGATCCGCGACGGCCAAATCCGTACCGCCCCTTGGATCACACATCGCACGACTTATCGTGAAATGGTCAAAGATTTCCCTGACTTTACTCGCCCCGAAACCGGTGTCATCAAAGCGGTCGTCGACCTCGACCAAATGGACTAAGAGCCTATCCGAAAAGGGGGCTACCCCTCTCCGGCGAGAGCGAAAAAACGAAGAAATCGACTCGCCTCCAAAGGGTCAGCCCCCTTTTCGGATAGGCACTAACAACCAAACATCTCATTATCATGAAACCACTTGCCAAGTTCACGTTCGGCGTCGGCGACCGGTTCGCCCACCAAGCTTCTGCACAGCTCGACGCGTTTCGCAAGGCACGGTCGCTCGGGTGGAACATCCTGCCCGTTTGGAATAAATCAAACCGCGAACACCTGACCGTCGGTTCGCAACCGCAATCGGTTCTCGTGGCGGCGCAAGCGGCAATTGAAGCGGCGCAGTGGCAACACGGTTTCTATATTGACGCTGATCATATCGGCATCGCGACCGTCGAGCCGTTTTTGTCCTGTAGCGATTTCTTTACGCTTGATGTCGCCGATTACATCGGCAAACCAGCCGCCGATTCGGCAATTGACCGGTTCGTTTCAACCCACCAGTCGCTGATCGGACGAATCGACTTAAGTGGTTTGTCGTCACCAATCGATATCGATGAGGCGCTGTTGCGATCGACCGCAGAAAAGTATCTAGCTGCGGCGATCCGTGCTGGCGAAACCTATCGCCACATTCAATCGGCGAAAGGGGCCGAACCGTTTGTGACCGAAGTTTCGATGGACGAAACTGACGCGCCGCAAACTCCGCCAGAACTACTTATCATCCTTGCCGCATTAGCATCGGTCGGCGTTCCGGCACAAACGATCGCGCCGAAGTTTACCGGACGTTTCAACAAAGGTGTCGATTACGTGGGCGATGTCCAGCAATTCGAACGCGAGTTTCGTGACGACATTGCGGTGATCGACTACGCGGTCAAGACGTTCGGACTGCCTCTGGAATTGAAGCTGAGTGTTCATTCGGGAAGCGACAAGTTTTCGATTTATCCGGCGATCCGCGCCGCGATTCGCGATACCGGCGCCGGTCTACACATCAAGACTGCGGGGACGACTTGGTTGGAAGAGGTGATCGGCTTGGCCGAAACCGGGGGCGATGGGTTGATGATAGCGAAAGATATTTATGCCGCCGCTTATGACAAGTGCGATGCGTTATGTGCCCCCTACGCGTCAGTAATCGACATCGATCCCAAACGTTTGCCGCTGCCGTCAGATGTCGCCGAGTGGTCGTCCCAACAGTTTGTCGATGCACTGCGACATGACCCCACCTGTCCTAGCTTCAATCCCGACCTGCGGCAATTGATTCATGTCGGATACAAGGTTGCCGCTCAAATGGGCTCACGTTATACCGACGGTTTGATCGCGTGCAAAACCGCAATCTCGCGAAATGTAACGGAAAACCTGTTCGATCGGCACATGAAACCGCTATTCGGATGAGCTTTAATTTTTGCCTTTTCAATAATAAAATAAAGTATCGACATGAAATCGTGCGTTACAGTCAGCTTGGTAGAAGAGGCTCGTGGCGGCCCATTCGTTTTGTGGGATGATATCCCCGCGGCCTGCAGCAAAGCGGCTCAGATGGGATTCGACGCGATCGAGATTTTCCCCCCCTCACCCGATGCGCTCACCCGGCTGCCGCTGGCCAATATGTTGGACGATCATGGATTACAACTTGCCGCGGTCGGCACCGGTGCCGGTTGGGTGAAGCATCGCCTAACGTTAGCCGATCCCGATCCCAACCAGCGTTCCAAAGCGATCGATTTCGTAAAGTCGATTATCGATGTTGCGGGCAAGCATGGTGCCAGCGCGATCATCGGCTCGATGCAAGGTTGGGCGCGTGGCGATGTCACCACAGCAGACGCCCATAAGTATCTTCTGGATGGTTTATCCGTATGCGGACGACATGCCGAATCTTATAACGTGCCACTGCTGTATGAGCCGCTGAACCGTTATGAAACCAACCAGTTCAATACGCTGGCGACTGCAAAAGCGTTTCTCAATCGACTTGGCGCCAGTCACAACATCAAACTGTTGGCCGATTTGTTTCACATGCAGATCGAAGAAACGGATGTCGCCGGGGCGATTACCGAAGCGGGCGAAACGATCGGCCATGTTCATTTTGTCGACTCCAATCGCCGGCCGGTCGGACTCGGGCATACCGACTTTCGCGCGATCATTGCGGCGCTGCGAGCGGTCGGGTACACCGGCTATTTATCGGCCGAAACGTTTCCGTATCCCGACCCGGATGCGGCTGCATCGCAGACGATTCGAGCATTTCGATATTGGGCTTCGCCCTACAGTGTTTCCAACGACTGAAATTGTCCTTCTAGGTTTTTCTTATGCTTCGACACAAATTGATTCACCCCCAGATCAACGCGATCTTGGGCGCCGCCGGCCATCATTCTTCGATCCTGATCGCTGATGGAAATTATCCTGCCTCTTCCAAGCGTGGCCCGCGTGCTGAACTGATTTCGCTGAACCTGATGCCGGGCGTGCCGACGTGCGATCAAGTGCTGCAGGCGATCTTGTCTGCGGTGCCGATCGAAACGATTCAAACGATGCAGACTGAGAAAAGCGGTCCTTACGCGCTCGATGGCGACCCACCGGTTTGGGACGACTATCGCCAGACGATCAAGGCCGCCGGTTTGAATTTGTCGCTGCAACCGATCGACAAGTGGGCCTTTTACGATGCGGTTGCGACCGACGATCATGTGCTGACGATTCAAACCGCAGACCAACAACGATACGCAAACATCTTGCTGTCGATCGGCGTGCGCATGGATTGACCAGCCAATGGAACGGTCACTTGGGCGCGTCGGCGAATCGCCATGCACCCGGGTTTTCGTCGATTTTGCCAGTCAATGCGGCGCGAACCATCGCGATCGGAATTGCCCCTTCTCGCAAGATCGCGTCGTGAAATTCGCGTTCGGACATCTTACCGCTGTCGACCAATTCGGCGCGAAGGGCGCGAATCTGTAAACCGCCTAACATATACGCCGCTTGGTACAGCGGCGGGTAGCCGCCCATGACGCTGCGGCGCACTTCCGCGCTGGCATTGGCGGGTTCATGGCCAACGCGATCGATCAAATAGTCAACGCATTGCTCGGGTGTCATCCGGCCGAGTTGAAAGCCGAGTGAAAAGACGATGCGGGCACAGCGATGTTTGCGCCAAAACAGCATGCCGACGCGATCTTCGGGCGATCGCGCAAAGCCTTTGTCCCACAGCAACATTTCCCAGTAGAGCGCCCAGCCTTCGATCCAAAACGGAGTTTCAAACTCACGACGGTAAGGACGATAACGCTTGGTTGAAAACTGTTGCAGGTGGTGACCCGGGATCAATTCGTGGTGCACTGTCGCTCGAGCAAAGTGTTCGTTGTTTCCCCGCATGCTCATCAATTTTTCTTCATGCGTCATCGTGTCGGTGGGATAGCTGACGATGATCGTGTCGCCACCTAGGAAGAACGGGTTCACGCGTTGACGAGCCGGGGTCATCATCTCCATCCGCCAAACTTCTTCGCACAGTGGCGGAACGGTCACCAGATCGCCCGCTTTAAGAAACGCGATCGTCTCAGCCGCCAAGCGGTGAATCATGGCCGGTTGATCGCCGGGGGCCACATGCTTTTGCTTCACCGCTTCCATCGCCGCTTGCCAATCGTCACCAAACCCAAGATCGCGCGACGCAGCGGCCATCTGTTCATCACACCACTTAAACTCACGTTCGGCGATATCGATCAATTCCGCTGGGGTGTAAGGGATCATTTCATGTTGCAGTTCGACCAACATCATTTCATCACCGATCGCGTGGCCAATGATTTGGTCAGGGTCATCACTTGCGCCGCTGATCTTCTTCAACACGACAAGCAACGCGTTGCAGTCTTTAATGACCGTTTCATACGGCAGCGCACACCACCATGAGTACAGTGGGTTATATCCGCTGTAGAAGCGATTGAATGAGTCGAGGCTGCGCAGCAGATCCGTCACGGAATCGACTGCGTGCAGTGCGATCGCCGAATCGATCTGCGGTTTAGCGGCGACCGCGGCCGAATCTTCTACTTCGTTCGTTACGCCGGCGGCAGGAGCCTGCGAAACCCCAGACGCTTCTTCCAGGGCGACCTTTTGCAGATCGCTGATTGCCTGTTTAATGTTTGCGCTGGTGGCCACAAACAACTCGGCGGTTGATTTCGCGTCGACGGCGTGGGTTTGCTCATGCCGTTCTAACAATTGCACGAGCGGCACTAGGCAAGCCAAGATCTGTCTCACGCGCTCGTCGCGTCCTTGGTCGTACTTCGCTTTAGCGATCTTGTACTTCAACTCATTTTTAAGCAGCACATAATCGACCGCTTCGGCACCGCTGATTTGTTTCGGATCGACAGCTTCAAGGTCCATCATCTGTGTGCGAAGGAACTCCAGCATCCTCGAGTTGCGAAACTCTGACATCGGCTCCTTATGCTTGACCGCCAAGGCGCGACGATCTTCTGTATAGCGAATGATTCGATCGCTGGTGGGAACCGCTGGCGGTGCCGCTGGCGTCGTGGTGGTACTGATGACATTACCGACGACGACGGCAACGCAAACCGACCGCACTAACGCACAGATGGCCCCGTTACGCGACCATCGCAGTTGACG
Organism: Planctomycetaceae bacterium UBA6163; assembly: GCA_002428205.1. Lineage (GTDB taxonomy): Bacteria > Planctomycetota > Planctomycetia > Pirellulales > Pirellulaceae > UBA6163. The sequence continues at coordinate 13,487 of DIUH01000018.1, forward strand.
CTGGGGGTGACCCGAGACCCGAAATAACATTGGTTGCGACCCGAAATGAAGACTCTTGACCAAAAAGGTGTCCGCTAACTTAAACGGTTCCGCCCAGTCCGGCACCCCACGATAAACGATAATTGAAACCGTGCGGTCCCGTAGCGAGATTTTTGTGCTTTCGGCCACGATTCAGCCACCTGGAAAATAAACCGCCGCAACGCACCAATGCTTGGCTTGAATCGCGGGCATTGAGTCTGTCATACGATTGCCCCTACAATGTCAACTCGGTAAAGGATCGACTTGTGGCTGCTGGCAGACGCGCGTTTGACTCGCTGGCGGATTTTCGATTCTCGACCCACACTTATCCGCCGGTTCCCCCACTGCACAGGATCAAATCGATGTCGACAATGCTCGAAAACCCTCAATCCTCGATCAAGATTGAACATACGGAATGTTTCATTGATGGCCGTTGGGTGCCAGCGGCGAGCGGTAAAACGTTTGCGACTTATAACCCCGCTACCGAAGAAGAGATCGCTCAGGTTGCCGAAGGCGATGCCGAAGACGTCGACCGTGCGGCCAAAGCGGCTCGACGAGCGTTTGACTCTGGCCCGTGGTCGAAGATGGACGCTCGTGACCGCGGGCGATTGCTTTATCAGTTAGCCGACGCGATCGAATCGCAGATCGACGAACTGGCGGCGCTGGAAACGCTGGACAACGGCAAACCGATCAGCGAAAGCCGCAAAGGCGATTTGCCTCTGGTGGTCGATTGTTTGCGGTACTATGCCGGGTTCGCAGATAAGATCCAAGGCAGCACGATTCCGATCCGTGGCAATTTTCTTTGCTACACACGCCGCGAACCGATCGGTGTCGCTGGCCAAATCATTCCGTGGAACTTTCCGATGCTGATGACGGCCTGGAAATGGGGCCCGGCACTAGCGGCTGGCTGTACGGTGGTGATGAAACCGGCGGAGCAGACGCCTTTGACCTGTTTGCGAATGGCGGCGATCGCGCAAGAGGTCGGTATTCCCGACGGAGTCATCAACATCGTTCCCGGATTCGGCCCAACGGCCGGCGCGGCGGTGGTCAAACATCCGCTGATCGATAAGATCGCTTTCACTGGCGAACACACCACCGCGCAAATCATTACGCGTGATTCAGCGGCGACGTTAAAGCGACTGACCTTCGAATTGGGCGGAAAGAGTCCTAATGTGGTGATGGCCGACGCCGATCTTGATGCGGCCGCGCAAGGTGCCTACATCGGGTTGTATCTGAACCAGGGACAGTGCTGTTGTGCTGGCAGCCGCCTGTTTGTCGAATCGAGCATTCGCGATAAGTTTGTCGACAAGGTCAGAGCCTTGGCCGCCAATCGACGTGTCGGAAATCCGTTCGATCCCAAGACAGAACAGGGGCCCCAGATCGACCAGAATCAATTCAATAAGATCATGTCTTATATTGATAAAGGGCAAAGCGAAGGGGCGACCTTGATCACTGGCGGAAAGCGGGTTGGCGACCGCGGATTCTTTATTGAGCCGACGATCTTTGGCGACGTTACCGACGAGATGAGCATCGCCAGAGAAGAGATCTTCGGTCCGGTGTTAAGCGTGTTGACGTTTGACGATAAGGAAGACCTGATTCGCCGCGCCAATGAAACTTTCTATGGTCTTGCCGCTGCCATTTGGACTCGCGACATTTCGACCGCGCACGAGTTTGCCGCGCGGGTTCGTGCAGGCACCGTTTGGATCAACTGCTACGACGCATTCGACGCCGCAGCTCCGTTCGGCGGTTTCAAAATGAGCGGCCATGGGCGCGAACTTGGCGAGGAAGGCCTGCGCGCGTATACGGAAAATAAAACCGTTACCGTCAAACTGTAATCCTTGTTGATTACAAGGAATTTTCTTGTAAACCTCCACGCGTTTGCCTCGTGGGGGAGTTCGGTTCTCCATTTTTATATTCGCTCCTCTCCACCACCGTGCTTGGTTTCAGCAAATGAATGAGTTGCCCGCAGACGAGTCGCCCGCCGAAGGCCATAATCAACTTCGCTTTGACTCGCCGCACCAAGTGCCGATGCGCAGACGAACGTGGTTGGGCGGTGTTGTCGCAAGCGGCGCAGCGGCAATATCGGTGCTCGATCCCAATACCAATCAAACCGTTACCGCAGCAGCGCCGGGTGCACCGCCGCGCCCAGGATCGCAAACGGCTTGGTGGACATGGCGCGGCCCCAATGGCAACAACATCGCCACATCGGCCGACTTTAAACAAACGGTGCTCAGTCGCGAAAACGTCGCTTGGCAAGCGCCGGTTCCTGGGCGTGGCCACAGTTCGCCGATTGTCACCGATGAGGCGATTTATTTGACGACCGCTGATACCAAAGCCGGCACTCAATCATTGTTAGCCTTCGAACGTCGAAACGGAAAACTGCTTTGGAACCAATTGGTTCATCAAGGCGGATTGCCTAAAGAAAATCATCGAAAGAACACCGAAGCGAGTTCATCGGCCGCTTTTGACGGCCAACGTGTAATCGTAACTTTCTATAATTCCGATGCGCTCTGGGTAACGGCCTTCTCGCCAGACGGGAAACAACTTTGGCAAAAATCGCTCGGACGCTACTACCCCGATCGATTCAAGTATGGATACGCCGCATCGCCGGTAATCTATAAGGATACGGCGATTATCATTGGCGAGTTTGATGGGCCGGCATTCATGACCGCCATCTCGCTGGCAAGCGGCGAACCGGTTTGGCGGATCGAACGTCCGAACTCGACCAGTTTTTCATCGCCCATTGTTGCTAACATCCATGGTCGCGATCAATTAGTTGTCAGTGGCCAATCGAAAGTGATGAGCTACCGCCCGGAAACCGGCGAATTGATATGGTCAGCCCCCGGGACCGCTATGGCGACCTGTGGAACGGCAGTGTGGGACGATCAAAACGTGTATGCCAGCGGCGGGTTCCCACAATCTCAAACCGTCGCCATCCGCGCCGATGGTTCGAATAAAGTCGTTTGGCAGAACAACCAGAAATGTTACGAACAGTCGATGCTGTGCCATGACGGCCATATTTACGCTGTTACCGACCAAGGGGTGGCGTATTGCTGGCGAACCACCGATGGCGAAATGATGTGGCGCGAAAGATTAGGCGGAAACTACAGCAGTTCCCCAATCCTGGTCGGTACAACGATTCATGTTTTTAACGAAGCTTGCGACGCATTCGCATTCGAGGCAACACCCAAGGCGTTCTTCTCGCGTGGGCGGGGAAAACTGGGCGATGAAGCGTTCGCAACCCCTTCGGTCGTCGGCAACACCATGTATATGCGAATAGCTCGAAACGAAGGAACAACTCGCCAGGAATACTTGCTGGCGATCCGATAATCACCCCCTTTTTCGCACTCCCACGTACACCGCTTTGGCAAAAACTGCATATGCGAACTTACGTTTTGCTGTCGGTTCTGCTCACCCATGCTTTGTTCGCTAAAGCGACATGCGGCCAGCAACCACTTGACGCGATCCCGATAACCGGCGAATCGATCGACGCTTTTGCTGGCCTGGACAAGGCGATATTAGGCTTGATCGCTAAACATGATCTGCCCGGCGTCTCGATTGCAATCTCTGATAACGGTCGCCTGATCCACTCGCGCGGTTACGGTTACGTGGACCGCGAAGCGGGCCAACCGGCCTTGCCGACAAGCAGATTTCGGATCGCAAGCATCTCAAAGCCGATTACTGCAGTTGCGATTCTTCGATTGGTCGACAAGGAAAAGTTGCAATTGGATGATCGAGTATTTGAGATCTTGGATGCGCCAGAACCGATCGATGGCGCGGGTCAACCCGATCCACGGTTAGGGGACGTGACCATTAGACACCTGCTGCAGCATCGTGGTGGATGGGATCGCGACAAATCATTCGATCCGATGTTCCGCTCGGTGCAGTGGGCCCAGCAGTGTCGTTGCGATCCACCTGCAATGCCCAACGATGTGATCCGCGCGATGCATTCGCAACCGCTCGACTTCGACCCTGGCCAACGCTATGCCTACTCGAATTACGGATATTGCCTGCTTGGCCGCGTGATCGAAAAATTGTCTGGCCAAAGTTATGAGGATTTCGTCTGCGCCGAGATTTTTCAACCGCTGGGCATCAAGTCGATCAGATTAGGAAAGACTCGCCTTGAGGAACGACAGTCGGACGAGGCAAAATACTACCACCCGGATGATGGCAAGTCGGTTTTTGCCAACGATCTTGGCACACAGGTCCCCGGTCCCTACGGGACATGGTGCCTAGAAGCGATGGATTCGCATGGTGGGTGGATTGCAACGGCAAGCGACTTGGTGCGATTTATCGACGCGATACCGCTGGTATCGAACATAGACACACCACATTCGACTCCCCTTCTCAGCCGCGATTCAGTCCGATCGATCTTAACAGCCCCGGACAGCGGATCGACTGGTAAAGATTCGTATTACGGACTCGGCTGGACGATTCGCCCTGGTCAAAATGGTTCGCACACCATTTGGCATACGGGATCACTGCCCGGCACCGCAACAGAGCTAACTCGACGCAGTGACGGACGATGCTTTGCCGTGCTGATCAATTCCCGCAGCGGTGCCGGTGGCAAAAACCCGCTAA